>NZ_CP109150.1:304889-609779 GCF_035920365.1 Micromonospora sp. NBC_01740 | reverse complement strand
GCGCAGCACCCGGCCCTCCAGGTTGGTCATCGTGCCGTCCTCCTCGGCCCACTGGGCCGTGGGCAGCACCACGTCGGCGAGCGCGGCGGTCTCGGAGAGCAGGAAGTCGGCGACCACCAGCAGGTCGAGATCGCGTAGCCGGCCCTCGATCCGGGCGGCCCGGGGCGCGGAGACCACCGGGTTGGAGCCGAAGACCAGCAGCGCCTTCGGCCCGTCGGGCGTGCCCAGCGAGTCCAGCAGCTCGTACGCCGGCACGCCCGGCCCGGGCAGTTCGTCGGCCGGCACCCCCCAGACCCCGGCGACGTGTTCCCGGGCGGCCGGGTCGTCGATCCTGCGGTAGCCGGGGAGCTGGTCGGCCTTCTGCCCGTGCTCCCGCCCGCCCTGCCCGTTGCCCTGCCCGGTCAGGCAGCCGTAGCCGGAGCCGGGGCGGCCGGGCAGCCCGAGGGCGAGCGCCAGGTTGACGAAGGCGGCGACGGTGTCGACGCCCTTGGCGTGCTGCTCGGCGCCGCGCGCGGTCAGGATGATCACGCGTTCGGCGGTGCCGAGGGCCCGGGCGGTCGCCTCCAGGTCGGCCACCGGCACCCCGGAGAGCGCCTCGGCGCGGGCCGGCCACCAGCTGGCCACGCTGCGGCGGACCGCCTCGAAGCCGGTGGTACGGGCGGCCACGTACTCCCGGTCGATCCAGCCCTCGGTGAGCGCGACGTGCAGCAGCGCGTTCGCCACCGCCAGGTCGGTGCCGGGCAGGGGTTGCAGGTGCAGGTCGGCCTGGCGGGCGGTGGCGGTGACCCGGGGGTCGACCACGATCAGCCGGCCGCCGCGCTCGCGCTGCTCGGTCAGCCAGCGCACCAGCGGGGGCATGGTCTCCGCCGGGTTCGCGCCGACCAGCAGCAGCGTGTCGGCCCGGCCCAGGTCGGCCAGCGGGAACGGCAGGCCCCGGTCGATGCCGAAGGCGCGCATCCCGGCCGCCGCCGCCGAGGACATGCAGAACCGTCCGTTGTAGTCGATGTGCCTCGTGCGCAGCGCCACCCGGGCGAACTTCCCCAGCGCGTACGCCTTCTCGTTGGTGAGCCCGCCGCCGCCGAAGACGGCGACCGCGTCGCGGCCGTGTCCCTGCTGGACGGTGCGCAGGCCGGTGACGATCCGGTCGAGGGCAGCGGCCCAGCTCGCCGGGCGCAGTTCGCCGCTGGCCGCGTCCCGCAGCAGCGGGGTGGTCAGCCGCTCGGGGTGGTCGAGCAGTTCGGCGGCGGTCCAGCCCTTCTGGCAGAGGCCGCCCCGGTTGGTGGGGAACTGCCGGGGGAGCACCGTCGCCCGGCCGGCCTCCTCGCGCAGCGTCATCCCGCACTGGAGGGCGCAGTACGGGCAGTGCGTCGCCACCTCCCGGGGCGTCCGCCCCGGTCCGGTCGCCGCGTGTGCACCGTCTGTCATGTCGGCAAAGCGTGCCGGGGGGCGATTTCCGGTCCGGGTCCCGTCTGTTTCGGTCCTGTCAAGAGCCGCTCACACCGCATGCGGGCATCGGGCCGGCTCGCGTTTACAATATGGGACAACAATCCTGACATTTGGGAGGCGCGATGAACGTGGCCGAGGCCTTCGACGCGGTCGCGGGCAGCTACGACGAGGCCCGACGGCGCCTGGTGCCCTGCTTCGACGCCTTCTACGGCACCGCCGTCGAGGTGGCCGCGCCGCCGCTGCGGGCCGCGCTCGCCGCGGGGCGTACCCCGGAGGTGCTGGACCTGGGCGCGGGCACCGGGCTGCTGTCGCTGCTGCTCGCCGCGGCGGTGCCGGGGATCCGGCTGACCCTGGTGGACGCCGCGCCGGCCATGCTCGCCGTCGCCGCCGACCACCTGCGCTCCCGCGGCGTCGCGCACCGGACGGTCCGGGCCGACCTGGCGGGGGAGTTGCCCGCCGGCCGCTACGACGCCGTGGTCAGCGCGCTGGCCATCCACCACCTCGACGACGCGGGCAAGCGCGAGCTCTACCGGCGGGTGCCGGCGGCGCTGGCCCCCGGCGGCGTCTTCGTCAACGCCGAGCAGGTCGCCGGCCCCACCCCGGCGCTCGACCGGCGGTACCACGAGGTGTGGCTGGGGCAGGTCGCGGCGCTGGGCTCCGACGCCGACGAGATCGCCGCCGCCGAGGGCCGGATGGCGTACGACCGGCCGGCGCCGGTCGCCGCGCAGTGCCGCTGGCTGGCCGAGGCCGGCCTGGTCGACGTCGACTGCTTCTTCAAGCAGTGGCGGTTTGCCGTGTTCGGCGGCCGTCGCGAATAGTCGGGGTCGACGGGATGACTGCCGGTCATACCGGTGGGTAGTCTCCACGGCATGACTGCCAAGGTGACCCTGTCGTTCTCGGACGAGACGATCGAGGAGGCCCGGCGGTTCGCCAAGCGCGAAGGGCTCTCCCTGTCGGCGTGGATGGACCAGGCGGCCCGGGAGAAGGCGCTGCGCGAGGTCTTCACCGCGCACGCCGCCGCCGTCGGCCGGGCCGGGCTCGACCTCGAAGCCGCCGCCCTCGCCGACGCCCGCGAGGTGGGCATGGTCGACGACGCGCTCTTCGGCGGGCGCCCGCGTGCTGCGTAGGGGCGAGGTCTGGCGCATCGACGGCGCCCGGGAACGGCTCGGACTTGTGATCAGCTCCGACGTCTACAACTCCACCGACGTGCCGATCGTGATCGTGGTCGAGGTGGTCGAGGAGGCGCTGCTGCGCGACTCGCCCCTGGCGGTGCCGATGGGCGCGTACGTGGTGATGCCCGACCGGATCTCCTCGCCGATGAAGAAGTGGTTCACCGAGTGCGTGGACGTCGCCGACACCGGGACCATGCTCAGGGTCGGCCGGGCGCTGCGCATCCTCCAGGAACTCTGAAATCTCACCGGCGGCATCCGTCCCCGGTGCGGTCTCCGTTTCCCGCCCGACCCGCGACGGGCACCCCGGGGTAATCCCGGATTCCTAGCGTTCCTCCAGGTCGCACCCGACGAGGAGGAGTCGCCGTGAGCACACTGGCCCCCACCACACCCCCGGCCGAGGTCGTTCCGCCGGCCGCCGGCCGCCGGCATCGCATCGACGACTGGCGGCCCGAGGACCCCGAGTTCTGGCGTACGACCGGGGCGCCCGTCGCCCGCCGCAACCTCCGGGTCTCGATCTTCGCCGAGCACGTGGGCTTCTCGGTGTGGAGCCTCTGGTCGGTGACGGTGCTCTTCCTCGGCCCCGAGTACGGCATCGACCCGGCGGGGAAGTTCCTGCTCACCGCCGTGCCGGCGGCACTGGGGGCGGCGCTGCGGCTGCCCTACACGCTGGCCGTGGCGCGCTTCGGCGGGCGGACCTGGACGATCGTCAGCGCGCTGCTGCTGCTCGTCCCGGCCGTGCCGATGACGGTGCTGCTGGAGCCCGGCGTCTCCTACTCCACCCTGATGGTGCTGGCCTGCCTGACCGGCGTCGGCGGGGGCAACTTCGCCTCCTCGATGGCGAACATCAACCTGTTCTATCCGCAGCGGCTCAAGGGCCGGGCGCTCGGGCTCAACGCCGGCGGCGGCAACCTCGGCGTGCCGGCGGTGCAGCTGGTCGGCCTGGCGGTGCTGGCGACGGCGGGGGCCGCGTACCCCCGGCTGGTGCCGGCGGTCTACCTGCCGCTGATCGTGCTGGCCGCGCTCGCCGCGGCGCGCGGGTTGGACGACATCTCCGGGGCGCGCAACGAGCCCGGCGCGCTGCGCGAGGCGGCCCGCGACCCGCACACCTGGATCATGTCGCTGCTCTACGTCGGCACCTTCGGCTCGTTCATCGGCTTCTGCTTCGCCTTCGGCCAGGTGCTCCAGCTCCAGTTCGCCGAGCGCTTCCCGACCCCGGTCGACGCCGCCTGGCTCACCTTCCTCGGCCCGCTGGTCGGCTCGCTGGTCCGGCCGGTCGGCGGGCACCTCGCCGACCGCCTCGGCGGGGCCCGGGTGACCTTCTGGAACTTCGTCGCGATGGCGGCCGGCGCCTCGTTGGTGCTCCACGCCGCCCGGGAGCGGTCTTTCGGGCTCTACCTGCTCGGCTTCCTGTCGCTCTTCGTCTTCTCGGGCATCGGCAACGGCTCGACCTACAAGATGATCCCGGCGATCTTCCGGGCCCGGACGACGGCGGAGGTGGCCGCCGGTCGGCGGGACGCGGTCGCGGCGCAGCGCCGGGCCGGGCGGATGACCGGCTCGGTGATCGGCATCGCCGGGGCGGTCGGGGCCTCCGGCGGGGTGCTGGTGAACATCGCCTTCCGGCAGTCGTTCCTGACCGGGGGCAGCGCGGACGCGGCGTACGTCGCCTTCATCGTCGCGTACGCGCTCTGTTTCGGGGTGACCTGGCTGGTCTACCTGCGGCCGGGCCCGCGCCGGCTGACCGGCGTGTGACCGCCGCCATGTATCCTCATGGGGCCAGGCGGGGGCGGTACCCCGTTTTGACCTGCCGACGGGGCGGCGGGTATCGTTGCCTGCTGTTGTACGACATCCAGAGGCGTGCCGCCTGAGGTACGCTTGGTCGTTCGTGCGCGCCCGGTAACCTCGGCGCGCGACCCCAGACCGACGACGAGACAAGGTATACCTGTGCGTACGTACAGCCCGAAGCCGGGTGAGATCGAGCGTCAGTGGCACGTCATCGACGCCTCTGATGTCGTGCTGGGCCGCCTGGCCACCCACGCCGCCACGCTGCTGCGCGGCAAGCACAAGCCGACTTTCGCGCCGCACGTCGACACGGGCGACTTCGTCGTCATCGTGAACGCGGGCAAGGTCGCGCTGACCGGCAACAAGCGTCACACCAAGGTCGCCTACCGCCACTCCGGCTACCCGGGTGGTCTTAAGCAGGTCGGCTACGACGAGCTGCTGACCAAGCGTCCCGAGCGGGCCATCGAGCTGGCCGTCAAGGGCATGCTCCCGCACAACAAGCTCGGCCGTCAGCTCATCAAGAAGCTGAAGGTCTACGCCGGTGCCGAGCACCCGCACGGCGCGCAGCAGCCGGTGCCGTTCGAGATCAAGCAGATCGCGCAGTGAGCGCGGGCGAAGGAAACAGCATGACCGACATCACCGAGACCGAGGTTGCCCCCGAGGAGGCCACCGAGGCGCCGGCGCCCGTCGCCCGCGCGCCGCGTGGTGACCGCCCGATCCAGACCGTGGGTCGGCGCAAGGAGGCCATCGTCCGGGTGCGCATCGTCCCCGGCAGCGGCAAGATCACGTGCAACGGCCGTGACCTCGAGGCCTACTTCCCGAGCAAGGTGCACCAGCAGCTGATCAAGGACCCGCTGGTCACCGCCGAGAAGCCGGAGGCCTTCGACGTCATCGCCAACCTGCGTGGCGGCGGCACCACCGGTCAGGCCGGCGCGCTGCGCCTGGCCATCGCCCGGGCCCTGATCGTCAGCGAGCCGGACGACCGTCCGGCGCTGAAGAAGGCCGGCTTCCTCACCCGGGACGCCCGGGTCAAGGAAAGCAAGAAGTACGGCCTCAAGAAGGCCCGTAAGGCTCCCCAGTACTCGAAGCGCTGATCATCAGCGGCGCGTTGTACTTCTGACGGACGGCCGGGTTCACCTCCCCTCGACGGGAGGTGGCCCGGCCGTTCGCCTTTCCTGGACCGTTTCATCGGAGGTTGGCGGGTATGGGCCGGTTGTTCGGCACGGACGGCGTACGCGGGCGGGCGAACGCGGATCTCACGCCTGAGTTGGCGCTGGCGGTGGCGGTCGCCGCCGCTCACACGCTCGCCGAGTCGGACCGGAGCCATCCCCCGCTGGCCGTGGTCGGGCGGGACACCCGGGCCAGCGGCGAGATGCTGGAGGCCGCCGTGGTCGCCGGGCTCACCAGCGCCGGCGCCAACGTGGTCCGGGTGGGCGTGCTGCCCACCCCGGCCGTGGCGTTCCTCACCGCCGAGGCCAAGGCCGACCTCGGCGTGATGCTCTCCGCCTCGCACAACCCGATGCCCGACAACGGGATCAAGCTCTTCGCCGCCGGCGGGCACAAGCTGCCGGACGAGATCGAGATGCGGATCGAGGCGGCCGTCGAGGCGAACGCCACCACCGCCTGGGAGCGGCCGGTCGGCGCCGGCGTCGGCCGGGTGCACGACCTGCTCGACGGCGCGGACCACTACGTGCAGCACCTGATCGGCACCCTGCCGCACCGCCTCGACGGCCTCAAGGTCGTGGTCGACTGCGCCAACGGCGCGGCGGCCGAGGTGGCGCCGGTGGTGTACCGGGAGGCCGGGGCCGAGGTCGTCGCCATCTACGCCGAGCCGGACGGCCTCAACATCAACGACGAGTGCGGCTCCAACCACCTCGAGGCACTGCGGGCCGCGGTGGTCGAGCACGGCGCGCACCTCGGCATCGCGCACGACGGCGACGCCGACCGCTGCGTCGCGGTGACCGCCGACGGCGACGAGGTCGACGGCGACCAGGTGATGGCGATCCTCGCGCTCGCCATGCGGGAGGCCGGCACGCTCACCGACGACACCCTGGTCGCCACGGTGATGAGCAACCTCGGCCTGCGGCTGGCCATGTCCGCGCAGGGCATCCGCCTCCTGGAGACCAAGGTCGGCGACCGGTACGTGCTGGAGGAGTTGCGTGCGTCCGGCCTCGCGCTGGGCGGCGAGCAGAGCGGGCACATCGTGATGCCCGCGTACGCCACCACGGGCGACGGCGTGCTGACCGGCCTGCACCTGATGTCCCGGCTGGCCGCCACCGGCAAGTCCCTCGCGGAACTGGCCGCCGTGGTGACCAGGCTGCCGCAGGTGCTGATCAACGTCCCCGTCGGCGACCGTACGGTCGGCGCGGCCGCACCCGCCGTCCGGGCCGAGGTCGAGCGGGCCGAGGCGGAGCTGGGCGAGACCGGCCGGGTGCTGCTGCGCCCGTCCGGCACCGAGCCGCTGGTCCGCGTCATGGTCGAGGCGGCCACCGAGCAGGTCGCCCGAAGCGTCGCGGAGCGCATCGCCGAGCAGGTCCGCACCGCCAGCCCGACTGCCTGACCTTTCGCATCGGCCCGGGCTCGCCATCGGCGGCCCGGGCCGTCGCCTTTCCCGGACCGGTCCGGCGGCCGGGTGCCGCGCAGCCCCCGCGTCGGCGGTGCCGGCACCGGGCACGGTGCCGCCGACGTCCGGGACTGGGCACGGCACGCCGACGTCCGGGACCGGCCATGGCGCCGCCGACGTCCGGGACCGGCCACGGTGCCCGTCCCGGCCGGGTCTACAGGCGCAGGCCGGCGGCCCGCCGGAAGGTGGCCGCCGGGTCCTCGCCGTCGGTGAGGTCCACGTCCTCGACGATCCGCCCGTCGCCGAGGCGGATCAGCCGGTCGCACCGGGCGGCCACCGCCCGCTCGTGGGTGGCGAGCAGGACCGTCATGCCGTGCCGGTCGCGCAGGTCCAGTAGCAGATCGAGGATCTGCCCGCCGGTGGCCGAGTCGAGGTTGCCGGTCGGCTCGTCGGCGAGCAGCAGCCCGGGGGAGCCCATCAGCGCCCGGGCGATCGCGACCCGCTGCTGCTGGCCGCCGGAGAGCTGGGCCGGCAGGGCCCGCTCCCGCCCGGCCAGGCCGACCGCGTCGAGCAGCTCCCGGGCCCGGGCGGCGTGGTCGGCCCGCCCCCGGCGGGGCAGCACCGGCACGACCACGTTGTCCAGCACGGTGAGGGCGGGCAGCAGGTGGTAGCGCTGGAAGACGAAGCCGACCCGCTGCCGGTACCGGGTCAGGGCGGACCGGCCGAGCGCGGTGATCTCCTGCTCGTCCACGGTTATCGTGCCGGCGTCCACCTGCTCGATCGCGCCGATCATGTGCAGCAGCGTCGACTTCCCGGAGCCGCTGGGCCCGGTCAGCGCCACCACCGCCCCCGCCGGGATCTCCAGAGAGACGTCGTCGACCGCCGTCACCTGCTGCGGGCCGGCCCCGAAGCGCCGGACCAGCCCGGCGACCCGGACCGTGCTGCCCGTCGTCGTCTCCATCGTCACTCCTCCGCGAGCAGTCGGGCGGTCGGCAGCCGGCGCAGCAGCGCGGCCGGGACCAGGGCGGCCACCGAGGTGACCAGGACACCGGCCGCCGCCACCGACGCGGCGACCGCGACCAACGTGCCGGGCAGGGCGCCGACCAGCCAGGCCGCCCCGGTCAGCCCGAGGCCGGCGCCGGTGACCGCGCCGAGCAGACCCAGGGCCAGCCCCTCGTAGGCGATGAGGCGGCCCAGCGCGGCGTCGCTCCAGCCGACCGCGCGCAGGGTGGCCAGCTCGGCGGCCCGGTCCCGGATGTTCAGGTAGAGCACGTCGGCGACCGCGGCGGCACCGAGCAGCACCGTCGCGACGGCGGCCATGGTGTCCGCGCCCCGCACGCTCAGCGACACCGTGTCACCGAGCAGGCTGCCGACGATGGCGCCGCGGAACGCGTAGCCGGCGGCGGCGACCAGGGTCAGCGCGGCGACCCCGATGGCCAGGGCGCCGGCCCCGAGCAGGGTGCGGCCGGGCGTACGGGCCAGGTTGGCCAGGGCCAGGCCGACCAGGGTGCGCGGCCGGCGTACCCACCGGGCCGTCGCCACCGCCGGGCGCAGCGCGGCGGCCGGGTGGGCGCGCGCCGCCCGCAGGGCCGGCGTCAGGCCCGCGACCAGCGCCAGCAGCAGTGCCACCGGTACGGCCAGCAGCGCCCGCCGCCACCCCACGTCGATGCCGAGCGCGGCGCCGAGCGGGACGGCCAGCGCCAGCGCGAGCAGACCGGCGGCCAGCCCGAGGGCGGCCACCTCGCCGAGGATCAGCGCGCCGATCCGCCGGGCGGGCCAGCCCAGGCAGGCGAGCACCGCCAGCTCCGATCTGCGGTCCCGGACGGCGGCGGCGACCGCGTTGCCGAGGAAGAGCGCGCAGACCACCAGCACCAGTACGAAGAGCGCGACGCTCTTGCGGTCCACTGCCTTCGTGATCACCGAGGCGACCCCGAGCGCCGACCACTCCTCGGTCAGCCGCAGCGCCGGCCGGCCGAACGACCCGGCGGGCAGCTCCACGGCCTGCGGGGCGGGGGACGAGCCGAGGGTGATGTCGACGTCGAGCCCGGTGACCTGGGCGATCCGCTCGGCGACCAGCCGGACCTGCTCGGCGGCGCGGTCGCTGTAGCCGCCCACGTCGGCGACCCGGACCCGGATCGCGCTGATCGGGGCGGCGAGCTGCGGACTGCCGCCGCCCGCCAGCAGCTTCGGCACGCTGGCGAGGCTGGTCAGCAGCAGCGGCGGGGCGGCGAGGTAGCCGGCGGGATTGCCGCTCGGCTCCAGCGGCTGCCCGCCCAGCGCGTCCCGGCTGGCGGCGTCGGCGCCGGCGGCCCGCGGCGGCTCGTACGTCTCCAGCGGGACCTTGCCCAGGTCGCTGAACCCGGTCAGCTTCTGTGGGTCGAAGACCCCCACCGCCCGCCAGTCGCGCCAGAGGGGCTTCTTGGGGGTCGACTTCTTCAGCGGCAGCTCGCGCAGCGGGCGGGCACCGACGTCCTCCGTCAGCCAGGGGCGCGGGTACGGGTTGAAGTCCTGGTGCCCACCGTAGAGTTCGGGTGCGGCCGGCGGGAGCGGACGGACCCGCAGGGTGCCGTCGGGGAACCGGTCGTACTCCGCGGGCCCGGCCTGCACGATGTCCTGGAGCTGGCCGAAGCAGCAGCCGGTCGGGGAGAGGCCCCCGCTCAACCGGGAACGCCAACCGGAGACGACGTCGGCGCTGGCGTCCCCGGCGGGGATCGCCGGCCCCCGCCGCAGCTCCCGCTCCAGATCGGCCAACGGCACGCCGCCCGGGCGTGCGGCGGGCAGCCGCGTGGCGTCGACGCGCAGCGCCTCGTCGAGGAAGGGACGGCTGGTCGTGAGGACCGGGACGGTGAAGTTGCCTCCCCCACGTCCCTCGACGACCGAGTCGTCGGGACGGAGCGCCCGCCCCTCGACCACCGTCCCGGCCAGGCCGACGAGTCGGTCCTCGGCGGCCGGGTCCACCGCGGCCAGCAGGAAGGGCACGGTCAGGTTGTACTTGATCTGGAGCCGGTCCGAGGTGGTCACGTAACCTGGCCCGTGACCCTCCCCGTCCGCGAGGACGTTGACGTGGGCCTCGAACCGGCCGTCGGGCAGCAGCCGCACAGCCATCACCGTCCAGTCCTCCCGCTCCGAGTAGGCGCCCAGACTGCCCATGTAATGCCGCCGGTCGCAGATCGAGTGGGTGCGGCCGTCGGGCAGGACCTCGCGCGGGGAGGGACCACACTTGTCGTCCCAGGGGTAGCTCCGGCCGTCGGTGTAGGGGGTGGCGTCGCTGCTGGAGGGCATGTCAGGACGGGCGTGGATGATCGGGTGCGTGGTGATGTACACGTACCGGGCGTGGCCCGGGGCGGTGGAGAGGCCGCGCTCGGCGACGAAGCGCGGGTCGATCCGGATGACCTGCCGGTCGAGCGAGCGGTCGACGGCGTCGGTCAGGTCGATCGCGGTGGGGACGGGGGCGGTCGAGTAGCCGAGCATGGCGATGGGGGCGGCGACGTCCACCCCGGTGACCGCCTTCACCTGGTCGTACTGCGCCATCGTGATGCCGCCGAACAGGCCGGAGAGGTAGTTGGGCTGGACCAGCCTGCGTTCGGCCTCCAGCGGGGTACGCGTGCCCTTCGGGCGGACCAGGATGTCGTAGGCGGCGTCGGTGTTCCGCTCGACGGAGCCCGTGACGTCGAGGCGGGAGGTGGTGGTGGCGCCGGTCAGCACGACGAAACCGGTGGTCGCCACCAGTACGCCGAGCAGCAGCGCCACCGACCGCCCCGCACGGCCGCGAAGCTGTCTCCAGATGATGTCGAACATGTCGCGCCTCCCCGTGTGCTGAGCACACTGTGCGCGATACATTGTGACAATGCAAGGCCCGGTGGCGGTCAGCCTCCGGGTCGGATCGGAGTAGACGGTGGCGATACAGCACGCGGTCCTGGCCCTGCTCGCCAGCGGCCCCAGCTACGGCTACGAGCTGAAGGGCGCCTTCGAGGAGGCGGTCGGCCCGCAGTGGGGGCCGCTCAACATCGGGCACCTCTACCAGATCCTCGACCGGCTCTCCCGCGACGGCCTGGTGGTGGCCGAACGGCAGCCCCAGCCGGTCAAGCCCGACCGGGTGGTCTACGAGATCACCCCGGAGGGTCGGGCCGAGCTGGACCGTTGGCTCGGCGAGCCCAGCCCGCGCAGCGGTGGGTTCCGGGACGACTTCTTCCTCAAGGTGACCGCCGCGGCCCGCTCCGGCGAGCCGGCGACCGTGCGCACGGTGCTCGGCAACCAGCGCGGTCACCTGATGCGGGAGCTGCGCAACCTCGACGGGCTGCGCCGCCGAGCCGACGACCCGGTGGTCGGCCTGCTGCTCTCGGCGGCGAGTCGACACGTCGAGGCCGACCTGGCCTTCGTCGACGACGCCGAGCAGGTGCTGCTCGCCGACGGCGGCGCGGCGCTCGCCCGGCTCCGGGCGCCCCGCTCCGAGGCGGTGCCGCCGGAGCGGGGGACCGGCCCGACCCGGGCGGCCGGCTGACGTTCGGGTACGCGTGGACCGGCGCGGACGGCGTCGAGCGCGGCCGGCCGCCGGGAAGCTCAGGTCGCGGACAGCCGGCGCAGCCGGGTGACGGCCTCGGTCAGCACCTCGGGTCGCTTGCAGAAGGCGAAGCGGATCAGGTGCCGACCGGCCTCGGCGTCGTCGTAGAAGACCTGCGTCGGCACGGCGACCACCCCGCACCGCTCGGGCAGGGACCGGCAGAACTCCACCCCGTCCCGCCCGCCCAGCGCGCTGACGTCGGCGGTGACGAAGTAGGTGCCCTCCGGCGGGAGCACCTCGAACCCGGCGTCGGTGAGCCCGCCGACGAGCTGGTCGCGGCGGGCCTGCATGTCGTCGCGGAAGTCGGCGAAGTAGGCGTCCGGCAGGGCCAGCGCCACCGCGACCGCCGGCTGGAGCGGCGCGGCGTTGACGAAGGTGAGGAACTGCTTCACCCGCAGCACCGCCGAGACCAGCGCCGCCGGCCCGCTCACCCAGCCGACCTTCCAACCCGTGCAGGAGAACGTCTTGCCGGCCGACGAGATGCGCAGCGTCCGCTCCCGCATGCCGGGCAGAGTGGCCAGCGGGACGTGCGGGGTGGACGCGTCGGCGAAGACCAGGTGCTCGTACACCTCGTCGGTCACCGCGTACGCGCCGTGCTCCCGGCACAGCTCGGCGACCAGGGCCAGCTCGTCGGGGGTGAACACCTTGCCGGTCGGGTTGTGCGGCGAGTTCAGCAGCACCAGCCGGGTGCGCGGGCCGAACGCGGCGCGCAGGGCGGCCGGGTCGAAGGCGTACCGGCCGTCGGCGGCGGGACGCAGCGTGACCGGGCGCCGGACCGCGCCGGCCAGCGCGACCGAGGCGGCGTACGAGTCGTAGTAGGGCTCGAAGCAGACGACCTCGTCGCCTGGCTCGCAGAGCCCGAGGATGGCCGCCGCGATCGCCTCGGTGGCGCCCGCCGTCACCACGATCTCGCCGTCCGGGTCGTACTCCAGTCCCCAGAACCGGCGCTGGTGCGCCGCCACCGCCGCGCGCAACGCCGGGACGCCCGGGCCCGGCGGGTACTGGTTCTGCCCGGTGCGCAGCGCCTCCGCGGCGGCGGCCAGCATCTCCGGCGGCCCGTCGGTGTCGGGGAAGCCCTGACCGAGGTTGACCGCGCCGGTGCGCACGGCGAGGGCGGACATCTCGGCGAAGACGGTCGTCCCGAACGGGCGCATCCGGGCCACCAGCGGATCCACGTCGGCGGTCGTCACGCCCGCCAGCCTACGGACTCCCGGCGCGGCTTCAACCCCTGCCGAGGGCGGCCCCGACCGCCCGGAACCGTCGCCGGCAGCACCGTCGCCCGGCGGAGCTATGTCACGGAGAGTGCCGCTTCCCCTCCGATCGCTCAAGTTGGGTGATCGTTTACCCGGCTTTCGCGCACGCGCGATGAGTGGAACTAGGTTAGGCTGCGGGACATGTGTGGAATCGTTGGTTACGCCGGCGCGCGCCCGGCGCTCGGCATCGTGCTCGACGGACTGCGGCGGCTGGAATACCGCGGCTACGACTCGGCCGGCGTCGCCATCGTCTGCGACGGCGCGCTGCTGACCGAGAAGAAGGCCGGCAAGCTGGCCAACCTGGAGAAGGTGCTCTCCGAGCGGGCCGCCGAGGATCCCACGTCCTGCGCGGCCAGCCCGATCGGCATCGGGGACGGCACCACCGGCATCGGGCACACCCGCTGGGCCACCCACGGCGGCCCGACCGACCGCAACGCCCACCCGCACCTGGCCCCCGACGGCCGCGTCGCCGTGATCCACAACGGCATCATCGAGAACTTCGCCAAGCTGCGCGCCGAACTGGAGGCCGACGGCGTCCAGTTCACCAGCGACACCGACACCGAGTGCGCCGCGCACCTGCTCTCCGCCGCGCTGGCCGACCTGCGCGCCGCCGGCCACCCCGACGGGCCGCAGCTGCTCGCCGCCGGCATGCGGGTGGTCTGCCAGCGGCTGGAGGGCGCGTTCACGCTGCTCGCCGTCGACGCCGCGGTGCCCGGCGCGGTGGTCGGCGCCCGGCGCAACTCGCCGCTCGTCGTCGGGCGGGGCGACGGCGAGAACTACCTCGCCAGCGACGTGGCCGCGTTCATCGAGCACACCCGGGAGGCGGTGGAGCTCGGCCAGGACCAGATCGTCCTGATCACCGGCGACACCATCGAGATCACCGACTTCGCCGGCCAGCCCGCCAGCGGCAAGGACTTCCACATCGACTGGGACTCCTCCGCCGCCGAGAAGGGCGGCTACGACTGGTTCATGCTCAAGGAGATCGAGGAGCAGCCGCAGGCCATCGCCGACACGCTGCTCGGCCGGCTCACCGACTCCGGCGAGATCATGCTCGACGAGGTCCGCCTCAGCGACCAGGACCTGCGCGACGTCGACAAGATCTTCATCGTCGCCTGCGGCACCGCGTACCACTCCGGCCTGGTCGCCAAGTACGCCATCGAGCACTGGACCCGGATCCCGTGCGAGGTGGAGCTGGCCAGCGAGTTCCGCTACCGCGACCCGGTCCTCGACCGGTCCACGCTGATCGTGGTGATCTCGCAGTCCGGCGAGACGATGGACACCCTGATGGCGCTGCGGCACGCGAAGGAGCAGAAGGCCCGCGTCCTGGCCATCTGCAACACCAACGGGTCCACGATCCCCCGCGAGTCCGACGCGGTCCTCTACACCCACGGCGGGCCGGAGATCGCCGTCGCGTCCACCAAGGCGTTCCTCACCCAGCTCGTCGCCTGCTACCTGATCGGCCTGCACCTGGCCCAGGTGCGCGGCATCAAGTTCGCCGACGAGGTGGCCGCCGTGGTCGCCCAGCTCCAGGAGATGCCGGGCAAGCTGCGCGAGCTGCTGGAGCGGATCGAGCCTGTCCGCGAGCTGGCCCGCGACCTGAAGGCCGAGCCGACCGTGCTCTTCATCGGCCGGCACGTGGGCTATCCGGTGGCCCTGGAGGGCGCGCTCAAGCTCAAGGAGCTGGCGTACATGCACGCCGAGGGCTTCGCCGCCGGCGAGCTGAAGCACGGCCCGATCGCGCTGATCGACAAGGGCACCCCGGTGATCTGCATCGTGCCCTCCCCGGTCGGCCGGGGCATGCTGCACGACAAGGTGGTCTCCAACATCCAGGAGGTACGGGCGCGCGGCGCCCGGACCATCGTGATCGCGGAGGAGGGCGACGAGGCGGTCGTCCGCTACGCCGACCACCTGATCCGCGTGCCGCGTACGCCGACGCTGCTCGCGCCGCTGGTCACCACCGTGCCGTTGCAGGTCCTGGCGGCCGAGATCGCCGCCGCCCGGGGGCACGACGTGGACCAGCCCCGCAACCTGGCGAAGTCGGTCACGGTCGAGTAGGCCGCACCGCCCCACGACGGGCCCCGTCCACCCGCGCCGGTGGGCGGGGCCCGCTGCGTCGCGCGGGTCAGCGGCCGAGCACCACCCGGGCCATCCCGTCGAGGGCCGGGTTGTCGGGCGCCCAGTAGCCCGTGTGGCCGTGCCGGCCGCTGGGGAACGTACGCCCGCCGAAGCCCGGGTGGGACGGGTCCTGCCCGAACCACAGCTCCCGCTCCGGCGCGCCGAGCAGCGCCCCGATCGCCGGGCCGACCGGCGACGCGCCCAGCAGGGACCGGCGGGCCAGCTCGTCCGGCGGCCGGGCCCACCGGATCACGTCGTCCGGCGCGGTGCTCGCCCAGACCTGCCCGGGCGGCACGCCCAACTCGCCCGCATGGGCGACCCCCACCCCGGGCGAGCCGACGAAGACCAGCGCGTCGGCGGCCAGCCCGTGATCGCGGGCGGCCGTGCCGACCACCAGCGAGCCGTAGCTGTGCCCGAGCACGGTCTGCCGGCCCGGCGGCCCGTCGTGGGTCTCCCGCAGCCCTTCCTGGAACCGGTGCAGCGCCGGGCCGGCGTTCTGGGCCTGGCCCGGCCACGCCGCCTCGTGCAGGAAATCGGGGGCGTCGTAGTCCAGCCAGAGCACCGCGGCGGCCTCCTCCTCGGGGGCGAGGGCGGCGCAGCGGGCCAGCACCCGGGCCGCCCGACCCAACTCGCCGGGCACGTCGTGCAGGCCCGCGGTCATCCCCGGCACGTAGGTCAGCACCCGGGCCGACCGGTCGGGGTTGCCCAGCGCCACCACCGCCCGTCCCTCGCCGCCCGTGCCCAGCCCCAGCAGGTATGCCCGGGGCTGCTCGTCGCCCGCCAGGCGGGCGGCCAGCGCGTCCAGCCCGGCCAGGGACTTCCCGATCCGCGACAGCCCGGCCAGCTCGACCGGCCCGCGCGGCCCGCGCGGCACCCGCTCCAGCAGCCTTCGCCGCGCGGCCAGCAGTTCCTCCCGCCGCGCCCCGAGCAGCAGCCGGTTGGCCTGGTCGCGGGCGGCCACCGGCACCCCGTCGAGGCGGCCGAGGAGCCCCGGCTCGTGCGCGACGAGCCACCGGCGCTGCGCGGGGGTGAGCCCGGCCCACCAGGCCCGCACCGACGCCGGGTCGGCGCCGGCCTTCGGGCGGCCGGGCGGCGGCCGCTCGGCCCACCCCGCGCGGGCGGCGTCGGCCAGCGCGTCCAGCCGGCCCGCGGCCTCCCGGTCGGCCGCGCCGGCCAGCTCCAGCGCCGCCCGGATCGCCGCGCTCACCTCGCCCGCCCCGGCTCCGGCCGCGCCGCCCGCCCCGACCGATCCGCCCGCCCCGGCTCCGCCCGCCCTGGCTCCGGGTGCGCCAGCCCCGCCCGCTCCGGCTCCGGACGCTCCGGCTCCGGACGCGCCGGCTCCGGACGCGCCGGCTCCGGGCGCGCGGACCACGGGTGCGCCGGCCCCGGACGCGCCCGGCCCGGCTGCGCCCGTCCCGGAGCGTGTGGTCGCCGGTGCGCGGGCGGGGTCGGCGGTGACCCGGCCCTGCCGGTCGACAAGCAGTCCGGCCGCGTCGGCGCGGGCCACCGCGGCGGCGAGCCGGGCCTTGGCGGCGGCCAGCCGGCCGGCGAACTCGGCCAGCACCTGGTCTGCCTCGATCAGGGCGGGGGAGACGGCGGTCAGCTCGGTGCGCAGGGCCGCGAGCCGGGCGTCGGCGGCGACGCCGGCCCCGCCCGACCACCCGGACCGCAGCACCGCCGCGCCGGCGGCCAGCTCGTCGACCCGCCGCGCCACCGGGCCGGTCAGCCCCCGCCAGGCCACCCCGGCCGCCCGCCACGCGTCGGGATCGGCCGCCCACAGCTGCCGGTAGCCGACGTCCGCCGCGCGGTCGGCGGGGTGCACCGGGCGCGTCGGAGGCGTCGGGCGTGCCGGGGGCGCCGGCGGGACCGGGCGCGCCGGCGGGACCGGGCGCGCCGCGTGCCCGGCCGGGGCCGACCGACCCGGCGCCGAAGGTGCCGGCGCGTTCACCGGGGCAGCGCGGTGAGGCGGCCGGCCGCCCGGTCGTCCACCGCCTCGTACGCCTCGGCGGCGGAACGGACCGCCCCGGCCGTGTGGGCCACCCGGGCGCCGAGCCCGCCGAACCAGGCGTGCACGGCCGACTCCAGCCCGGCCGACGCCGCCCCGGTCGACCACTCCGGGGCCGGCACCACCAGCCCGGACGCCCCGGCCAGCCCGTGCGCCAGCCGGTACGCGTCGTCGTCGAGCCCCCGCGCGGCCCGGCGCAGCGCGTCCGGTCGTACGGTCAACGGCTCCTCGGTCATCCTCGGCCCCCCGCCTCGCGAAAACATCGACGGCCGCGACGCTAGGCGTCGTCCACACCCCCGCGCGTGGCCTGTGGACGACGGCCCGCCCGCGTACGGCCGCGTCGTCCACAGGCGTTGCCGCGCGCGGTGCCGAGGGCTAATCTGCGGCCGCCCGCGCCGGTAGGGTGAGCGGGTGATCGTCGCTGTCGGCATCGACGTCGTCCTCGTCGAGCGGTTCGCCAAGGCCCTGGCACGGACACCGCTGCTCGCCGACCGGCTCTTCACGGAGGCCGAGCGGTGCACCCGCTCCGGCAACCCGCGCTCGCCCGAGTCGCTGGCCGCCCGCTTCGCGGCCAAGGAGGCGGTCGCCAAGGCGCTCGGCGCCCCGGCCGGCCTGAGCTGGCACGACTGCGAGGTCGTGCCGGACCCGGACGGCCGGCCCTGGCTGACCGTCTCCGGCACGGTCGCGGCGGCGGCCACCGAGCGCGGGGTCAACCGCTGGCATCTCTCGTTGTCGCACGACGGCGGGATCGCCTCGGCGATGGTGGTCGCGGAGCGGTGATCGGGGGCGTGCCGGGTCGCGGCGCGCCGGGAGTCGGACGGGACGGGGTGGCATGAGATCGGTGTGGCGGGTCGCGGACGTACGCGCTGCGGAGGCGGGCCTGATGGCCACGCTGCCGCCCGGGACGCTGATGAAGCGCGCGGCGGCCGGGCTGGCCCGCCGCTGCGCGCTGCTGCTGGCCGACCGGGGCGGCGTCTACGCCGCGCGGGTGCTGCTGCTGGTCGGTTCGGGCGACAACGGCGGCGACACGCTCCTCGCCGGCGCGCACCTGGCCCGGCGGGGTGCCGCCGTGTCGGCGCTGCTGCTGGCCCCCGGCCGGGCGCACGCGGCCGGGCTGGCCGCGCTGCGGGCCGCGGGCGGGCGGGTCGTCGACCGGCCGCCGGGGACCGTCGACCTGGTGCTGGACGGCATCGTGGGGATCGGCGGGCACGGCGGGCTGCGGGACACCGCCGACCAACTCGCCGCCAGCCTCGTGCGGCACCGTGGGCGCGACGGCGCACCGGCCGCCGTGATCGCCGTGGACGTGCCCAGCGGGGTCGCGGTCGACACCGGGGGAGTGCCGTTGACCGCGTCGGGCCGCCCCAGCGCGGTACGGGCCGACGTGACGGTGGCGTTCGGCGCGCTGAAGCCCGCCCTGGTGGTGGGCCCGGCCGCCGCGCTCGCCGGTGAGGTGGAGCTGGTCGACATCGGGCTGGAGCCGTGGCTGCGGGGCAGCCCGGCGTTGGGCGTGACCGAGTGGTCGGACGTCGTCGACTGGTGGCCCCGGCTCGGCCCGGCCTCGGAGAAGTACAGCCGGGGCGTGGTGGGCGTCGCGACCGGCTCGGCGACCTACCCCGGCGCGGCCGTGCTCTCCGTCGCGGGGGCGCTGGCCGGCCCGACCGGCCTGGTCCGCTACGCCGGCTCGGCCCGGGACGACGTGCTGCGCCGGCACCCGTCGGTGATCGCGACCGGCCGGGTCGCCGACGCCGGGCGGGTGCAGGCGTGGGTCTGCGGTTCCGGCCTGGGCACCGGCGAGGAGGCGGCCGCGGAGCTGCGGGCGGTGCTCGCCGCCCCCGTGCCGGTGGTGCTCGACGCCGACGCGCTGACGCTGCTGGTCGACGGCTCGCTCGCCGGCCGGCTGCGCACGCGGGACGCCCCGATCGTGGTCACCCCGCACGACCGCGAGTTCACCCGGCTCTGCGGGGAGGAGCCGGGTGCCGACCGGGTGGCCGCCACCCTGCGGCTGGCCGCCTGGATGAACGCGGTGGTGCTGCTCAAGGGCGACCGCACGGTGATCGGCACGCCGGACGGCCGGGCGTACGTCAACCCGACCGGCACCCCGGCGCTGGCCACCGGCGGCACCGGCGACGTGCTGGCCGGGCTGCTCGGCTCGCTGCTCGCGGCCGGGCTGCCCCCGGAGCGGGCGGCGGCCGCCGCCGCGTACCTGCACGGGCTGGCCGGCCGGGAGGCGGCCCGGGGCGGGCCGGTGACGGCGCCCGACGTGGCCGACGCCCTCCGCCCGGTCCTCGCCCGCCTCGGCTGACCCGGCCGCGCCGGCGGCACCGGCCGCGCCGGCGGTGGCTCCTGCCGGCTGCGCCGGCCTCGGCCGGGGAGATCGGCGTGGAAAGTAGGCTGGGGGCATGTGGCAGGCCGAGGTACGCGTGGACCTGGACGCGATCCGCGAGAACGTGAGCCGGCTGAGGTCCGGCACCGCCGCCGAGCTGATGGCGGTGGTGAAGGGCGACGGCTACGGCCACGGCATGGTCCCGGCCGCCCGCGCCGCCCTCGACGCCGGAGCCGACTGGCTGGGGGTCTGCACGCTGGACGAGGCGCTCACGCTGCGCCGGGCCGGGATCACCGCGCCGGTGCTGGCCTGGCTCCTCGCGCCCGGGCTGCCGCTGCACGAGGGCGTCGCCGCCGGGGTCGACCTCGGCGTCGCCAGCCTGCCCCAGCTCGACGAGATGGTCGCGGCGGGCCGCGCCGCCGGTCGGCCGGCCCGGCTGCACCTCAAGATCGACACCGGGCTGGCCCGGGGCGGCGCGACCGTCGCCGACTGGCCGGCCCTGCTCGATGCCGCCGCCAAGGCGCAGGCCGACGGCCTGGTCGAGGTGGTCGGGGTGTGGAGCCACTTCGTGTACGCGGACTCGCCCGGCCACCCGACCATCGACCGTCAGATCGCCGTCTTCCACGAGGGGATCGGCATGGCCGAACAGGCCGGCCTTCGGCCGCGCTACCGGCACCTGGCCAACTCGGCGGCCACCCTGACCCGGCCCGACACCCACTTCGACCTGGTCCGGCCCGGGCTGGCCGTGTACGGCCTCTCCCCGGTGGCCGGCGAGCGCTACGGGCTGCGCCCGGCGATGACCGCCCGCGCCCGGGTGATGCTGACCAAGCGCGTCCCCGCCGGTTCCGGCGTCTCGTACGGGCACACCTACACCACCGAGCGGGCGGCGAACCTCGCGGTGGTGCCGCTCGGCTACGCCGACGGGGTGCCCCGGCACGCCTCGAACAGCGGCCCGGTGCAGCTCGGCGGCAAGCGCCGGACGATCTCGGGCCGGGTCTGCATGGACCAGTTCGTGCTCGACTGCGGCGACGACCCGGTGGCCGCCGGCGACGAGGTCACCCTCTTCGGCAGCGGCGCCGACGGCGGGCCCACCGCCGACGACTGGGCCGAGGCGGTCGGCACCATCAACTACGAGATCGTCACGCGGTTCGGCAGCACCCGGGTGCCCCGCGTCTACGACGGCGAGCGCCCGTGACGACCCGTTCCCGCATCCCGCTGCCGCGTACCGGACACGCCAAGGCGGCCATCGGCGCGTTGGCCGCCGTCGGGGTCGCCGCCGCCGGGCTCGCGGCCGGCGTCGCCACCGAACGCGCCCTGGTCCGCAAGCTCAAGGCCGACCCCACCGACCGGTACGCCGGGGAGGTCTTCGGCGAGCAGCGGTACGACGATTCGTTCCGGCTGGAGATGCCCGACGGCACCGACATCCACGTCGAGGTGGTGGAGCCGACCCGGCCCGTGCCCGGCAACCCGACCGTGGTGCTGGTGCACGGCTTCTGCCTGGACATGGGCACCTTCCACTTCCAGCGCGAGCTGCTCGCCGAGCGGGGCGAGCACCGGATCGTCGCCTACGACCAGCCCGGGCACGGCCGGTCGGGGCGGCTGGAGACCGGCGAGTACGACCTGACCGCGCTCGGCCGGACGCTGCGCGAGGTGATCGACCGGACCGCCCCGGAGGGGCCGCTGGTGCTGGTCGGCCACTCGATGGGCGGAATGACCATCATGGCGTTCGCCGAGCTGTTTCCGGAGCTGTTCGGCGACCGGGTCGTGGGCACCGTGCTGATGGCCACCTCGGGCGGCCTGATCGCCGAGACCAAGCTGGTCGCGCCCGCCCTGCTCGGCCGGGTCGGCGCGCCGGTGCTGCACATGGTCGGCAACGTCACCCGCTACGGCGGGCCGGTGATCGACCGGGCGCGCAGGTCCACCACCAACATGGCCTGGCTGCTCACCCGCAAGTACGGCTTCGGCACCCGCCAGCCCAGCCCGGCCCTGGTGTCGTACGTCGAGACGATG
Organism: Micromonospora sp. NBC_01740; assembly: GCF_035920365.1. NCBI lineage: Bacteria > Bacillati > Actinomycetota > Actinomycetes > Micromonosporales > Micromonosporaceae > Micromonospora > Micromonospora sp. NBC_01740. The sequence goes on along the minus strand of NZ_CP109150.1, from coordinate 588,552 downwards.
AACTCCCGCACCTCCGCCGACACGGTGACGCGCTACCTGCGGACGCTGGCCACGCACTCCCGGTTCCCGGCGCTCGCCGCGCTGGCGGACACCCCCGTGCTGGTGGTCGTCGGCGACAAGGACATGATCACCCCCGTGACGCACTCCGAGGAGATCGTCCGGCGACTGCCGCACGCCGAGTTCGTCAAGATCTCCGACAGCGGGCACGTGGTGATGCTGGAGCACGCCGACGAGGTCAACGAGGCGCTGGTCCGGTTCCTGGAGGCGTTGTGAGCCACGTCGTGAAGCTGCCGACCGTCGACGACACCCACGAGTTCGGGCGGCGGCTGGCCGGGCTGCTGCGCGCCGGCGACCTGCTGCTGCTGACCGGGCCGCTCGGCGCCGGCAAGACCGCGCTGACCCGGGGCCTCGGGGCCGGGCTCGGGGTGCTCGGGGACGTCACCTCGCCCACCTTCGTGATCGCCCGGGTGCACCGGCCCGACCCGGCCCGGGGCGGCACGGTGGCGCTGGTGCACGCCGACGCGTACCGGCTGGGGGACGCCGCCGACCCGCGCGCCGAGATCGACGACCTCGACCTGGACGCCTCGGTGGACGAGTCGGTGACCGTGGTGGAGTGGGGCGAGGGCCTGGTCGAGCAGCTCGTCGACGCCCACCTGCGGGTACGCGTCGACCGGCGCGACGACGACACCCGGGTGGTCGAGCTGGAACCGGTCGGCGGCGACTGGGCGCAGCGCCTGACCGCCCTCGGGTGAGCGCTGTCGTACCGGCTGCCTAGAGTGCGCGGGACGGACCCGACAGGCGAAAGGTTGCCGATGCCCGACGACGCCCCCACCCTGGACCTGCCGGCGCTGCTGCCGGAGGACTGGCGTGCCGTGCTCACCCCGCACCTCGACCCGGCCCGCACCGCCGCGCTGGCCGAGTTCGTCGCGGGCGAGTACGCGACCCGCACCGTCTTCCCGCCGGTCGAGGACCTCTTCTCGGCCTACCGGCTCTGCGCGCCGGCCGACTGCCGGGTGCTGATCCTCGGGCAGGATCCCTACCACAAGGCGGGGCAGGCCCACGGGCTCAGCTTCAGCGTGCGGGAGGGCGTGAGCGTGCCGCCGTCGCTGCGCAACGTCTTCAAGGAACTGGGCGAGGACCTCGGCGTGCCGAAGCCGCGCGGCGGCAACCTGAGCGGCTGGGCGGCGCAGGGCGTGCTGCTGCTCAACGCCGTGCTCACCGTCCGCGAGGCGACGCCCGGCTCGCACGCCAACCGGGGCTGGGAGGAGTTCACCGACGCCACCATCCGGGCGCTCGACGCGATGGACTCGCGGGTGGTCTTCCTGCTCTGGGGCGGCTACGCGCGCAAGAAGGCGGCCCTGGTGACCAACCCGCGGCACGTGGTGCTGGAGGCCGGGCACCCCAGCCCGATGAACCCGCGCGGCTTCCTGGGCAGCCGCCCGTTCAGCGCGGCCAACAAGGCGCTCGCCGACGCCGGCCTGCCCACGGTCGACTGGGAGCGCTCCGCCGGCTGACAGCTGCGCACTTTCGCGGTCACCGCGCGGTGACCGTCCGTTGTAGCCTGTGCTGCGAGCGGTCGGTCGGCGCGTACGCCGTGGCGTGTCGACCTCGCCGAGCAGCGACGCGAGCCGGGAGGCGGCGATGGCGGCGACGGTCAGCGAACAGCGGTGGCGGGTGGCGCGGACGGCGCTGGCGGAGCAGACCGACCGCTTCCTCGACCTGGTCCGCGCCACCCCACCCGAGGCCATGGCCACCGCCCACTGGTCGGTGGCCGACACGCTGGCCCACGTGGGCTCCCTGGCGTGGTACTACGCGTGCCTCGTGGACCCGGACCACCCGCCCCTGCCGGTGCCGGGTCTGCACCGGCAGCTCCCGGACGTCACCGTCGACACGGTGGCGGACTTCAACGACGTGCTGCTGCGGCACCTCACCGAGCGCGAGCCGCAGGCCCTGGCCGACCGGTTGCGGGCCGACGTCGGGCGGCTCCTGGCCGTCTGCGAGGGGCAGCGCCCCGACGAGACGGTGCCCTGGCTCGGCGGGGCCCGGGTGCCCCTCGCCGGCCTCTGCGCGCACCTGGTCAACGAGCTGCTCATCCACGGTCACGACGTCGCCCGCGTCGCCGGGCGGCCGTGGTCGCTCCCCGGCCGGGACGCCGCGCTGTTCATGGAGCTGTTCGTGGCCGGCGTGGTCCGGCACGGCTACGGGCGGCTCATCGACGGCGGCGCGCCGCCGAGCGAACGCCCCGTCGTGGTCGAGTTCCGCTCGGCGTACGCGGCCCCGGTCCGGCTCCTGCTGCACCGGGGGCGGATGACGTTCGCCGATCCCGGAGCACGGGCGGACGCCCGGATCGACCACGACCCCGGCACACTCAACCTGATGATGTTCGGCCGGGTCAGCCGCGCCCGGGCGGTGCTCACCGGCAAGGTGCGCGTCAGCGGGCGGCGCCCCTGGCTGCTGCCGGCCTTCCTGCGCAAGTTCCGCACCCCGAGTTGACCCCGGCCGTTCGTCCCGCCCGCCGGTCCCGTCGCCCGTGCCACCGGTCCCCGGTTCCCGGCCCGCCGCCCGCGCCGTCGGCCTCGCTGCTCATCCCACCCGGCCGGGGCGTGACCGGGGGTGACCGCGGGGGCGACTAGGCTGGCTCACCGTGCTCGTACTGGTGGTGGACAGCTCGACCCCCGCGGTGACCGCGGCGCTGGTGGAGGTCGCGGCGGACGGTGTCGCGACCCGCGCGCACCGCTGCACGGTCGACGCCCGCGCCCACGGTGAACTGCTCGCGCCGCAGGTCGACGCCGTGCTCACCGAGGCGGGCGCCCGCCCGGCCGACCTGGGCGCGATCGTCGCCGGGCTCGGCCCCGGCCCGTTCACCGGGCTGCGGGTGGGGCTGGTCACCGCCGCCACCATCGGCCAGGTGCTGGGCGTCCCGACGTACGGTGTCTGCTCGCTGGACGCCATCGGTCACCCGGCGGCCGCCGGCGAGCCGGTGCTGGCGGCGAGCGACGCGCGCCGCCGGGAGATCTACTGGGCGGTCTACGACGGCGCGGGCCAGCGGATCGTCGGCCCGGAGGTGTCCGCGCCGGCGGTCGCCGCCGGGCGCGCCCGCGGTCTGGCCGTCACTGCCGCGGTCGGCGACGGCGCGCACCGGTACGCGGACGCGCTGGGCCTGCCCGTGCGGGACGAGCCCCGCTACCCGGACGCGGCCGTGCTGGCGACCCTGGCCGCCGAGCGCATCCGGGCCGGCGTCCCCTCGGAGGCGCTCACCCCGCTCTACCTGCGCCGCCCGGACGCCGTGGCGGCGACGGCCCGCAAGCCGGTGCTGCCGTGAGCGCGAGGAGTGAGCCGGGTTTGCGAGCCCCGCAGTCGCGAGCCGAGGTGGCGCCGTGAGCGCGAGGAGTGAGCCGGGTTTGCGAGCCCCGCAGTCGCGAGCCGAGGTGTTGCCGTGAGCGTGCGGCTGGGGCGGTTGCGGTGGTGGCACGTCGACGAGGTGCTGCCGATCGAGGCGGACCTGTTCGGCGCCGAGCAGTGGTCGGCGGCGATGTTCTGGAACGAGCTGGCCAACGGGCACTTCTACCTGGTCGCCACCGGCGACGACGGCGACCTGCTCGGCTACGCCGGGCTCGCCGTGGCCCCGCCCGACGAGGCGTGGGTGCAGAACGTCGCGGTGCGCCGGGACGCCCAGCGGCGCGGCGTCGGCCGGCTCCTGCTGGAGGCGCTGCTCGCCGAGGCCGCCCGGCTCGGCGTCCGCAGCGTCCTGCTGGAGGTCGCGGCGGACAACGCCCCCGCCCAGAAGCTCTACGCGACGTACGGCTTCGAGCCGATCGGCGTACGGCGCGGCTACTACCAACCGAGCAACACCGACGCGCTGGTCATGCAGCGCACGCAGGATGTGAGCGATGAGTGACGAGCCCCTGATCCTCGGCATCGAGACCTCCTGCGACGAGACCGGGGTCGGCATCGTACGCGGGCACACCCTGCTGGCCGACGCGCTCGCCTCCAGCGTCGAGCAGCACGCCCGCTTCGGCGGCGTGGTGCCCGAGGTGGCCAGCCGGGCCCACCTGGAGGCCATCGTGCCGACCATGGACCGGGCGTTGAAGGAGGCGGGGGTGACCCTCGCCGACATCGACGCGATCGCGGTCACCTCCGGCCCGGGACTGGCCGGCGCGCTGCTGGTGGGGGTGGCCGCCGCGAAGGGCTACGCGCTCGCCGCCGAGAAGCCGGTCTACGGCGTCAACCACCTCGCCGCGCACGTCGCCGTGGACACCCTGGAACACGGCCCGCTGCCCGAGCCGGCGATCGCCCTGCTGGTCTCCGGCGGGCACTCCTCCCTGCTGCTCGTCGACGACCTGGCCCGGGGCGTCACCCCGCTCGGCGCCACCATCGACGACGCGGCCGGCGAGGCGTTCGACAAGGTGGCCCGGCTGCTCGGGCTGCCGTTCCCCGGCGGCCCGTACATCGACCGGGAGGCCCGGGCCGGCGACCCGGCGGCCATCGGCTTCCCGCGCGGCCTGACCGCCCCCAAGGACCTCGCCGCCCACCGCTACGACTTCTCCTTCTCCGGACTGAAGACGGCGGTGGCCCGGTGGGTCGAGGCGCGGCAGCGCGCCGGTGAGCCGGTGCCCGTCGCCGACGTGGCCGCGTCCTTCCAGGAGGCGGTCTGCGACGTGCTGGTACGCAAGGCGCTGGACGCCTGCCGGTCCACCGGCGTCGAGACGCTGGTGATCGGCGGGGGCGTGGCGGCCAACTCCCGGCTGCGGGTGATGGCCGAGGACCGCGCCGCCGCGTACGGCATCAGGGTCCGGGTGCCCCGACCCGGGCTCTGTACGGACAACGGCGCGATGGTCGCCGCCCTCGGCTCGCACCTGGTCGCCTCGGGTGTCGCGCCGAGCCGGCTGGACCTGCCCGCCGACTCCGCCATGCCGCTGACGACAGTCAGCGTCTGAACCCCGAGGATGGCTGACGTGATCGTGCGGATGTGGGAGGCGCGGGCGGAGCCGTACGGCGCCGCGGACCTGATCACCTGGGTGTGCGACACCGCGCTGCCCGAGTTCGAGCACGACCCGATGCACCTGTCCAGCGAGGTGTTCTCCTCCACCGACCACCGGGTGGTGGTCATCTCCAAGTGGCGCAGCAACCCGCGTCCGCTGCCGGAGCCCCCGGCGACGCTGCTGGCCCGCCCGCCGCACTCCTGGGACTTCACGCAGGTCGACCGCTGAGCCCGGGCCGGCCGGCCGAGGGCGGAGGACACGTGAGCCACGGCACGCCGAGGCGGTAATTGGTTGGCGGGGTGACCGGCCCGCCACCTAGCGTCGGTGGGCCATGCGCTTCTCACCGGCCGGTGACCCCGGCGTACCCGACATCCGCTCGGCGACCCGCTACCTCGTGTGGCTGGCCGGGCGGCACAAGGCGCTGCTCACCGTCGGCATCCTGCTGGGCGTCGTCTGGATGGTCGCCCAGGCGCTGGTGCCGGCGGCCGTCGGCCGGGCCGTCGACGGGCTCACCCGCCGGGACGAGGAGGCGCTGCTCACCTGGGGGCTGGTGCTGCTCGGGCTGGGCGTGTTCCAGGCGGCCGCGGGGATCCTGCGGCACTACTGCGCGGTGCACAACTTCCTCGCCGGGGCGTACCGGACGGTGCAGTTGACCGTGGGCGCGGCGAACCGGCTCGGCGCCGCGCTGCCCCGGCGGGTGTCCGCCGGCGAGGTGGTGAGCATCGGTACGGCCGACATCAGCCAGATCGGTGCGGCCATCGACATCACCGCCCGGGGCACCGGCGCGATCGTGGCGATCGTGACCGTCGGGGTGCTCCTGCTCGGCGCCTCCGTACCGCTCGGACTGGTCGTGGTGCTCGGGGTGCCGCTGCTGATGGCGGTCGTCGGGCTGCTCATCCGGCCGCTGCACCGGCAGCAGCAGGCGTACCGGGACTCGGAGGGGGCGCTGACCGCCCGGGCCGGCGACATCGTCTCCGGGCTGCGGGTGCTGCGCGGCGTCGGCGGCGAGCCGGTGCTCTCCGCCCGCTACCGGTCGCGGTCGCAGGCGCTGCGCGCCGACGGCCTGCGGGTGGCCCGCGTCGAGTCGCTGCTGGAGGCGGCCCAGGTGCTGCTCCCGGGGGCGTTCCTGGTGCTGGTCACCTGGCTGGGCGCCCGGTTCGCGCTGCGCGGCGAGATCAGCGCCGGTGAGCTGGTGGCGTTCTACGGCTACACGGCGTTCCTGGTCAGCCCGCTGCGGCAGCTCACCGAGGCGGTGGACAAGCTGACCCGGGGGCACGTCGCCGCCCGGCGGGTGGTGCGGCTGCTGCGGCTCACCCCGGAACTGCTCGACCCGGCCCGCCCGACCGCCCTGCCGGACGGCCCCGGCGAGCTGGTCGACGTGGCCTCCGGCGTGACGGTACGGCCGGGCCGGTTCACCGCGCTCGCCGCCACCGCCCCCGAGGACGCGGCGGCGGTCGTGGACCGCCTCGGCCGGTACGTCGACTCGGACGCGACGCTGCACGGCGTACCGCTGCGGGAGGTGGCGCTGGCGACGGTGCGGGAGCGGATCCTGGTGGCCGACAACGACGCGCACCTGTTCACCGGCCCGCTCCGCGCGGAGCTGGACCCGCGCGACCGGGCCGACGACGCGACGCTCGAAGCGGCGCTGACGGCGGCGAGCGCCACCGACATCGTCGAGGCCCTGCCGGCGGGGCTGGACAGCGCGGTCGCCGAGCGCGGCCGGGAGTTCTCCGGCGGCCAGCAGCAGCGGCTGCGGCTGGCCCGGGCGCTGGTCGCCGACCCGGAGATCCTGCTGCTGGTGGAGCCGACCAGCGCCGTGGACGCGCACACCGAGGCCCGCATCGCGGACCGGCTCGGCGCCGCCCGGGCGGGCCGGACCACCCTGGTCTGCACCACCAGCCCGCTCGTGCTGCACCGCGCCGACCACGTGATCTTCGTGGAGGACGGCAAGGTGGTGGCCGAGGGGTCGCACACCGCACTGCTCGACGGCGAGCCGCGCTACCGGGCGACGGTCAGCCGGGGGGAGGACTGATGGCCACCGCTCTGCCGGTCGCCGACGGGCGCCAGGTGCGCCGCTACGCCCGCACGCTGGCCCGCCGGCATCCGAGGGCGCTCGGAGCCGCGCTCGGCCTGCACGCGCTGGCCGCCGCCGCCGGCCTGGTCGCGCCGTGGCTGCTCGGCGACCTGGTCGAGGGGATCTCCCGCGGCACGTCCGGCGTCACCGTGGACCGGATCGCCCTGCTGATCGCCGGGTTCGTGCTGGTGCAGTCGGTGCTGGTCCGCTTCGCCCACCTGGCGTCGGCCCGGCTCGGCGAGCGGGTGCTGGCCGAGCTGCGCGAGGAGTTCGTCGACCGGATCCTGGCGCTGCCGCTGGCCACCGTGGAGCGGGCCGGCACGGGCGACCTGCTCACCCGGACGTCCCGGGACGTCTCCGCGCTGTCGCGGACGGTCCGGTTCGCGGTGCCGGAGACGCTGATCGCGATCGTCACCGGCTGCTTCATCGTCGGCGCGCTGCTCCTCGTCGACCCGCTGTTCGCGCTGCCCTGCCTGCTCGCGGTGCCGCTGCTGTGGGCGGGCACCCGCTGGTACCTGCGCCGCGCGCCTGCCGGCTACCTGCGGGAGAACGCCGCCTACTCCGACATCACCGACGGCATCAGCGAGACCGTCGAGGGTTCGCGGACCACGGAGGCGCTGCGGCAGCAGGCGCGCCGCCGGGCCCGCACCGACGCCGACATCCGCCGGTCGTACGCGGCCGAGCGCTACACCCTGCGGCTGCGCACGGTGTTCTTCCCGATCGCCGAGATCGGCTACGTGCTGCCGGTGGTGGCCACGTTGATCATCGGCGGCTGGTTCCACCTGAAGGGCTGGGTGAGCCTCGGCGAGGTCACCGCCGCCACGCTCTACGTGCAGGCGTTGATCGACCCGGTCGACCGGCTGCTCTCCTGGCTGGACGAGTTGCAGGTCGGCGGCGCCTCCATGGCGCGCCTGCTCGGGGTGGCCGACGCCGACCCGCCGGCCGGCTCCCCGACCCGGCCCGCCGCGGGCTCTGCGGGCCCGCCCGATCCTCCGCCACCGGGGGAGCGGCGGCTCGCCGCCAGGGACGTCCGGTACGCGTACCGGGAGGGCCGGGACGTGCTGCACGGGGTGACCCTGCTGCCGGAGCCGGGAGAGAAGCTGGCCATGGTGGGCCCCTCGGGCGCCGGCAAGTCCACGCTCGGCCGGCTGCTCGCCGGGGTGCACGCGCCCCGTACCGGCTCGGTCACGGTGGCCGGCCGGCGACTCGACGAGCTGCCCCTGTCCGAGCTGCGTACGCACGTCGCCCTGGTCACCCAGGAGCACCACGTCTTCATCGGCACGCTGCGGGAGAACGTGGCGATGGTGCGACCGGGCGCCGACGAGATGGCCGTGAGGTCGGCGCTGACCGCCGTCGACGCGTTGGAGTGGGCCGACGGGCTGCCGGACGGGCTGGACACCGTGGTCGGCGCCGGCGGGCACCCGCTGTCGCCCGCGCAGGCGCAGCAGTTGGCGCTGGCGAGGCTGGTGCTGGCCGACCCGCACACCCTGGTGCTGGACGAGGCCACCTCGCTGATCGACCCCCGCGCCGCCCGGCACCTGGAGCGGTCCCTCGCGGCCGTCCTCCAGGGCCGTACGGTCGTGGCCATCGCGCACCGCCTCTTCTCGGCGCACGACGCCGACCGGGTGGCGGTGGTGGAGGACGGCCGGATCGCCGAGATCGGCTCGCACGACGAACTGGTCGCGGCCGACGGCTCCTACGCGGCCCTCTGGCGCTCCTGGCACGGCACCGGCCCCTGACGCGCCGCGCGGCGTGCCGTGCCCGAGGCCGCCGCCGTCGACACCGGCGGGCATGTTGTCTGTTTCCGGGTTCGTGGGTGCCGCGCCGGACCGCCGTACCACGATGGTGGAGCGGCAGGCGACCGGCGCGTACCCGTCACCGTGCCGTCGGCCGGTGACGGGGGTGCGACGTGGGCGGTCTCGAACTGATCGTGGTGCTGGGCGTCACGGTGCTGGTAGGCACGACCCTCGGCGGACGGTACAGCGTGGCGCCCCCCGTCCTGCTCATCACGATGGGCGCGCTGCTCGCGCTCCTGCCGCCGCTGTCCCACGTGGTGCTGGAGCCCGACGTGGTGCTGCTGCTGTTCCTGCCGGCGATCCTCTACAAGGAGAGCATCACCACCAGCCTGCGCGAGATCCGCACGAACCTGCTCGCGATCGCGTTGCTCGCGGTGGGGCTGGTGGTGGCGACGATGGTCGCGGTGTCGCTCGTCGTGCAGCGGTTCGGCGTGGACCCGGCCGCCGCCTGGGTGCTCGGCGCGGTGCTCGCGCCGACCGACGCGGCGGCGGTCGCCGGCCTGGCCAAGCGGATGCCACGCCGGATCCTGACCACCCTGCACGCGGAGAGCCTGATCAACGACGGCACCGCGCTGGTGCTCTTCTCCGTCGGGTTGGGCCTGATCGTGGGCGGCACCGAGCCGGGGTTGCTCGGGCTGACCGAGCGGTTCGTCCTTGCGTCGACCGGTGGCATCGCCGCCGGCCTGCTGGTCGGCTGGGCGGTGATCCTGCTCCGGCGGCGGCTCGACGACCCGCTGCGCGAGGGCGCGCTGAGCGTCCTCACGCCGTTCGTCGCGTTCCTCCTCGCCGAGCTCGTGCACGCCAGTGGCGTCCTGGCGGTGGTGGTCGCGGGCCTCGTGCTGGCGTACGCCGCCCCCCGGGTCATCCGGGCCCGCTCCCGGGTGCTGGCGTACGGCTTCTGGGACCTCGCCACGTTCCTGATCAACGGCGGACTCTTCGTGCTCCTGGGGATGCAGATCCCGCGCGCCCTGCGCGACGTGACCAGCCTGTCGGTGATGCGGGCGCTGGTCATCGCGGTGGTGGTGACAGGCGTGGTCGTGCTGACCCGGATGTTGTGGGTCCACCTGGCGGCGTTCGCCTTTCTCGTCGTCGATCGCCGGGCGGCGGAGCAGGACGAGCGGGTCGACTGGCGGGTGCGCACGGCGGCCGGGTGGGCGGGGTTCCGGGGCGCGGTCTCCCTCGCGGCCGCCCTCGCGGTGCCGGTGACCACGCCCGCCGGCACCCGTGTGCACGAGCGTGATCTGATCATCTTCACCACCGCCGTGGTCATCCTGCTGACGATGCTGATCCAGGGCACCACGCTGCCCGCCGTCGTCGGGTGGGCGGGTCTGGTCGGCGACACCCGGCGGGTCGGCGAGCTGCGGCTGGCCCGGATGCGGGCCACCGAGGCCGCGCTGGCGGTGCTGCCCGAGGTCGCGGACCGGCTCGGCGCGGCGCCGGCCGCGGTCGACCGGATCCGGGCGGACTACGAGCAGCACCTCGACGACGTCCGCTCCACCGACGAGGAGAGCCGGTCGGCGGAGCAGGCCCGGGACCTCGACCGGCGACTGCGGCTGGCCGTGCTCGAACACAAGCGGCGCGAGATCACCAGGCTGCGGGACACGAACGAGATCGACGACATCGTCCTGCGGGAGCTGCAGGCCGTCCTCGACATCGAGGAGATTCGCCTGCTGGGCCCGGAGGTCAACGAGTAGCCGTGGCCGTGCGTGCGGGCGGGCCGGGCGTGCGTGCGGGCCGGGCGCGCGGGCCTGCCGGGTGTGCGGGGCGCGCGGGCGTGCCGGGCGTGTGGGCCCGCGGGCCGCGCCGTCGTGCCGGCACGCAGCCGACCGCTGAGCGGATCCCGTCGCCGGTAACTCATCGTGACGATGCTTGCGGAGGGCCGCTAATGTCACGCACGGTAGTCGAATTTGCCTGGCTTCCAAGCGTGAGCGGCCTCGTTTCAGCGCTTAGCCAGGCTGACCAGCGGTTTCTTCTCGCGATCGCCGAGCCGGCCGAATGCCCTCACGCCCCCTTTGCTCTGCAGCCGCCGACGCACCAGCCACCGTCCGTAGCTGGTGCGTGGATGGCTGCAGAGCAAAGGGACCGAGGCGGGTGCCCGGTGGCGACGGCGTGACACCCCTGACGATTACCGAAAGTAACGACGGTGGGCGGCTGCGGACGGCAGGGCCGTGAAAGCAGGGCCACGAGCAGCCAGGCAGCCACACCGCCCAGCCGCCACACCGCCCAGCCGCCAGGCCGCCACATCGCCAGGCCGCCCACCGCCAGGCCGCCGCACCGCCAGGCCGCCAGGCCGCCAGCGGCAGGATTCCCTGCGGTTCGACGGCCTCCCGGCCCGTGGCCGCCGGGAGGACCGCCGTGGTCAGGCGCGGCGCAGGATGCGGTACGTGGCGACGCCTCCCGTGCCGAGCGCGGCGAGGAAGACCAGCCAGACCACCGTGCTGCTGACCCCGATCGGCGGGCCGGAGTTGGCGGAGGCGGCGGCGAGCAGGCCGTCGTCGCCGGGGGCGGGCAGGGCGGCCGGCGGCAGTTCCGGCCAGCGCACCAGCCCGGTGCTCTCCAGCATCTGCATGTGGTGCAGGACGAACCGGTTGGCGTCGTCGGCGAGCTTGCGGATCACCGGGTCGCGGGTGCTGGCGCGGACCGCCCCGATGACCGGGAAGATCTTGCCGTGGGCGACCCGGAGCCGGGTGACGAAGATCTGGTCGAAGCGGGCGCCGGAGGCGTTCTGCATCTCCGTCAGCCAGCCCTTCTGCTCGGCCGTCGGGTCGCTCGGGATGCTCGCTCCGAGCTTGTTGGCCGCCTCGACCGTGAGCCGGTCCAGTTCCTCGTGCTCGGTGGCGATGCCGGCGCCGATCTCGCGCACCTTCGCGCTCTGCCCCTTGTCGGCGGCCAGCTGCCCGGCCGGCATCTCCCAGAGACCGGCCAGGCGTACCCCGTTGAGCAGGGCGGCGTCGGCCGCGTTGAGCTGTTGACCGCCCGGCGCGGCGACGGCCACGCCGGGCAGCACCCCGAGCCCGGCGACGATCGTGACGAGCAGCGCCGCCAGGCGACTGCTGCGGTGTCCCTGTCGGCGACGGGCGGATCTGAGCGGTGTCATGTCCGTGCTGTCTCCTCGGTCCGGTCCGAAACGAGTCCGGGCCGGGCGACGCCTCCGCCTTCGCCCGTCCGCGCACTGGTACGGACGGACCGACCGATCGGTTCACCGGACCGGCCCACCGGCTCCGGCACCCGTCCACCATTCGTCGGCACGGCACGGCACGGCACGGCACGGCACGGCACGGCACGGCACGGCACGGCACGGCACGGCACGGGGCAGGTGGGACGGCACCGCACGGGACGGGGCAGGTGGCGGGGCGGGCGGGGCGGGGCCGGTCAGCCGACGTCGAGGGGGTCCGCCAGCAGGCGTTCGAAGGCCAGTTCGGCGGCGCCGATCAGCGCCGCGTCGTCCCCGAGCTTCGGGGTGCGCAGCCGGACGTGCTCCAGGCAGGCGGGCAGGGCCATCGAGTTGAGCCGGCTGCGGACCTGGGCCGCCGCCGCGAGGTAGAGGTCCCGCATGCCGCCGCCGAAGATGACCATCTCCGGGTTGAAGATGTTCACCAGGTTGGCGACCCCGAAGCCGAGCCAGTCGCCGGCCTGGCGTACCGCCGTCTGCGCCCGCAGGTCGCCCCGGTCGGCGGCGTCGAAGACGGCCAGCAGCGCGTCGCGGCCCCGCGCGTCGGAGCGGCCGGCCGCGCGCAGCAGCGCGTGCTCGCCGATCTCGGTCTCCCAGCAGCCCCGGGAGCCGCACTCGCAGGGCGCGCCGTCGCGGACGACCACCATGTGGCCGACCTCGCCGCCGTAGCCGCCGTGCCCGGTCAGCCGCCGCCCACCGGCGATGATGCCGGCGCCGACGCCCACGTCCCCGTACAGGTAGATGACGTTGTCGCAGCCGGCCGCCGCGCCCCGGGCGTGCTCGGCGAAGGCCGCCACGTCGGCCACGTTGCCGACCGTGACCGGCACGTCGCAGCCCAGCTCGGCGCCGAGCGCCGCGCCGATCGGCTCGTCCACCCATCCGGTGGTCGGGCCCAGCCGGACCAGCCCGTCGTCGCGGCGGACCATGCCGCAGACCGCGACGCCCGCGCCGACGCAGACGGCGTCCGCCGGCGCGCTCTGCTGCATGTCCTTGACCGCCCCGGCCAGCAGCGGGGCGGCCTCCGCGGCGGTCAGACCCCGGGGGCGGTCCAGCTCCCGGCGGTCGAGCACCGCGCCGCCGAGACCGATCCGCGCGGCGCGCAGCCGGTCCACCTCGATGCTGTACGCGTACGCGTGCACCCGGTCCGACTCGGGCCGGACGACCAGCGACGGTCGCCCGGCCCGACCGGTCTCCTTCGGCGTCCCCTCGCTGACCAGCCCGGCGCCGGCCAGGTCGGCGGTCAGCGCGCCGATGGTGCTGCGGTTGAGCCCCAGCGTGGTGGTGAGCTCGGCACGGGTGGTGGCCCCGTGCACGTGCACGTACCGCAGCAACGCGCCCAGGTTCTGCCGGCGGATCTCGTCCTGGCTCGGTCCTGCGCGCATCGCCGTCGTCACTTCCGGTGCCGCGCGGTCAGCGGTTGCCGGTGGCGGTGGAACGCCGGCGGGAGAACGCGTCCACGCTCGCGGCGAGCAGCAGCACCACGCCGGTGACCACGTACTTCACCCCCGAGCTGTATCCCATCAGGCCCATCCCGTTGTCGATGACCGCGACGACCGCGCCACCGAGGACGGCGTCCAGCACCCGGCCCTTGCCGCCGAAGAGGCTGGTGCCTCCGATGACGGCCGCGCCGACCGCGTAGAGCAGTACATCACTGCCGCCTGTGTTGGGGTCCACCGAGTTGGCCCGGCTGGCGGCGACGATGCCGCCGACGGCCGCCATCGAGGAGCAGATCACGAAGACCGAGATGCGGATGCGGTCCACGTTGATGCCGGCGCGGCGCGCCGCCTCCTTGTTGCCGCCCACCGCGTAGACGTGCCGGCCGTAGCTGGTGCGCTGGAGCACGAAGGTCCAGAAGACCAGCAGCACCGCGATGATCGGCACCACGATCGGCACGCCCTTGAGCGAGCTGATCACGACGTTGCGGCTGCGCTCCAGGTTGAGGATGAAGACCGCGACGCCGAGGACGAGCGCCAGCCCGCCGATGCGGGCGAAGACCACCGCGATCGGGTCGGTGACCAGACCCCGGGCGACCCGCGTACGGTGCCGGAGCAGTTGCACGGCCGCGTAGCCGGCGACCGCCACCGCGGCCAGCAGCCAGCCCAGGACGGGCGGGAGGTTGCGGTTGGCGATGGCCACCAGCACCTCGTCGCGCACCGAGATGTTGGCGCCCTCCTCCATCAGCATCAGCACGATGCCCTGGAAGGCGAGGAACCCGGCGAGGGTCACCACGAACGACGGGATGCCGATCTTCGCGACGAGGAAGCCGAGGGTGGTGCCGATCGCCACGCCGGTGACGATCGCGGCGATCACGGCCACGTACCACGGGTAGCCGAGCACGGTGACCACGTTGGCGAGGATGGCGGCGCAGACGCCGCTGGCGAAGCCGGCGGAGAGGTCGATCTCGCCGAGCAGCAGGACGAAGACCAGCCCCATGGCGATCAGCGTGACCGCGGCGCCCTGGGTGAACAGGTTGGCGAAGTTGCCGGCGCTGAGGAACGTCGGCTGCATGATCGAGAAGACCGTGCAGAGCACGACCAGGCCGAGTACGGCGGGCAGCGCCCCGATGTCGCCGCCACGGACCCGACCGACGTAGTTGCGGACGTGGCTGGCGAGGGTGGCCGGCGGTGTGACGGCCGCCGGGCCGTCCTTGTGCACGACGGTGGTGGTCATCGGACGCCTCCTGAGTTGCTGCCGGCCCGCCCTGCGCCGTTCCCGTTGCCGCCGTTGGTCGGCTCGGCGGCGAGCCCGAGCCCGCCGGAGCGACCGGCGGTGATCAGCTCGACCACCTGCGAGTGGGTGATGTCGGTGGTCTTCACCTGGGCGACCATCTGGCCGAGGTAGAGCGCGGCGATCCGGTCGGAGACGGCGAAGACGTCGTTCATGTTGTGCGAGATGAGCACCACGGCGAGGCCGTTGTCGGCGAGCCGGCGGACCAGTTCGAGCACCTGGGCGGTCTGCGCGACGCCCAGCGCGGCGGTCGGCTCGTCGAGGATGACGAGCTTGCTGTTCCAGAGCACGGCCTTGGCGATCGCGACGGTCTGGCGCTGGCCGCCGGAGAGGCTGGAGACGTGCTGCCGCAGCGACTTCACGGTCCGTACGCTGAGCCCGGCGAGGGTGTCGGCGGCCATCTGCTCCATGGTCGGCTCGTCGAGCACGATGCCGCTGCGCTTCTCCCGGCCGAGGAACATGTTCTGCACGATGTCGAGGTTGTCGCAGAGCGCGAGGTCCTGGTAGACGACCTCGATGCCGAGCGCGGCGGCGTCGCGGGGGCTGTTGATGGTCACCGGTCGGCCGTCGAAGCGGAACTCGCCGGCGTCGGTGGGGTGGATGCCGCTGATGCACTTGACGAGGGTCGACTTGCCGGCGCCGTTGTCGCCGACCAGCGCGGTCACCTCGCCCGGGTGGGCGGTGAAGGCGACGTCGCGCAGGACCTGGACGGGACCGAAGCTCTTGTCGATCCCGCGTAGTTCCAGCAGGGGGGTTGCGGACACGGGGGCTCCTTCAGGTGGAGGGGAGGTCTCGGATCCCGTCCGGCGCGAACCGCCGCCCGGCACAGGGTCCGTGCCGGGCGGCGTGCGCGTGGAATCGGGTACGGGTCAGCTGATGCCGGCGTCGGCGCAGAGCTTGGCGTACGCCCCGGCGCAGACCTCGTCCTTGGTGACGAAGCCGTCGGCGATGACGTCCTTGACGTTCTCCTTGAAGATCAGCTTCGGGGTCAGCAGGACCGACGGGACGTCCCGGCCGCCCTCCGGGTCCTTGACCGTCTGGCCGGTCTCCTTCTTCTCACCCTTGGCGACCGCGATGGCCAGGTCCGAGGCGGCCTTAGCCTCCTCCTTGATCGCCTTGTAGACGGTCATGCACTGGTCGCCGGAGAGGATGTTCTGCAGGCCCTGCGGGGTGGCGTCCTGGCCGGTCACCGGGACCTTGCCGTTGAGCTTGTTCTTCTTCAGAACCGAGATGGCCGCGTTGCCGAGGCCGTCGTTGGCGGCGAGCACGCCGTCGATCTTGCCCCGCTGCTGGGTCAGCATCTGCTCGAAGATCGTGGCCGCCTGGGTGTTGTCCCACTCCGGCACGTTCTGGTCCGGGCCCTTGGTGTACTCCTTCGAGTCGAACTTCGGCTTGAGCACCGAGTCGTACCCGTTCTTGAACAGGGTGGCGTTGTTGTCGGTCGGCGAGCCGTTGAGGTACGCCACCACCGGGTTCTTGGCGCCCTTGTCGGTCAGGCACTTGCTCAGGCCCTCGCCCTGGAGCTTGCCGACGACCTCGTTGTCGAAGCTGACGTAGTAGGTGGCCGAGCCGCCCAGCGTGAGCCGGTCGTAGTCGATGGTCGCCACGCCCTGGGACTTCGCCTTGTCGAGGACGGCCTTGCCGGTGCCGGAGTCCAGGTTGACGATCATCAGGGCGGTCACGCCGTTGGTGATCATCTGGTCGGCGATGGTCTGGAACGCCGTCTTGTCGCCCTGGGCGTTCTGGATGTCGAAGTCGACGCCGGCCGCCTGGAACGCCTCCGTCAGGAACTTTCGGTCCGCGCCCTCCCAGCGGGCGGAGGACTTGCTGTCCGGAAGGATCACGCCGATCTTCGGCTTCTTCTCGGTGGAGCCGCCGGCATCGGAACCGGAGTCGTCGCCGCAGGCGGTCAGGCCGCCGGCGGCCAGCAGGCCCACGGCGGCGAAGGTGAGGAAGCCCTTGCGCATCAGCAGGGTCCTTTCGGGGGTGGGGGATGATGTTGGTTTGTTGTGTCCGGCAACGTATTCCGGTTCGCGCCGTGGGCACAAGAGCGCCGAGGTGGCGAGTTTGTTGTCGGCAGTAACAATTCAGCAACGTCCCTGACACCCGGCCGTCGTCCACCGGGGAGCGCTCTCTCGGGGCTGACGGGAGCGGTGCAGCTCAGCGGGCCGACAGCGGGGCCGTGACCGCCCCGGTGAGGGCGACGAGATCCTGCGGGTCGAGCTGGAGCTGAAGCCCGCGCCGGCCCGCCGAGACGTAGACGGTGGGATGGTCGAGCGCCGACGAGTCGAGCACCGTGGGCAGTCGCCGGCGCTGGCCGAGCGGGCTGATCCCGCCGCGCACGTAGCCGGTGGCCCGTTCGGCGACCGCCCGGTCGGCCATGGCGGCCCGCTTGCCGCCGACCGCCGCCGCGAGCGCCTTGAGGTCCAGCTCGCCGGTGACCGGCACGACCGCCACCGTCAGCGCGCCGTCGACCTCGGCGACCAGCGACTTGAAGACCCGCTCCGGCGGCACCCCCAGGGCCGCCGCGACCAGCGCGCCGTAGTGGGGCGCGTCCGGGGAGACGTCGTACGGATGGGTGCTGTGGGCGATCTTCCGCTTGGTCAGCAGCGCGGTCGCCGGAGTGCCCTGTCCCGCCATGACGGTCAAGCTAACCCGGCCCCGTACGACCCGCGAGCCGAAAAGGCCGGACGCCCTCGCGCGCTACCCGACCGGCCGGCAGACCAGCACCGTCGGCGCCCCGGCGACCCGGGTCAGCACCAGGCTGGCCGCCTCGCCCCCGGTCAGCCGCAGGTCCCGGCGGAGCTTCTCCGGCTCCAGGGCGGACCCGCGCTTGAGGATCTCCACCCGCCCGACCCGGCGCTCCCGCAGCAGCGCCCGCAGCCGCTTGAGCGAGAACGGCAGCACGTCGGTGACCTCCAGGCAGCGGGCGAACGGCGTCGGCGTCGGCGCGTCCGCGTAGAGGTAGGCGATGCTCGGGTCGGCCAGCGTCGCGCCCAGCGTCTCGGCCAGCTCCGCGACCAGGTGCGCGCGGACCACCGCCGGGTCGGGGTCGTACAGGAAGCGGCGCGCCGGGCCGACCGGTGCTTCGGCGTCCCCGGAGCCCGTCAACTGCCAGCAGGGGACCCTTCCGCTGCCGGAGGCGTCGACAGGGGGCCCTTCCTTGCCGTGCAGCCGGGTGGCGCGGCGGGGGACCTGCGCCAGCTCGCCGCACCACAGGGCCGCCTCGACCAGGTCGCCGTCGACGCTCACCCACTCCGCCTCGGCGCTCGCCGGGACCAGCGCGTGGTCGATGCCGGGCGCCACCTTCACGACGGTGTGCGGCACCCGCTCCGCCAGCCCGACGACGAAGTCCCAGGGCGGCGAGTAGGCGTTCGGGTCGAAGATCCGCCGCCCGGTGCCCGCCTTCCGGCGCGCCGGGTCGCAGAACACCCCGTCGACCCGGTCCACGTCGAACGCCGTGGCGTCGCCACACTCCACCGTGAACAGCTCGGCCAGCCCGGCCGCCTCGGCGTTCGCGGCGGCCATCGCGGCGGTCAGCGGGTCGGCCTCCACGCCGTACACCCGGATGCCGGCGCGGGCGGCGGCGAGCGCGTCCGCGCCGAGGCCGCAGCCGAGGTCGGCGAGGACGCGCACCCCGGCGGCCCGCAGCCGCTCGGCCCGCCGTGCCGCGACGACGCCCCGCGTGGCCTGCTCCAGCCCGGCCCGGGTGAGGAACATCCCGGCCGCCGCCGGCCCGAACTTGCCGACTGCCCGGCGGCGCAGCTCGGCCTGGGTGAGGGCGGCCGACGCCAGGTCGGCCGGCAGCCCCGTAGAGCGGAGCGCGGCCGCCGCGGTCAGCGGATCACCGCCGGCCACCCGCGCGGCGGCGGCGAGCGCGGCCGACCCCTCGGGCGTACGCAGGGCGGCGAGTTGGTCGAGATCCACCCGTTCATTGTGGTCGGCGGACCCGACGCGCCGGCCGGCGGGTTGGCACTCTCCTTGACGGAGTGCTAGCCGAGGAATAACCTGCGATTAGCACTCTCACCCCGAGGGTGCCAGCTTCCGGGCCCCATGGTCCGGCTGCTGAACGCCAGGCGGACCGGCACCCGCGACGACGGCCCCGCCCGGTGGCATGTGGCAGATTGACGCTGGTCGGCATGCCGGCCGGTAACGAAACCAAGTACCCGGGAGGGTATGCCCGTGACTACCGCGACCAAGGTTGCGATCAAGCCGCTCGAGGACCGCATCGTGGTCCAGGCGAACGAGGCCGAGACCACCACCGCCTCCGGCATCGTGATCCCCGACACCGCCAAGGAGAAGCCGCAGGAGGGCACCGTCCTCGCTGTCGGCCCGGGCCGGATCGACGACAAGGGCAACCGCGTGCCGGTCGACGTGAAGGTCGGCGACACCGTCCTCTACTCGAAGTACGGCGGCACCGAGGTCAAGTACGCCGGCGAGGAGTACCTGGTGCTCTCCGCCCGCGACGTCCTCGCGGTCATCGAGAAGTAAGCAACCGATCAGTGTCGTCGCCCCGGTCCGGCTCGCCGGGCCGGGGCGACGTCGCTTCGAAGGGACATTCATGGCGAAGATCCTGAGCTTCTCGGACGACGCCCGGCACCTGCTCGAGCACGGTGTCAACGCCCTCGCGGACGCGGTCAAGGTCACCCTCGGCCCGCGCGGGCGCAACGTCGTCCTGGACAAGAAGTTCGGTGTGCCCACGATCACCAACGACGGCGTGACCATCGCCAAGGAGATCGAGCTCACCAACCCCTACGAGAACCTCGGTGCGCAGCTGGTCAAGGAGGTGGCGACCAAGACCAACGACGTCGCCGGCGACGGGACCACCACCGCCACCGTGCTGGCCCAGGCGATGGTCCGCGAGGGCCTGCGCAACGTCACGGCCGGCGCCAACCCGGCCGGCCTCAAGCGGGGCATCGACGCGGCGGCCGCCAAGGTCTCCGAGGCGCTGCTCGGCCGCGCGGTCGAGGTCGCCGACAAGAAGTCGATCGCGCACGTCGCGACGATCTCCGCGCAGGACGCCACGATCGGCGAGCTGATCGCCGAGGCGATGGAGAGGGTCGGCCGCGACGGTGTCATCACCGTCGAGGAGGGCTCCGCCCTGCACACCGAGCTGGACGTGACCGAGGGTCTCCAGTTCGACAAGGGCTTCATCTCGCCCAACTTCGTCACCGACATGGAGTCGCAGGAGTCGGTCCTGGAGGACCCGTACATCCTGATCACGACCCAGAAGATCTCGGCGATCGAGGAGCTGCTGCCGCTGCTGGAGAAGGTCCTCCAGAACAGCAAGCCGCTGCTGATCATCGCCGAGGACGTCGACGGCCAGGCGCTGTCGACGCTGGTGGTCAACTCGATCCGCAAGACCCTCAAGGTCTGCGCGGTCAAGGCCCCCGGCTTCGGTGACCGGCGCAAGGCGATGCTCCAGGACATGGCGATCCTCACCGGCGCCGAGCTGGTCGCGCCCGAGCTGGGCTACAAGCTCGACCAGGTGGGCCTGGAGGTGCTCGGCACCGCCCGGCGCGTGGTGGTCGACAAGGAGAACACGACGGTCGTCGACGGCGGCGGCAAGTCGAGCGAGGTCGCCGACCGGGTCGCGCAGATCCGCAAGGAGATCGAGGCCTCGGACTCCGACTGGGACCGGGAGAAGCTCGCCGAGCGGCTGGCCAAGCTGTCCGGCGGCATCGCGGTCATCAAGGTCGGCGCCGCGACCGAGGTCGAGATGAAGGAGCGCAAGCACCGCATCGAGGACGCGATCGCCGCCACCAAGGCCGCGGTCGAGGAGGGCACCGTCCCCGGCGGCGGCGCCGCCCTGGTGCAGATCCTGCCGGCGCTCGACGACGACCTCGGCTTCACCGGGGACGAGAAGGTCGGCGTCTCGATCGTGCGCAAGTCGCTGGTCGAGCCGCTGCGCTGGATCGCCCAGAACGCCGGCCACGACGGCTACGTCGTGGTGCAGAAGGTCGCCGGCAAGGAGTGGGGCCACGGCCTCGACGCCGCCACCGGCGAGTACGTCGACCTGGCGAAGTCCGGCATCGTCGACCCGGTGAAGGTGACCCGCAACGCGGTCACCAACGCGGCGTCGATCGCCGGCCTGCTGCTCACCACGGAGAGCCTCGTGGTGGAGAAGCCGGAGAAGGCCGAGCCGGCCGCCGCCGGTGGGCACGGCCACAGCCACGGCCACGGCCACCAGCACGGCCCGGGCTTCTGACCCTCGCCGTACGCCCAGTCGGGGCGCACCGTCCCTGTGGCGGTGCGCCCCGACGCCTTTCAACGGGCCGGGGGCGTGGCCACCGGCCGGTCGGTGGTCACGCCCCCCGGGCCGGGAACGCCGCGACGCCGCGTCCCCGGGCGGGGACGCGGCGTCGGTGTGGTCTATCGCGGAGGTTGCCGGCTCAGGCGATCTTGCGCTGGGCGGGGACGGTCGACCGGTGCGGCTGGCCCAGGCGGGCCTCCAGCCGGGCCACGTCGACCCGGCTCTGCCGGCGGTCGGCCAGGTCCTCCCAGCCGACGGCGAGCAGCCGCAGCCGCTCCGACTCGCTGAAGCCGCCCCAGACGCCGTACGGCTCGCGTACGGCGAGGGCGTGGGCGGCGCACTCGGCCCGTACCGGGCAGGCGCGGCAGACGGCCTTCGCGCCGGATTCCCGGCGCAGGCGGGACGAGCCACGCTCGCCGTCCGGGTGGAAGAACTGCGCGCTGTCCCGGCCCCGGCAGGCACCGAGCCGCTGCCAGTCCCAGAGGTCGACGATGGGTCCGGGCAGTCTGCGTACGTTCGACATCAGCACCCCTCCTCCCGCGCGGCACCGCGCAGATCCTGGTGAATCGGCGTCCGGGCGACGGTCCGCGCAGGCGCGCCGTTTCCGGCCTGGGACCTCCGTACCCGGGCCGTCGCCGGCTCACACACCTGTGATCGAAAACTTCCGGCAACTAGCGGCATATGCCCCACTTGTCGGAAAAGTTCGGAGGATTGCCCGAACCCCCTCGCGACCCGACCCGGTCATGGTCTGCTTCTGGACGGAGAGGAGACCACTGTGCGTACGGTTCTCGTGTGCGTTCGGACACCGCTCGCGGCGCAGCATCTGGCGTCCGCGGCGGCACGGCTCGGGCTGTCCGCCGTGGTGCGGACGGCCGTCTCCGATTCCGAGGTGATGTTGCGGCTGGCCGAGCGCCCGGCCGACGTGGTGCTCGCGGACACGGCCCTCACCCGGCCGGACAGCGCGGGCTTCGTCCGGCGGGTGCTCGCCCGCGCGCCGCAGGCCTCCGTGCTGCTGCTCGGCACGGAGGAGTCGGAGGCCGCCGCGGCCACCATCAGCGCGGGTGCCCGGGGCCTCATCCAGGGCGTCGACCAGGACCTGACCAGCGCGGTGGCCAAGGCCCTGCTGCTGCTCTCCTCGCCCGGCCGGGCAGCCCGACGCCCGGCCACCGACCCGGCCCGGGACACCGCGGCGGTCGGCGGTCCCGCCCGTACCGGCCCGGCCGGCCGGCCGCCGGCCGAACCGGGACCCGGCTGGCAGGCGACGGCCCCCGACGGCCCGGGCGGCACCCCGACGGTGGTGCCGTCGCAGCGCGGCGACGACCCGGCCGAGCCCGCCGACGAGCCGGTCGAGGCCACGCCCCCCGGTCGGCGGTCCGGGCCCGGCCCGCGCGGCGGCCGGTCCCAGGTCGGGCTCACCGAACGCGAACTCCAGGTGCTGCTGGGCATGGCGGAGGGCAAGAGCAACGCCGAGATCGGCCGGGAGTTGTTCGTCTCGGAGGACACCGTGAAGACCCACGCGCGGCGGCTGTTCCGCAAGCTCGGCGCGCGGGACCGCGCGCACGCGGTGGCGGCCGGCTTCCGCGCCGGCCTGGTGGCCTGAACCGCACCCCCGGCCGCCCGGCCGCCCGGAAGGCCTCGGAGCGGGAGCCGGGGGGCCTCGGGGCGTGAAGCCGGGGGCCTCGGGGCGTGGAGCCGGGGGCCTCGGGGCGTGGAGCCGGGCGGGCGGCCCGGGCCCCGCCGGTGCGGCCCCGGCCCGCCTCAGCGTTCGGCGTCGGGTTCCTCGTCGGCGCCCTCGGTCAGGGTGTCGTGCACCCCGTCGGCGTAGCCACGGGCGTAGTCCCAGGTGACGTAGTGGTCCGGGTCCGGGTCGTAGGCCGGCTCGTGCACCCGGGGACGCCCCGAGCTGAGCAGGTGGCGCAGATTGCCCCGCAGCAGGTCCCAGTCGAAGTAGTGCGGCTCCCGGCAGTCCTCGCACTCGATGACCAGCCCGCGCACCCCGATCGGCGCCAGCAGCGCCTGGTAGATCTCCAGGTCGGCGAGATCCTCCAGCACGTCCTGACGCTCGACGTCGGTCAGCGGGTCGAGCGGGGCGTCGTCGCCCGGATCGTGCAGGCCGGCGGCCGGATCTGCCGGGTCGCCGTTGAAGGGGTCGATGGGCTCGTCGTGCACCCCCTCACCGTAGACCCAACGCCAGGGCCGCGTCCGCCCCCGCCACCGGTGACCTGGGCTGCCACCGCCCGGGGACGGCCCGTGCCGGTGGGTACGATGGGACGACGCGCCCGTCACCCGGCGTGTGCCGGTGCCCGCCCGCGCCACCTCGCTGAAGCCCGTCCGAGCAGCTCAGGGGAGCAATCGTGGAATTTTCGCCCAGCACCGATCTACCGGCCGGCGCCGACAACGGCGAGCTGGGCGGCCACCTGCCGGAGCTGCCCGCCGGCTCCGCCCGGGTGGTCCCACTCGGGTTGACCTTCGACGACGTGCTGCTCCAGCCGGGCGAGTCGGACGTGGTGCCCAGCCGGGTCAACACGGTGACGAAGCTGACCCGCAACATCAGCCTGAGCATCCCGCTGCTCTCCAGCGCGATGGACACGGTGACCGAGGCCCGGATGGCGATCGCCATGGCCCGCCAGGGCGGCATCGGCGTGCTGCACCGCAACCTCTCCCTGGAGGACCAGGCGCTCCAGGTCGACCTGGTGAAGCGCTCCGAGTCCGGCATGATCACCAACCCGGTGACCGCCAGCCCCGACGACACCCTGCGCGACGTCGACGCCCTCTGCGGTCGCTACCGCATCTCCGGGGTGCCCGTCGTGGACGGCGAGGGCCAGCTCGTCGGCATCGTCACCAACCGCGACATGCGGTTCGTCTCCGACCCGGCCACCCCGGTCCACCAGATCATGACCCGTACCCCGCTGGTCACCGCCCCGGTCGGGGTGCGCAAGGAGGACGCGCTCGACCTGCTGCGCCAGCACAAGGTCGAGAAGCTGCCGATCGTCGACGACTCGGGCCGGCTGCGCGGCCTGATCACGGTCAAGGACTTCACCAAGAGCGAGCAGTACCCGAACGCCACCAAGGACGACGCCGGCCGGCTGCGGGTCGCCGCCGCCGTCGGGGTGGGCGACGACGCCTACAAGCGGGCGCGGGCGCTGGTGGACGCGGGCGTCGACGTGCTGATCGTGGACACCGCGCACGGCCACCAGCGGGCGGTGCTGGAGATGGTCGCCCAGCTCAAGAAGGACGTCACCATCGACATCGTCGGCGGCAACGTCGCCACCTACGCCGGCGCCCGGGCGCTGGTCGAGGCGGGCGCCGACGGCGTGAAGGTCGGCGTCGGGCCGGGCGCGATCTGCACCACCCGGATCGTCGCCGGGGTGGGCGTACCGCAGATCACCGCGATCATGGAGGCCGCGCGCGCCGCGCGGCCGGCCGGCGTCCCGGTCATCGGCGACGGCGGCATCCAATACTCGGGCGACATCGCCAAGGCGCTCGTCGCGGGCGCCGACACGGTGATGCTCGGCAGCCTGCTGGCCGGCTGCGAGGAGAGCCCCGGCGAGCTGATCTTCATCAACGGCAAGCAGTACAAGGCCTACCGGGGCATGGGCTCGCTCGGCGCGATGCAGTCCCGGGGCCAGGCCAAGTCCTACTCCAAGGACCGCTACTTCCAGCAGGACGTGCTCGCCGAGGACAAGCTGGTCCCCGAGGGCGTGGAGGGCCAGGTGCCCTACCGTGGCCCGCTGTCCGCGGTCGCCCACCAGCTCACCGGTGGGCTGCGCGCGGCGATGGGGTACGTCGGCGCGGAGAGCATCCCCGAGCTGCACCGCCGCGGTCAGCTCATCCGGATCACCGCGGCGGGGCTCAAGGAGAGCCACCCGCACGACATCCAGATGACGGTCGAGGCGCCCAACTACCACTCCCGCTGACCATCCCCCATCCCCCCTGCGACAACTGGAGTCCCCCATGCGTGACGTGGTCGAGATCGGGCTGGGCAAGACCGCGCAGCGCGGCTACCACCTGGACGACATCGCCATCGTGCCGAGCCGCCGGACCCGGGACGTCGACGACGTCTCCACCGCCTGGCAGCTCGACGCGTACCAGTTCGGCATCCCCTGCGTCGGGCACCCGTCGGACGCGACGATGAGCCCGGCCTCCGCCGTCCGGCTCGGTCAGCTCGGCGGCCTCGGCGTGCTCAACGTCGAGGGCCTGTGGACCCGCTACGAGAACCCGACCAAGGTCCTGGAGGAGCTGTCCGGGCTCGACGAGGACGCCCGCACCACGAAGCGGCTCCAGGAGGTCTACGCGGAGCCGATCCGCCCCGACCTGATCGCCGAGCGGGTCCGCGAGCTGCGCGCCGGCGGCGGCACGGTGGCGGTGCGGGTCTCCCCGCAGCACACCCTGGCGCTGGCCCCGGTGATCCTCGACGCCGGCGTCGACATCCTCGTCATCCAGGGCACCATCGTCTCCGCCGAGCACGTCTCGACCACCGACGAGCCGCTCAACCTCAAGGAGTTCATCGCCGACCTGGACCTCCCGGTCGTCGTCGGCGGCTGCACCGACTACAAGACCGCGCTGCACCTGATGCGTACGGGCGCGGCCGGCGTCATCGTCGGCATCGGCGGCGACGAGTGGTCCACCACCGAGTCGGTGCTGGGCATCCGGGTGCCGATGGCGACCGCGATCGCCGACGCGGCGGCGGCCCGCCGGGACTACCTCGACGAGACCGGCGGCCGGTACGTGCACCTGATCGCCGACGGCGACATCGAGACCTCGGGCGACATCGCCAAGGCGCTCGGCTGCGGCGCCGACGCGGTGATGCTCGGCGAGCCGCTGTCGCTCTGCGCCGAGGCGCCGGCCGGTGGCGCCTGGTGGCATTCCGCCGCCAGCCACCCGTCGCTGCCCCGGGGCGCCTTCGAGACCGCCGGCGAGCCGCTCGGCTCGATGGAGCAGCTGCTCTTCGGCCCGGCCGACGAGCCGGACGGCCAGCTCAACCTCTTCGGTGGCCTGCGCCGCGCGATGGCCAAGTGCGGCTACCGCGACCTGAAGGAGTTCCAGAAGGTCGGCCTGGTCCTCGACCGCTGACCTGCGCAAGCAGCACCACCCGCACCGGCCGCGCCGATAGGCTCGGCCGGTGCGTCGTACCCGCCGTCGGATCCGCCCCGCGCTCGCCGTCGCCGTCGTCGCGGCCCTGGTGTCC
Source organism: Micromonospora sp. NBC_01740 (assembly GCF_035920365.1). Classification (NCBI taxonomy): domain Bacteria; kingdom Bacillati; phylum Actinomycetota; class Actinomycetes; order Micromonosporales; family Micromonosporaceae; genus Micromonospora; species Micromonospora sp. NBC_01740. Next base: position 562,360 of record NZ_CP109150.1, on the reverse strand, counting down.
CCGGCCTGCACGAGCGGCGACGAGCGGGGCGGCTTCCGGCCCGGGGCGACCGACCTCGGCGACCCGTACGTGCCGGGGGCCGGCAACGGCGGCTACGACGTGGCGGGCTACCGGCTCGCCGTGCGCTACGACCCGGCGACCGACCGGCTCGCCGGGCGGGCCGCGCTGACGGCCACCGCGACCACCGGGCTGTCCCGGTTCAACCTGGACCTCGCCGGGCTGGACGTGTCGCGGGTGGCCGTCGACGGCCACCCGGCCGGGTCCGCCCGCGACGGCGACGAGCTGGTGGTCACCCCGCGCGACGGCCTTCCCCGGGGCGCCCGGTTCGTCGTCGAGGTGGACTACTCCGGCGTGCCGGCGGCCAAGGCCGACGGGCAGCTCGGCAGCGGCGGCTTCCTGCACACCGACGACGGCGCGATCGCCCTCGGCCAGCCCTGGTCGGCGGCCACCTGGTTCCCGGTCAACGACCACCCGTCCGACAAGGCCACGTACGACATCGAGGTGACCGTCCCGGACGGGCTGGCCGCGCTGAGCAACGGGGTGCCGGGGGAGAAGACCAGCGCCGGCGGCTGGACCACCTGGCGCTGGGCCGAGCGGTCGCCGATGGCCAGTTACCTGACGACCCTGGTGATCGGCGACTACCGGGTGCGCAGCGGCACGCACGCCGGCAGGCCGATGGTCACGGCGGTGCCGGCGAGCCTGCCGGAGAACGGGCCGGAGGCCGCCTCGCTGGCCCGCACCGGCGAGATCGCCGACTTCCTGGCCAGCCGCTTCGGGCCGTACCCGTTCGACTCCTACGGCGGTGTCGTGGTCACCGACGCCCGGATCGGCTACGCGCTGGAGACCCAGTCCCGACCGGTCTACGGGCCGGGCTTCTTCCGTGGCGGGCGACCCAACCCGGGGGTGGTCGCGCACGAGCTGGCCCACCAGTGGTTCGGCAACAGCGTGGCGCTGAGCCGGTGGAGCGACATCTGGCTCAACGAGGGCTTCGCCAGCTACGCGGAGTGGCTGTGGGAGGAGCACGACGGCGGTCGTACCGCGCAGCGCAACTTCGAGCTGGAGTACGCCGCGACCGACTGGTCCCGGCCGTCCGTCGACCCCGGACGGTCCCGGTTGTTCGGCGCGGCCGTCTACAAGCGTGGCGCGCTCGCCGTGCACGCGTTGCGCCGCACGGTCGGCGACGAGGCGTTCTTCCGCGTCCTGCGGACCTGGACGGCCGAGCGGCGCGACGGCAACGCCACCACCGACGACCTGATCGCCCTGGCCGAGCGGGTCGCCGGGCAGCCCCTGCGCCCGTTCTTCGACGCCTGGCTCGTCGGCGGGAGCGCCCCCGCACTGCCCTGACGCGGCTCGCGTCGGCGATCGGTAGGCTGCGGCCGGACCCGGCGCGGCACCGCCTGCCCGCCCGCCCCCGTGCGGCGGGGCTGGCGGCACCGGCCGGCGCGGGTCCACCACGCTCGCCGGTGGGGCAGCCGGCGACGCAGGGAGGAGAAGAGGCGATGACGCTGTCGCGGCGGACGCTGTGCGCGGGCACCGGCCTGCTACTGGCCGGGATGCTGGGGCTGGCCGGCTGCGGGTCGGCCGAGGAACCGGTTCCGGCCCCGAGCACCGCCGCGCCGGCCGCGCCGCGCCAGCTCCTCCTCGGCGCGGCCGGCGTCGGCGACGCCTACTTCCCGACCTACGGCAACGGCGGGTACGACGTCAGCCGCTACACGGTCAAGGTGCGCTACGACCCGGCGGAGGACCGGTTGACCGGAACCACCACCGTGCAGGCGGCGGCGACCGGCGACCTGTCCGCGTTCAACCTGGACCTGGCCGGGCTGACCGTGCGGTCCGTGACGGTGGACGGGGCCCCGGCGAAGCACGGCCGCAAGGGCGACGAGCTGGTGGTGACTCCGGCCCGTGGCCTGATCGCCGGCAACGGCTTCGTCGTCGAGGTCGCGTACGACGGCAAGCCGGAGCCCCTGCGCAACGAGGTCCTCGGCAGCGGCGGCTTCCTGCACACCGACGAGGGGGCGATCGCGCTCGGCCAGCCCGAGTCGGCGAGCACGTGGTTCCCCGTCAACGACCATCCCTCGGACAAGGCCACCTACGACTTCGAGATCACCGTGCCGAAGGGGCTTACGGCGGTCAGCAACGGTGTGCCGGCGGGAAAGAGCACGACCGGCGACTGGACCACCTGGAAGTGGGCGGAGCGCAGCCCGATGGCGAGCTACCTGAGCACCGTGGTCATCGGGAAGTTCCGGATCACCGAGGGCGAGCACAAGGGACGGCCGGTGTTCCACGCGGTCACCACCGACCTGCCCTCGGGCGCGGCGGACCGGTCGATCGCCGACACGGTCAAGGTGACCGACTACCTGGAGAGCGTCTTCGGGCCGTACCCGTTCGAGGCGTACGGCGGTGTGGTGATCTCCGACGCCCGGATCCGGTACGCCCTGGAGACGCAGAGCCGCCCGGTCTACTCCGCGAGCTTCTTCTCCCGCGGCGAGAACACGGCCGTGGTCGCCCACGAGATGGCGCACCAGTGGTTCGGCAACAGCGTGTCGCTGGCGAGGTGGCAGGACATCTGGCTCAACGAGGGCCTGGCCACGTACGCCGAGTGGCTGTGGGCCGAGCACGACGGCGGGCGCACCGCCCAGCAGGAGTTCGACGCCCGGTACGCGGGCTCCTCAGGCCAGGTGTGGCGGACGCCGCCGGGCGAGCCGGGGGTGGCGAACCTGTTCAGCGAGTCGGTCTACCAGCGTGGCGGGATGACCGTGCACGCGCTGCGGGTGGCCGTCGGCGACAAGGCGTTCTTCGAGATCCTGAAGACCTGGGCGGCGCAGAAGCGCGACGCGAACGCGACCACGGCCGAGTTCGTCGCGCTGGCCGAGCGGGTCTCGGGCAAGCAGCTCGACGACCTCTTCGAGGCGTGGCTGTACGGCAAGCAGCGGCCGGACCGTCCCGAGCGGGTGTGACGACGCTCAGCGCGTGACGCGCAGCTTCGGGTTGGCGGCGAGGTAGGCGTCGGCCCGGCCGGCGCGCAGCTCGGTGAGGAACTTCCGCCCGGTCTGCGTGAGCTCCTCGCCCCGGTAGGCGCTGCCCCTGCCGACGCCCGCGCCGGGCAGGTCGACCAGCACGAACCTCTCCGGCGTGAGCCCGCCGAGGGCGTACGCGACGTCCACGACGCGCGGCCCGCCCGCGTAGACCAGGGTGTCGCCGAGCGCGTCGACCACCTGCTGGACGCGCTCCGGCTGCCGGGCCAGGTCCTCGCCGAGGATCTTCGTGGCCAGCGCCTTGACCAGCTGCTGCTGGTGGCGCTGCCGGGCGTAGCCGCCGCCGGTGACGTAGCGCTGCCGGGCGTAGTCCAGCGCCTGCCAGCCGGTGAGGTGCCGCTCGCCCTTCTCGTAGACCATCTGCGGCCCGGTGTAGCCGCCACCGCCCGGCGCGGGCTCCCGGTGCCGGCCGTCGGGGCGGCGGTGCAGCGAGACCACCCGCTGGTCGACGTAGAGGTCCACCCCGCCGAGGCTGTCCACCAGCCGGTCGAAGCCGTTGAAGGTGAGCACCGCGCCGGCGTCGAAGCGCAGCCCCGTGTAGCCGCTGACCGTGCTGCGCAGCAGCTCGTACCCCTGGGCGGTGCTCGGCTGCTTCGGTCTGCCGGGCACCCGGCTGCCGTAGCTCATCGCGTGGGTGAGCTTGGTCCTGCCGCCGCGGTAGCCGGCCTTCGGGAAGGCCGGGATGTCGACCAGCAGGTCGCGGGGGAGGGAGAAGAGGTACGCCCGGTCGAGTCCCTTCGGCACGTGCAGCACCAGCACGGCGTCACCGTGCGGCTCCCAGCCCGGCACGCTGACCCGGGTGTCCACCCCGACGAGCAGGAGGTTGAGCGGGCCGGTGATGCCGGCGCCCGGCGTCGCGGTCGGGCTCGGGCTCGGGGTGGGGCTCGCCTGCGGCGTCCCGGTGGCGCCCGTCGGCCCGATCGCGCGCCGCGGCCCGTCGTCGCGGACGAGCCGGGTGACCACGAGGGCGCCCACGGCCACCAGGACCACGACCGCCAGGGCGGCCAGCCCCAGCACCCATCGCGGGCGTGGCGCCCCTGTCCGCTGAGTCATGCGACACCCCCGGTGATGACAACGCCTCGACGGGGGCGCCGAGTTGTGGGCGGGCGCCTCCGGGATCGTGGACCGGAGCATGATCCCGCGAAATCGGGCGCTGGCGCGATGGCTACCGAGCGGTAATGATGCGGTCATGCGGTACGACGTGCTCGTCATCGGGTCCGGCTTCGGCGGCAGCGTCACCGCGCTCCGGCTGGCCGAGAAGGGCTACTCGGTCGGGGTGCTGGAGGCCGGGCGTCGCTTCGCCGACGACGAGTTCCCGCAGACCTCCTGGCGGCTGCGGCGCTTCCTGTGGGCGCCCCGCCTCGGCTGCTACGGCCTCCAGCGGCTCACCCTGCTGCGCCCGGCCGACCGGAAGGCCGGCGGCGGCGTCCTGGTGCTCTCCGGCGCCGGGGTCGGCGGTGGCTCACTGGTCTACGCCAACACCCTCTACGAGCCGCTGGACGCCTTCTACACGGACCCGCAGTGGCGGGACGTCACCGACTGGCGCGACGAGCTGGCCGGCCACTACGACCAGGCGAAGCGGATGCTCGGCGCCACCACGTACCCGCTCGTCACCCGCGCGGACCGGGCGATGCGGGCGGTGGCCGACCGGATGGGGGTGGGGCACACCCACCACGCCACCCCGGTCGGCGTGTTCATCGGCCGCCCCGGCCAGCGGGCCACCGACCCCTACTTCGGTGGCGCCGGGCCGGAGCGCACCGGCTGCACGCACTGCGGCGCGTGCATGACCGGCTGCCGGCAGGGTGCGAAGAACACGCTGGTCAAGAACTACCTCTGGCTGGCTGAGCGACTCGGCGCGCGGGTGCACCCGCTGACGACGGTCACGGCCGTCCGCCCGGCCGGCGACGGCGGATACGCGGTGCACACGGTGCGCACGGGGGCCTGGCTGCGCGCGCGGCGGCAGGTGATCCACGCCGACCAGGTGGTCTTCGCGGCCGGCGCGCTCGGCACCCAGGGGCTGCTGCACGCGATGAAGGCGGAGGGTGCCCTGCCCGCGCTCTCGCCCCGCCTCGGCGAGCTGACCCGGACCAACTCGGAGGCGATCCTCGGCGCCTCGGTGCCCCGCCGGCAGGCCCGCGCCCAGGGGCTCGACTTCACCGAGGGGGTGGCGATCACCAGCTCGTTCCACCCCGACCCGCAGACCCACGTCGAGCCGGTCCGCTACGGCCGGGGCTCGAACGCGATGGGCCTGCTCCAGTCGCTGCTGGTCGACGGCGGGCCGCGCCGGGTCCGCCGCTGGCTGGGGATCCTGCTGCGCCAGCCCGGCACGGCGGCCCGGCTGCTGTCGGTGCGTGGCTGGTCGGAGCGGACGGTGATCGCCCTGGTCATGCAGTCGGTGGACAACTCGCTGACCACCCGGCTGCGGCGCGGCCCGTTCGGCCGGCACCTGGTCTCCGGGCCGGGCCACGGCGCGCCCAACCCGACCTGGATCCCGGCCGGCAACCAGGCGGCCCGCCTGCTGGCCGAGGAGATCGGCGGTACGCCCGGCGGCGCCCTGACCGAGCCGTTCGACATCCCGATGACCGCCCACATCCTCGGCGGAGCGGTGATCGGCGCCACCCCGGCCGACGGCGTGATCGACCCGTGGCACCGGGTGTTCGGCCACCCGGGGCTGCACGTGGTCGACGGCGCGGCGGTCTCGGCGAACCTCGGGGTGAACCCGTCGCTGACCATCACCGCCCAGGCGGAACGCGCGATGTCCTTCTGGCCCAACAGGGGCGACGCGGACCCGAGGCCGCCGCTGGGTGAGCCGTACCGCCGGCTGGAGCCGGTGCCACCGCGCCTCCCGGCGGTGCCGGCCGACGCCCCCGGCGCCCTGCGCAGCTGACCAGGGCCCGGTGGTCACCTTGTCCAGCCTGACGGCTCCGGCCCGCGTCGCTCCGTCCAGGCGACCAGGACCGCGTGCGGGAGGGTCAGCGCGGCCAGCACGGCGAACGTCGCGGGCAGCGGGTCCGACCGGTGGCCGGGCCAGGCGACCAGGGCGATCAACGCGGCGACGGCCACCGCCGTGGGAGCTGCCGCCTGCCGGGCGAAGCGCCGCAGCGGCGGCCCGACCCGTCCGGCCGCCAGGTCGGCCGTGTTACGCGGGTCGTGCCGCAGCAACCGGGCGACGTGGCGGCAGGAGTGCCAGGCCGCGAAGTACGCCCCCACGGCCAGGGCCGGCGGCACGGTGCCGAACAGCCCGGCGAGGAGGACGGGTTCGACGGCGTCGCGGGCGCGTCCGGCGCGGGCGTACCGGATCGCGGTGACCGCGACCGCGCCCAGCACGGTGGCCAGCGCCAGCGCCCGCACCTCGACGGTGAGCAGCGCCGGTGCCCGAGGTGCCACTGCCGCCAGCAACGGGTCGACCTGGTCCCGCCACAGCGCCAACGGGACGACCACCGGCGGTCCCCCGTGCGCGAGCACGGCGGTCACCCTCGCCCGGACCGGCCGGCGGTCCCGCTCGGCGTGGAACGCCACGTCGGCGGTGCCGAAGTGGACGACCGACACGAGGAGGAAACCGACTAGCGCCAGGTCCGGCGCGGCCAGGAAGGCCGCCAGCCCGGCGCCGGCCACGGCGGTGTAGACCACCAGCAGCGCCACGCGCGCCGCCAGCGGCCGGGCGCGCTCCGACAGTCGAGCGGGCACGAGATGGTCGACCGCGCCGTGCGGCAGCCCGAGGAGCAGTCCCGCGACCAGGAAGGCCGGCGAGCCGCCCGGCCCGGCGGCGTCGATCAGCGGCGACATCGCCAGCAGCCCGCCGAGCGCGAGCTGCGAGGCGGTCCCGGCGCGCCGCAGCAGCCGGTCCGGCCGCCCCGGGCCCTCCGCCGCGCCGGTTGTCGTGCCCGCCGGCGGTCGTCGGGTCCGGGCGGGCGCCCGGTCGTCCGACGCCGGCACCCGGGAGCCGGCTCCGGTGGCCGGGTCAGACGACGGTGAGGTGACCACGGTTTGACAGGGCGCGTAGCCGGCCGAGATCGAGGATGCTCCAGCCCACCTTCGACACGATGGACAGCACGACGAGGAGCAGGCTGGTGGTGGCGGAACTGAACAGGCCGACCCCGGATGGGCCGAGGATCCAGAACACGGGATAGCCCGCCCAGAGCGCGCTGAGCAGCAGTGCGGCCTCCGTGTAGACCCCCGCGATCTCTTCCGGCTGGCGGTGCGCGTGGGCGCGCAGCGGTCCCCAGATCAGGGCGTAGACCGCGAGCAGGGCCAGCACCCCGATCGCGTACAGGGTGTAGCGGGCCGCGCCGTCGGCCGTGAGGTCGGCGAACAGGCCGCTGAGGATCACCACCACGTTCGCCCCGGCGAGGACGCCCATCAGCCGCCAGCAGCGTCCGGGCAGGGAGTGCGTCGCGGTCAGCATCAGGGCCACCAGCAACAGTGGGGCGGTTACCACCCAGTCGACGTACCGCGCCCAGTAGAGCGTGTGGCCGGCCACCTCCGTGCGCCCGCCGCCCAGCGCCATGAGCAGGTACCAGGAGCCGGACCAGAGCGGGATGGCGATCGCGACCCGGTACTCGCTGCGCGGAACGCCCCGCGGGTCCGCGCGCCACCGGCTGAACAGCACGACCCCGCCCGCCATGGCGGCGACGTACATCCACAGCCACCACTCGGTCATGCCCACCCCCGGCCGGCTCCCGGCACCCCGCGCCCGCCGGCTGCCGCTGCTGACGACCCGGGCGTACGGCCGGGCAGCCGCCCGGACCCGTCGAGTCCCGTGCGTGCGCAGGCGGCGGGCGGTACGAACACCGTATACAGGTCAAAAAGGGCATACAGGCCTAATGGCTTCCGCCGGAAGGGCGGTGGCGCGCCGGATCCCCCGTACGGTGGGCGACGTCACCTCCGCCGCGACGGCGGCGTGGGGGCGGACCGGCGGGGGGCGCGGCGGCGTCGTCGGTAGGATTTGCTGCCATGAGCACGCCTCGCCCCGTCCTCGTGGTGGACTTCGGAGCCCAGTACGCCCAGCTCATCGCGCGTCGGGTGCGTGAGGCCAACGTCTATTCCGAGATCGTGCCGCACTCGATGCCGGTCGCCGAGATGCTGGCGAAGGACCCGGCGGCGATCATCCTCTCCGGCGGCCCGTCCAGCGTCTACGCGCCGGGCGCCCCGCAGATCGACGCCGGCATGTTCGAGGCCGGGGTGCCGGTCTTCGGCATCTGTTACGGCTTCCAGGCGATGGCCCAGGCGCTCGGCGGCACGGTGGCCCGCACCGGCAACCGCGAGTACGGCGGCACCCCGCTGCGTCCCCGCCTGCTCGACCCGGGCGTGCTGCTCCGCGACCTGCCGGCCGACCTGCCGGTCTGGATGAGCCACGGCGACTGCGTGACCGAGGCCCCGGCGGGCTTCACGGTCACCGCCGAGTCGGCGGGGGCGCCGGTCGCCGCGTTCGAGGACGTGGCCGGCCGCCGGGCCGGCGTGCAGTTCCACCCGGAGGTCGGGCACACCGCGCACGGCCAGGAGATGCTGCGCCGCTTCCTGCACGACATCGCCGGCATCGCGCCGACCTGGACGCCCGAGAACATCATCGACGAGCAGGTCGCCCGGATCCGCGAGCAGGTCGGCGACAAGGAGGTCATCTGCGGCCTGAGCGGCGGGGTCGACTCGGCCGTCGCCGCCGCGCTGGTGCACAAGGCCGTCGGCGACCAGCTCACCTGCGTCTTCGTCGACCATGGCCTGCTGCGCGCCGGCGAGGCCGAGCAGGTGGAGAAGGACTACGTCGCCGCCACCGGCATCAAGCTCAAGGTGGTCGACGCGGCCGACCGGTTCCTCGGCGCCCTGGCCGGGGTCACCGACCCCGAGCAGAAGCGCAAGATCATCGGTCGGGAGTTCATCCGGGTCTTCGAGGCCGCGGCGCGGGAGGTCGCCGCCCACGGCGACGTCGAGTTCCTCGTCCAGGGCACCCTCTACCCGGACGTGGTGGAGTCCGGCGGCGGCACCGGCACCGCCAACATCAAGAGCCACCACAACGTCGGCGGCCTGCCGGAGGACCTGAAGTTCGCGCTGGTCGAGCCGCTGCGCACGCTGTTCAAGGACGAGGTCCGGGCGCTCGGGCTCCAGCTCGGCCTGCCCGAGGCGATGGTCTGGCGGCACCCGTTCCCGGGCCCGGGCCTGGCCATCCGGATCATCGGCGCGGTCGACCAGGAGCGGCTCGACCTGCTCCGGCGGGCCGACCTGATCGCCCGCGAGGAGCTCACCGCCGCCGGCCTTGACCGGGGCGTCTGGCAGTTCCCCGTGGTGCTCCTGGCCGACGTGCGCAGCGTCGGCGTGCAGGGCGACGGCCGCAGCTACGGGCATCCCGTGGTGCTGCGGCCCGTCTCCAGCGAGGACGCGATGACCGCCGACTGGTCCCGGCTGCCCTACGAGGTGGTGGCGCGGATCTCCACCCGGATCACCAACGAGGTCGCCGAGGTCAACCGCGTGGTGCTGGACGTCACGAGCAAGCCGCCGGGCACGATCGAGTGGGAGTGATCCCGCCTCACGCCGCCGGCGGATAGGTCGGCTGCGTGGGCGGCGCCACGGTCGGCTGCGCCACCGTGGGCGGCGGGGCCTGCGCCGGGTGCGGCCAGGCGGGCGCGTCGGCCGGCTCCTCGGGCATCAGGAACCACATGATCGGGTACGCGAGCAGCGCGAGCCCGCCGGTGAGCAGGCCGGTGACCGCGAAGACCACCCGGACCAGGGTGGGGTCGACGGCGAAGTACCGGCCGAGGCCGCTGGCCACTCCGGCGACCATCCGGTCCGTGACGGGGCGACGGAGCTGCTTGTACGGGGGCTGGGGAGGGGCGGTGTAGGTCATGTCTCCACGGTCCGCGCCCGTCGTCGGGCCGTCCTCGGTGACCGCCCGGATCCCTACCCTGACCCGCCCCTGAGGCGCGAGCATTCAGTCAGGAATCTGACTCTTTTCGATGGAGGTAACCCGGGCCGGGGAGAATTTGCCCCCGTGACCACCATGCTGGAGCCGCTCCGCAGGATCGCGGCATACGCAGTTTGTGCTGATTCAGTCGGCCGGGTGTTGCTGGTCCGCGCATCGGAGCGCTCCGGCACCCCCGGCACGTGGTCGCTGCCCGGCGGGGCGGTCGACCACGGTGAGGATCCCCACCACACCGTCGTCCGGGAGACCGCCGCCGAGACCGGCCTCTCCGTCACCGTCGCCGGCCTGCACGACGTGCTCGCCGACATGCGGGCGCTGCCGGAGCGGGGCATCACCATCCACACCGACCGCCTGATCTACCAGGTCTCGGTCCGTGGCGGGACGCTCGCCGACCGGGTCGACCGGCCGACCGACCTGGTTCGCTGGTTCACCCCGGCGGAGGCCCGCGAGCTGCCGCTGCGGTCGTTCACCGCGCGGGCCCTGGGCCTGCCCGCCTCGTCCGCCGACATCGTTCCGGACGAGGCGCCGGAGTTCCCCTCGTTCTACGCCGTGCCCGGCCCCGACGGGCTGCACCGGGCCCAGCGCTTCGCCGCGTACGCCGTGGTGACCGACCCGGACGACCGGGTGCTGCTCACCCGGGTCTCCGACGGCTACCCGGGCGCGGGCTGCTGGCACCTGCCCGGCGGCGGCACCGACTACGGCGAGCAGCCCGGCGCGGCCCTGATCCGGGAGCTGGTCGAGGAGACCGGGCAGACCGGGCGCCTCGTCGAGCTGCTCGGGGTGGCCAGCCACCGGGACGCGGCCTCCCTCGGCCCCGAGGGCTACCCGATCGACTGGCACGGCGTCCGCGCCTTCTACCGGGTCGTGGTCGACAAGCCGGCCCCGCCCACCGTCGCCGACGTCGGCGGCTCCACCTGTGAGGCCCGCTGGTTCGGCCGCGAGGAACTGGGCGCCCTCCCCACCGACCGCCTGACCGAGGTGACGGCGGAAGCCGTCCAGGCCGCCCGCCTGGCCTGACCGCCCGGCCCCCTGTTCCTTGATCACGAGGTCGACCGGGCGGCACGCCGGACCCGCTGCGGCTAACCTCATGATCGACGGAACGGGTCGGCGCGGGCGGGGGAGTGCGGGCGGGTGGAACAGCGGCGGCGGGTCGGCGCGTACGGCGTGTGTCGGGGCGCGGACGGGCGGGTGTTGCTGGTCCGGGGTTCCGCCTTGTGCCCGGTCCCGGGCGTCTGGCAGGTGCCCGGCGGAGGCCTCGAGCACGCCGAGCATCCGGCGCACGCGGTGGTCCGCGAGTTCGCCGAGGAGACCGGCCTCACCATCGAGGTGACGGGGCTGCGGGCGGTGTCCGCCGACGTCACGACCTTCCGTGCCGCCGACGTCGCGGTGCACACCGATCGCGTGGTCTTCGACGTCACCGTGCGGGCCGGTGAACCCCGGCCGGAGCCGGCCGGCGGCACCGACGAGCTGGGCTGGTTCACGACCGACGAGGCGGCGGCGGTGCCGCTCATGCCGTTCACCGCCGAGTTGCTCGGCGTGCCCGTGTCGCCCCTGCCGTCCGATCTGCCCCGCTCGCCGGCGGAAGGTCCGGCCACCCCGTCCGACCGGAGGCAGCGCTTCGGGGCGTACGGCCTGGTCACCGACCCTGCCGGCCGGGTGCTGCTCACCATGATCGCCGACGGCTACCCGGGCGCCGGCCGGTGGCACCTGCCCGGCGGCGGGACCGACCACGGCGAGCAGCCGGTCGCCGCGCTGCTGCGCGAGCTGGTCGAGGAGTCCGGCCAGCTCGGTCGGGTGGTCGAGCTGATCGGCGTCGACAACCTGCACAACCCGGCCGCGCTGGGCCCGGAGGGGCGCCCGCTCGACTGGCACGGCATCCGGGTGCTCTACCGGGTGGCGGTGGACGCGCCCACGGAGCCACGGGTGACCGAACTCGCCGGCGGCTCCACCGCCCGCGCGGGCTGGTTCACGCCGGAGCAGCTCGCCGGGCTGCCGCTGAGCGGGATCGCCGCACTGGCGCTGGCCAATGCCCCTACCGACGAGCGTCCGTAACCGGACATCGGTGTCCCCGGCACCCGCTCACCGAGCCGACGGAGACGGGGTCCGGTACATTCGATGTGGGGTTGGTGGAGGAAACGGGCGATGGAGCCCGAGATGGGAATAAGAGAGCGGTACGCGCGGTTAGACCAGATATAAGTACCGCCGGCAGCTATCGCCAATCCCCGTTCCCCTATGCGATGGTGTACTCCGCAAAACGGCTGCCGGGCCAGAAAGGTCCGGCACGAGACAGCCGGACAGCCGCCCTCGCGACGGTAAACCGATCCGGTGATGGAGGAAACGTGCCGAGAGCCCCATGGCGCCGGCGTCGTACCACTGACAGTCCGCGTCCCGCAGGGCGTCGTTGGGCGGGCCCGTTGCGCCGCAGCAGCACGCTCGCCCGGCAGGTGCTGCTGGTCCGGGTGGGGCGCCGCGACGGCGACCTGCACGCGACCAGCGACCTCTCGATGCCCGAGCACCGCTACGCCGACCGGCCGCGACGCCGCTACGGACTCACCCGGGTCGAGCGCGCCGACGTCGCCTCGATCGTCCCGGTCAGCCCCGCGCTCGGCCCCACGACCCCGGTCGACGACGACTCGGCGATGTCGATCCCGCTGCTTCCGGGCGAGCGGACGGTCGCCCGCCGGATGAAGTTCGCGGTGGTCAACGCCTGCACACTCAGCAGCCTGATGCTCGGCATGCTGGCCATCTTCCTGGCCATGCAGGGCGAGGTGCGCGTCGCCGCGCTCTGCCTGATCGCCTGCGTCGTCTTCGACGGCCTCGACGGCGCGCTCGCCCGCAAGTTCGGCGTGGCCAGCCCGTTCGGGGCGCAGATGGACTCGCTGGCCGACATGTGCTCGTTTGGGCTCGCCGCCCCCGTGGTGGTCTACGCCTCGCTGGCCGGTTCGGTCTCCACGCCGGCCGCCGCGGTGGCCTGCGCCCTCGTGGCGGCGTGCGCGGCGATCCGGCTCGCCCGGTTCAACGTCTCGCCGAAGGACGGCCGGTTCTTCTGCGGCGTGCCCACCACCATGGCCGCCGCAGTGCTCGCGCTGACCGTCGCCATCGGGCTGCCGGTGCCGGGCATCGTCCTGGTCGCCGGCGTGGCGCTGCTCGCCTTCGCCATGGTCTCCAGCTTCCCCTACGCGAAGCTCGCCCGGCTGCTGAAGCTGCCGCCGTGGCTGTGGCTGGCCCCGGTGATCGGCGCGCTGATCGACATCCGGCTCACCTTCGCCCTGATCGTGGTCGGTTACCTGGTCAGCGGCCCGGTGCTCTGGCTGCGTCAGCGTCGTACCGCCTGACACACGTACGCGAGAAGGGGCGCCGCGCATTCGCGGCGCCCCTTCTTCGTGTCGTCCGGCCGGGCCTCAGCGCCAGCGGGCGATGACGGTCGAGCCCCCGACGACCTTGTCCCCGGGGCCGACCAGCGGCTCCGCCGCGTCCGCCGGCAGGTAGACGTCGGTGCGCGAGCCGAACCGGATCAGGCCGAAGCGCTCGCCCCGGGCCAGCAGCGCGCCGATCGGCGCCCGCTGCACGATCCGCCGGGCGATCAGGCCCGTGCGCTGCGCCACGACCACCGTGCCGCGCGCGGTGTCCAGCACCGTGTACGCGGCCACGTTGTGCTCCGCCGCCGGCTTCATCGCGTTGGCGAAGCCACCGTCGGCGACGAAGTAGTCGACCACCTTGCCGGCCACCGGGGCACGGTTGACGTGCACGTCCAGCACCGACAGGAAGACCGCGATCCGCAGCCACTCGCCCTCGCCGAAACGCTCGTCGTGCAGCCGCTGCACGGACAGCACCCGACCGTCGGCCGAGGCGACGACCGCCGACGGGTCCTCCGGCACGTCGCGCTCCGGGTCCCGGAAGAAGGCGGCCACGGGAGCGGCGGCCAGGGCCGGGAGCAGCCAGAGCTTCGACTTCGGCCGGGTCGCCCGGGCCACCGCGGCCAGGCCCAGCGCGATGCCGGCCGCGGCCACCCCGTTGGAGTCGATGTGCATCCCACGGGTCAGCGGGACGCTGGACGGGCGGTACGCCGGCGCCAGCCGGGCCGCCGACGCGGCGTCGGCCGGGGTGTAGCGGAGCCGGTACACCCGCAGCGGCGGCGTGTTGCGCAGCACCAGGTCGACCCCGACGCCGTACAACGCGCCCTGCCGGTCCAGTTCGGCGGCGGCGCCCGCGGTACGCCCCGGCGTCGCGGTCGTGGCCACGCTCAGCACCGCGCCGTCGGCGAGGTACTTCGTCAGGCCCTCGACGGCGGCGCGGGTCTCGTCGGCCGTGCCGGTGAGCGGCTCCGCGGCGACGACCACCGCGGCCGGCTCGGCCTCGGCGAGGGTGTCGACCACGCGGACCCGGTCGGCCACCCAGCGACCCTGGGCGGTGACGTGCTCCCGGAGGGCCGCCGGGGAGGCCGACCCGGCGGGCACCAGGGTGAGGGTGTCGCCGGGCAGCAGCGCGTCGATCGCCGCGGTCAGCACCGCGGACTCGGGCGTCGCGCCGACCAGCAGCGCGGCCTTCGGATCGTTGATCCGGGCGAGCTCGGAGACGAGGGTACGGGCGGCTCGCTCGCCGATGCGGACCGGACCGGACCGGCCGAAGGTGCGCACGGCGGGGGACTGCGTCATGTCGGACGGACTCCTGACGGGTAGAGACGGGAATCGCGGCGGGACCGCCACGGCGGCGCGTCCGGCCGGCGCGGCGGCCAGGTCGGTGCGGCGGCCAGGTCGGCGCGGGCCGGCCGGCGGAGGCGAGTTCTCCACGGCCAGCATAGGCCGCCGCCGACGACGGCCGCACCGCTGTGGTCAGCCGCGCGGGTGCTCCCCACCGGCCGACGGCCCGTCGGTCCGCCGGGACAGGGCGTCCTCGTCGGCGGCGCGGTCCTCGACCGCCTCGGGCCGGACGTCGGTGACGGCCTCCGTCGGCCACTCGTCGGCCTCGTCCCCGGTCCGCAGGCCACCCGTCGTCGGCCCGACCGTCGCCGGCGTATCCGTGGTCGCCCCGCCGGTCGTCGGCACCTCCGCCGTCTGCCCGACCGTCGCCGGCGTCTCCGTGGTCGCCCCGCCGGTTGTCGGCACCTCCGCCGTCTGCCCGGCGGTCGTCGGTTCCTCCGCCGGCTGTCCGCTCGGCGGCAGCCCGGCCGTCGTCGGTGCGCCGGTCGTCGGCGCGGAGACGTCCCACTCGGACCGGGTGCCCCAGTCGGTCGGCTCGCCCCAGTCGGAGCGCCGGCCGCCCCACGCCGTCGGCTCGTCGGCCGGCGCGGGCCGGTCGAGGTCCCAGCGGGTCGGGTCGATCCCGGTGGCCTGTCGGTCCGTGGCCCGGCCCGCCGGTTCCGCGCCCGGCGGGGTGGAGACGGGCGCGACGGTGTCCGGGGCGACCGCGTCGGAGGCGGTGGCGTCGGTGAGGGCGGCGTCGGAGGGGGCGTCGCCGGAGGGGGCGTCGCCGGGCGTGGGCGCGGCGCCGGACCGCCCGGAGCGCAACGCGCCCAGCAGGCCCAGCAGGCCGATCAGGATCAGCGCGCCGGCCAGGAACCAGCCGACCGGGGGGAGGGCGAGCCCGAGCAACTGGGCGAGCAGCCACCACGCGGCGAGGCCGAGGAAGATCAGCCCGAAGGCGAAGGACACGATGTCGGTGCGGTGGGCCTTCACCGGGTCACCTCCAGGTTGCCGGCGTTGACGTGGATGTAGAGGCGCAGCGTGCCGCCGCCGGGGCCGTCCGGACCCAGGTCGGTCGTCTCCCGCAGCTCGCCCGCCAGCCCGCCGGAGTGCTTGCCGAAGACGACCGCGTCGCCGGCGTTGACGTCGGCGACCGTGGTGACGTCGACGTTCGGCGGCACCACCACCGTGCACTCGCCGAAGTTGACGGAGACGGTGATCTCGGTGTTCTTCTTGTCGAAGTCGACCGCGCGCAGGTCCAGGACCGTGTCGCCGAAGCTGTTCTCGTACCGCAGGGCGAGGTCGCGGTGGTCGGTGGGCGCCCAGGTGACGTTGCCGTCGACGCCCCGGATCCGGTCGTAGGACTCGGCCACGGTGGCCACGCCGAGCGCGGCGGCGGCCACCACGCCGAGCGCGATGAGCCAGCGGGCCCGTCCGAACCAGGTGCCGACCAGCAGGCCGAGCCCGATGGTGGCCAGCGTGGCCGCGAAGTAGGCCGACGCCCCGATGGCGTAGACGTCCAGCAGGTCGACGACGGCGACCACGCCCAGGGCGAGGAAGATCAGCGAGAACGTCACCGCGCCGAGCGGGGAGCGCTCCTTCGGTCGCTTCGGCGGCTTCGGCGGCTTGCGCGGTGCGGGCGGCACGACGGTCTGCCCGGCGTACGGGCCGTGCGGGGCGAACGGGGGCCGGTAGCCCGGGGGCCGGGGCGGGGGCACCGGGTGGCCCGGTCCCGGTGCGCCCGAGGTCGCGGCGGGCCAGCCGGACGTGGGCGCTGCCGGGGGCCAGCCGACGGTCGGCGTACCCGCGGGTGGACGGGCGGGCGGGGCCGGGGCGGCCGGCGGCCAGGCGGGCAGCTCGGCGGTCGGTGGGGAGACCGGGGCGCTCCAGGCGGGCTGGGCGACGGTCGCCGGCGGGGCCGGGACCGGGCCCGATCCGGGGGCCACGGCCACGGTCGGCGGGGCCGCGTACGCGACCGGGGCGGGATGGCCGACGGGTGGCACCGGCCCGGGCGGGGCGGTGGGCGGAACGGGCGGGACGGGGCCGACCGGCGCGCCCTGGGCGGCCCTGTTGTCGCGGTTCAGCAGCAGCGCGCCGCCGATCAGGATCGCGGCGCCGAGCAGCACCGCCCGGAACGCGTCCGTGACGATGTAGCCGAAACTGATCGCGACCAGGATGCTCAGCACGATCACCGTGACCGGGGACATGCTGGACCGGCCCCGGCCCAGCATGGACTCGACGGGAGAGGCGCTGTCCCCCTCGCCCGGGATGATCAGCCAGGCGGTGACGTAGACCAGGATGCCGATGCCGCCGAAGAAGCCGAGCACCGCCAGCAGCACCCGCCAGAGGACCGGGTCGGTGTTGGTGGCCCGGCCGATGGCGGCGCAGACGCCGGCCAGGTAGCGGCCGTCGCGGGGGCGCACCAGGCCGTACCGCGAGGTGAAGCCGGCGCCGCCGAACGACGGCTGCGGTCCGGGGCCCGGCCCGGCGCCGGGTGGTGGCGTCCCGCCCGCGTCCCCGGCGGGGGGCGGCGCGGCCACGGGGGGCGGCGCCGCGGAACCGGCGGGCGGTGGCGCGGAACCGGCGGGCGGTGGCGCGGTCGGCGGTGGCCCGCCCGGCTGAGCGGCCCCGGGGTCGGCGGGCTGGGCAGCTTCCTCGGTCATGCCTCGATCCTGCTGCCCCGACCCGCCGGACGGCCTCAGGACCCGACCCTGACCCCACCCTGAGATCCCGGTGGCCCGAATGTCGGGGGCGTCCCCGTGGTCGGGCCCCGGTGCGTCGTGTGACGATCGATCCGACACCGGAAACGGACCGTCGCCCGCTCCGTGCCCGCCGTGACCAGGGAGTCTCCGATCAGCGCCGTGACCCAGCCACCCCGCCTCTACCGCGCCCCCGAGCACCGGATGGCCGCGGGGGTGGCCGCCGGCATCGCCGACCACCTCGGCATCTCGGTGCTGCGGGTACGGGTCGCCTTCATGGTGCTGCTGGGGCTGAGCGGGCTCGGCCTGCTGCTCTACGCGGCCTTCTGGGCGGTCGTGCCGCTGCGCCCGGGCGACACCGCCGTACCGGCCCGCAGGGACGTCGCCCAGCTGCTGCCGTTCGTGGCGATCGGCCTCGGCGTGCTGCTGGTGCAGGTGATGGTCTTTGACTCGGTCGGGGCGGCGGGCACCGCCGGCTGGCTGGTCGCGATCATCGCGGTCGGCGCCGGGGTGATCTGGCACCAGTCGGCGCCGGAGCGGCGGCGGCAGTGGGGCGACTCCATGCCGGTGCCCTGGCTGGGCGCGGTGGTGGAGGAGAGCGACCGGCGGGCCTTCGTGCTCCGGTTCATCGGCGGCGGGGTGCTGGTCGCGGTGGGCATCATCGGCGTCGCCGCGGTGTACTCCCCGGCGCAGAACTTCGACGCCGTGCTCAACGGCGTGATCTTCGCCCTGGTCGGGCTCGCCGGGGTCGGCGTGGTGGCCGCGCCGGTGCTGTGGCGGACGTACAACCAGCTCCGGTCGGAGCGCGAGGGGCGCATCCGGGAGCAGGAACGGGCCGAGCTGGCCGCCATGGTGCACGACCAGGTGCTGCACACCCTGGCCCTGATCCAGCGCAACGCGAGCGACGTGAAGACCGTCCAGCGGCTCGCCCGGGGGCAGGAACGCTCGCTGCGCAACTGGCTCTACAAGCCCACCGGCTCGCCCACCGAGCGGTTCGCCGCCGCCCTGGAGCAGGCCGCCGCCGAGGTCGAGGACACGTTCGCGATCACGGTGGAGGCGGTGGTGGTCGGCGACCGGGAGACCGACGAGCGGGTCGGCGCGCTGGTGGCGGCCGCCCGCGAGGCGCTGGTGAACGCCGCCCGGCACGCCGGGGTGCAGACCGTCTCGCTCTACGCCGAGGTCGAGCCGGATCAGGTCAGCGTCTTCGTCCGGGACCGGGGGAAGGGCTTCGACCCGGATACGGTGGAGGATCACCGGCACGGGGTCCGGGGCTCGATCATCGGGCGGATGAAGCGGCACGGCGGCCGGGCGGAGATCCGCTCCGAGCCGGGGGAAGGGACCGAGGTCCGGTTGATCCTGCCGATCACCCGCGACCCGGCAACGGCGGAGAGGGACAAGTGATGACCGAGCAGTCGATGGAACCGGTCGAGGGGGCGGCTGCCCGCGCCGAGCGGCTGCGGGTCTTCCTCGTCGACGACCACGCCATGTTCCGCGCGGGGGTCCGCGCCGAGCTGGGCGCGCACGTCGAGGTGGTGGGCGAGGCGAGCACCGTCGCCGAGGCGGTCACCCGGATCGCCGCCACGCTGCCCGACGTGGTGCTGCTCGACGTGCACATGCCCGACGGCGGCGGCCGGGCGGTGCTGGAGGCGATGCGGCGTACCCACCCGCAGGTCAGGTTCTTGGCGCTGAGCGTCTCGGACGCGGCGGAGGACGTGATCGGGCTGATCCGGGCCGGCGCGCGGGGCTACGTCACGAAGACGATCTCTCCCGAGGAGCTGGCCGCCGCGGTCCGCCGGGTGGCCGACGGCGACGCCGTGTTCAGCCCCCGGTTGGCGGGGTTCGTGCTGGACGCGTTCGCGGCCCGTCCCGACGCCCCGGTGGCCGACCCGGAGCTGGACCAGCTCACCAACCGCGAGCGCGAGGTGCTGCGGCTGCTCGCCCGGGGGTACGCCTACAAGGAGATCGCCAAGGAGCTCTACATCTCCATCAAGACGGTGGAGACGCACGTGTCCAACGTGCTTCGCAAGCTCCAGATGTCCAACAGGTACGAGTTGTCCCGCTGGGCGGCCGACCGTCGGCTCGTGTGATCCAATTCTTTTCCCCGTCATATGGGACGGAACCGACGAATGCGGCCCACAGGGGCTGACAAGCGATCAACTCCCGTCACATAATGCCCCGTCGCGTTCTCGCGTGCGGGTGGTGCACATCCCGCGGGAACGGCGGCTTCACGCAACCCGCCGTGCGCGGGTCACCCCTGGGGAGAGGTGCACGATTCTGATGTTCGGACAACGAGGACGGCGCTGGGCGCGGATCGCCCTGGCGACCGTCGCCGGCGGCGCGCTGGCACTCGGCGCGGTGGCGCCGGCCGCCGCCGCTGACAAGACCGGCGTCGCCAAGTCGGTCAAGGGCAGCAACGTCACGCTCGTGCTCAACGGGCAGCCGAAGAGCACCGGTGCCCTGGCACTCAAGATCGACGGAAAGCTCGTCCCCGCCTTCTGCATCGACTACCACACCAACGTGGCGATCGACGGCAAGTACAAGGAGGGCACCTGGGACGAGTCCCAGGTGAAGAACCTCGGCAAGGTGCAGTGGGTGCTGACCCACGGCTACCCGAACGCCGACGCCGCCAAGCTGCTGGCCGCCGCCGGCGCCACCGCCCCGGCGAAGGCCGACGCCGACAAGCTGCTCTACTTCGGCACCCAGACCGCCATCTGGAACTTCAGCGACGGCGTCAAGCTGGGTGACTGGGTCGACAACCCGAAGCTGCTCGGCAAGAAGCAGTACGACGTGGTCAAGAAGGTCCACGACTACCTGGTGGCCAACGCCACCGACCAGCCCGAGCCGAAGGCCGAGCTGAGCGTCGACCCGGCCAGCGCCAAGGCCACCGTCGGCGAGAAGGCCGGCCCGTTCACCGTCAAGGGCCCGGCGGGCGAGATCACCGTCGCGGTCGACGGCGGCTCGGCGGTCGACGCCGAGGGCAAGCCGGTCACCAAGACCACCAACGGCGGCCAGTTCTGGCTGGCCGCGGACGGCGCCGGCGAGGTGAAGGTGACCGTTTCCGCACAGGACTCGGTCTCCTTCGGCCGGGTGTTCCTCTTCACCGGCCAGCGCGCCGCGCAGAAGCTCATCCTGGGTGGCAGCACCGGCGCCACCGTGAGCGCCAAGGCCGAGGCCGCGTTCGCCGCCGCGCCGGCCGAGTCGCCGTCGCCGAGCGCCCCGGCGGAGTCGCCGTCGCCCAGCGCCCCGGCGGAGTCCCCGTCGCCGAGCGCCCCGGTCGACAGCCCGGCCCCGTCGACCTCGCCCGCGAGCAGCGGCGGTGACCTGCCGCTGACCGGCTCCCCGATCGCCGCCGCGATCGCCGCCGGCGTGGCGCTGCTGGCCGCCGGCGCGGTCGCCGTGCTGCTGTTCCGTCGTCGCAAGCTGCGCTTCACCGCCTGATCGACGCCCGCTTCAACGGCCCCGGCCCCGGTACCGCCCCGCGCGGTGCCGGGGCCGGAGTCGTTCGCCGCCGGGCCAGCCGGCGCACGCCCCGGGCGTGGATGCCAGCGCCGTCGCGGAGACCGACCTGCCGCACGTCGCCCGCTGCTCTCATTCCCAGGGTCGGCTCACCTTGGCGCGCGGGTGCTGGGCACTCTCCGCAGTCGCCCGGGTGACGAGCAGGTACGAGGCGTCGACACCCTCCGCCACCCAGGTGGCGATGGTGCCCGCACAGCCGAAGCCGGCATCGTCCGGATGGGCAAAAACGGCCAACGCCCGGCCGACCTCGGACAGCGTCGGAGGGGGCGCGGGGAAGCTCACAGCCGCCGACCCCGCGCCGGGGGGCGGACCCCCTCCGAACCGTGTCTTTCCTGCTCAGAGCGGTACGACCCGCGTACATCATGATCTTTTTTCGGGTATCGGCAACGTGGCGACCAACTAACGGCTTGATAACGGCACCTTCACGGAACGGGCCGGTGGGTGTCACAGTGGCAGCACCTCACCCCTCATGTGAGGCACTCCGTACGGCCTGACGACCATGGACCCGCCTGTTGACGGTGCTCCGTGGTGGTCTCGTGTGCGCGGTGCCGAGCGCGACGGGCGAGGTGGCCCGGCGGATCGGTACATCAATCTTGTCCCGAATTCACTGCGGTGAAACCGGCTCCCGCACTGCGGGCGCCGGACGTGTCACCCCCCATACGTGCGTGAAACCCACGACGGATCCAGGTTCAGAAAGAGGAGGCCCCTCGGAATGAGAGTCTCGAAGCGGGCAAGTAGCGCGGTCGCGCTGGGCGCGGCGTTCGCGCTCGTCGCGTCCGGCTGCTCGAGCAGCGACAGCGACGGTGGCGACGCCGGCGCCAGCAGCGACGGCGCGATCACCATCGACGGCACTCAGCCGGAGGTCGGCCTGGTCCCGTCGAACACCACCGAGACCGGTGGTGGGGCGATCATCGACTGGATCTGGACCGGTCTGGTCGAGTACCCGAACGACGGCAGCGCGCCGCGCAACGCGGTCGCCGAGTCGATCGAGACGTCGGACTCCAAGGTCTACACGGTCAAGATCAAGAAGGACACGAAGTTCCACGACGGCACCGTCGTCAAGGCCAAGAACTTCGTGGACGCCTGGAACTGGGGCGCCTACTCGCCCAACGGCGCGCAGAACGGCAGCTTCTTCGCCGACATCCAGGGCTTCGACCAGGTCCACACCGAGGACCCGGACGGCGCCGAGGGCCCGAAGAAGGCCCCCGAGCCCGCCGCCAAGGAGATGTCCGGCCTGAAGGTCGTCGACGACTGGACCTTCGAGGTCACCCTGGCCGCGCCGACCGCGGTGTTCCCGACCAAGCTCGGCTACAGCACCTTCATGCCGCTGCCGGACGCGTTCTTCACCCAGGGCGCCGAGGCGTTCGGCAAGAAGCCGATCGGCAACGGCCCGATCAAGTTCGTGTCGTGGGAAGACGACGTCCAGATCAAGCTGACGCGCTTCGATGACTACTCCTTGAACGACAAGATGAAGATCAAGGACGTCAACATCAAGCTGTACCAGGACGACACGGCGGCCTACAACGACCTGCTCGCCGGCAACCTGGACTTCCAGCAGCAGGTTCCGGTCTCCGCCATCGCGGGCGACAAGTGGAAGAACGACCTGGGCGAGCGGGCGATCTCCTCCACCACCCCGTCGACCGGCATCATCGCCTTCCCGATCTACGACAAGCGCTTCCAGAACCCGAAGCTGCGTCGCGCGGTCTCGATGTCGATCAACCGCCAGGAGATCAGCGACAAGATCTTCTTCGGCTCGCGCAAGCCGGCCGACAGCTGGGCCAACCCGCTGACCCCGGGCGCCAAGGCCGGCAACTGCACCGCCTGCCAGTTCAACGTCGACGAGGCCAAGAAGCTCCTCGCCGAGGCCGGTGGCTTCACCGGTGAGCTGGTCATGTTCTACAACGCCGACGCCAGCCACAAGGAGTGGATGGAGGCCGTCGCGCAGCAGGTCAAGACGAACCTCGGCATCAACGCTCGCGCCGAGGGCGTGCCGACCTTCGCGGTGTTCCGCCAGAACATCAACGCCGGCAAGATGACCGGCATGTACCGCGCCGGCTGGCAGCAGGACTACCCGGACGTGGAGAACTGGATCGGCCCGCTCTACGTGACCGGCGGTTCCTCGAACGACGGCAAGTACAGCAACCCGCAGGTCGACGCGCTGGCCAAGGAAGCCGCCTCCGCGCCGAGCCTGGAGGCGTCGCACGCCAAGTACGCCGAGGCGGTCGCCCTCATCGACCAGGACGTCCCCTCGATCCCGGTCTACTTCGGTGGTCAGCAGTCCGGCCACTCCGAGAAGATCAAGAAGATCGAGCTCTCCAACGTCGGTGAACTCGACCTCACCTCGGTCGAGCTCTGATCCGAACGGTCTGACCCCGGGTCGGGCTCACCTACCGGTGAGCCCGACCCGGGCCGTTCCGTGAGGTGGTGTCACCACACCGCCTCGCCACGTCTGTCATCCCCGTGTCGGCCGTCCGACGCGCGCCCCCTGTCTGGAGGACCACCCCATGGGCCGTTATCTGTTGAGACGGCTGCTCCAACTCATCCCGGTCTTCATCGGGACGACGTTCCTGATCTACTGGCTCGTGTGGTCGGTGCCCGGTGACCCGTTCGCGGGCAAGTGTGGCGAGCGTCCCTGCCCCGACAGCTTCGTCAACATGATGACCGAGAAGTTCAAGCTCGACGAGCCGCTCATCGTGCAGTACGGCAACTACATGAAGAACCTCTTCCAGGGCGACTTCGGGCAGACGTTCGGTGGCCGGGAGATCGGTGACATCATCGCCACGGCGTACCCGAACACCCTGAAGCTGGCCCTGGTGGCGCTGGCCATCGAGGCGGTCATCGGACTCACCGCGGGCGTGCTGACGGGCCTGCGCCGCAACGGCTTC
Organism: Micromonospora sp. NBC_01740; assembly: GCF_035920365.1. NCBI lineage: Bacteria > Bacillati > Actinomycetota > Actinomycetes > Micromonosporales > Micromonosporaceae > Micromonospora > Micromonospora sp. NBC_01740. The sequence continues at coordinate 538,633 of NZ_CP109150.1, read as the reverse complement.
CTGGACAACCTGGTCCTGGTCTCCAGCCTCTTCCTGATCGCGCTGCCGATCTTCGTCATCGGCTTCGTGGCCCAGTGGCTGCTCGGCGTGCAGTGGGGCATCGTCAAGCCGACGGTCTCCAGCGAGATGCGGCTCTCCGAGCTGATCGTGCCCGGCTTCGTGCTCGGTAGCGCCTCGATGGCGTACATCGCCCGATTGGCCCGCACGAGCATCGCGGAGAACCGGCGGGCCGACTACGTGCGTACGGCGATCGCCAAGGGTCTGCCGATGCGCCGGGTGGTCGGGATCCACCTGCTGCGCAACTCGCTCATCCCGGTGGTGACGCTGCTCGGGACCGACCTCGGCGCCCTGATGGGCGGCGCGATCGTCACCGAGGGCATCTTCCAGATCAACGGGATCGGCCGACAGGTCTACCGCGCGATCATCACCAAGGAGAGCGCTACCGTTGTCTCCATCGTGGTGGTCCTGGTGCTCGTCTACCTGCTGATGAACCTGCTGGTCGACCTGCTCTACGCCGCCCTGGACCCGAGGATCCGCTATGAGTGAGCGCAGCGAACGAATCATCATTGCAGCGTGCGCGGGCACCAGTGCCCGCGCCGAGCGGAGTGGGGTGCGGGCATGAGTGACCCGAGTGCCGCCTCGATCGTCAGCACGCCGCCCGCGCAGGCTCCCGACGAGATCGGCGCGCCGACCAACGCGGGCCTGCCGGAGAACGCCCGCAAGGAGAAGCCGCGCGGTCTGCTCGGCGACGCCTGGCGTGACCTGCGCCGCAAGCCGCTGTTCTGGATCTCCGCAGGGTTCATCGTCCTCTTCATGCTGATGACCGCCTTCCCCTCGCTGTTCACCTCCGGCGACCCGGAGAACGGCAACCTGCAGAACAGCCTCGTCGGCCCGTCGTCGGACGCCTGGTTCGGCTACGACTTCCAGGGCCGGGACGTCTTCGCCCGGGTGATCTACGGCGCCCGCGCGTCGATCGTGGTCTCCCTGCTCTCCGTGCTCGGCGTGCTGCTCTTCGGCGGCGCGATGGGCATCGTGGCGGGCTACCGGGGCGGCTGGGTGGACGCACTGCTCTCCCGCATCGCCGATGTCTTCTTCGGGCTGCCGTTCGTGCTGGGTGCCATCGTCATCCTGACGACCTTCAACGGGTCGGGCACGAGCAACAGCAAGGCCGAGATCATGGCGCTGGTGAGCATCTCGCTGATCGTGCTGGGCTGGCCGGTCGTGATGCGGCTGATGCGTTCCTCGGTGCTGGCCACCAAGGAGGCGGACTACATCGTCGCCGCCCGCGCGTTGGGCGCCGGCACCGGCCGGATCATCCTCAAGCACCTGCTGCCGAACTGCCTCGCGCCGCTGCTGGTCTACGGGACGATCCTGGTCGGCTCGTACATCGGCGCCGAGGCGACGCTGTCCTTCCTGGGCGTCGGCCTGAAGAGCCCGGTGGTCTCCTGGGGCATCATGATCAACGAGGCGCAGAACCTCCTCCGCGTCGCGCCCTACCTGCTCTTCTTCCCCGCCGCGTTCCTCGTCGCCGCCGTACTGAGCTTCGTGATGCTCGGTGAGGCGGTCCGCGAGGCCCTCGATCCGAAACTCCGCTAGGGGAGATTCAGTTGTCCGACATTCTGGTGTCCGAGCAGTCCGCGGCCGGCGCGTCCGGCCGCCCCTCGGGCAGGTTGCTCGAGGTGGAAGACCTCCGGGTGGAGTTCCGCACCCGGGACGGCGTCGCCAAGGTCATCAACGGGGTCACGTACCACGTCGACGCGGGGGAGACCCTCGCCGTGCTCGGCGAGTCCGGCTCCGGTAAGAGCGTCACCGCGCAGACCATCATGGGCATCCTCGACACGCCGCCCGGTTTCGTCACCGGCGGTCAGGTCCGCTTCCAGGGCAAGGACATGCTCGGCATGTCCTTCGAGGAGCGGCGCCGCATCCGCGGCGAGGGCATCGCGATGATCTTCCAGGACGCGCTCTCCGCGCTGAACCCGGTCTTCACCGTCGGGTTCCAGATCGCCGAGCAGTTCCGGGTACGGCGCGGGATGAGCCGCTCCGACGCCAAGAAGCGTGCGATCGAGATGCTCGACCAGGTCAAGATCCCTAACGCCAAGGGCCGGTTCAGCAGCTACCCGCACCAGTTCTCGGGCGGTATGCGGCAGCGCGCGATGATCGCGATGTCGCTCGCCCTGGACCCGGAGGTGCTGATCGCGGACGAGCCGACCACCGCGCTCGACGTGACGGTGCAGGCGCAGATCATGGACCTGCTCGCTGAACTCCAGCGCGAGCGGCAGATGGGCATGATCCTGATCACCCACGACCTCGGCGTGGTCGCCGACGTCGCGGACCGGATCGCGGTGATGTACGCGGGCCGGATCGTCGAGGAAGCCAACGTCTACGACCTGTACGCCAAGCCGGCGCACCCGTACACGATCGGCCTGATCAACTCGATCCCGCGGCTCGACGAGAAGGGGCAGGAGCTCCGGACGATCAAGGGGCTCCCGCCGAACCTCATGAACATCCCGCCGGGCTGCCCGTTCAACCCGCGCTGCCCCATGGCGCAGCCGGTCTGCCGGGAGAAGGTCCCGCCGCTGCTGCAGGTCGGCGCCGGCCGGGCCAGCGCCTGCCACTTCGCCGAGGAGCTGGTGAACCGTGACTGAGAACATCCTCGAGGTCCGTGACCTGGTCAAGCACTATCCCGTGACCCGGGGCGTGGTGTTCAAGAAGACCATCGGTCACGTCAAGGCGGTCGACGGGGTCTCCTTCGAGCTCAAGGCCGGCGAGACCCTGGGTGTGGTCGGCGAGTCGGGCTGCGGCAAGTCGACGCTGGCCCGGGTCCTGATGAACCTGGAGAAGCCGACGGGTGGCAGCGTCCACTACAAGGGCCAGGACATCTCGAAGTTCTCCGGCCCGGCGCTGCGCCGGCTGCGTCGGCAGATCCAGCTGGTGATGCAGGACCCGTACACCTCGCTGAACCCGCGGATGACGGTCGGCGACCTGATCGGCGAGCCGTTCGAGATCCACCCGGAGGTGGCGCCGAAGGGCAGCCGCCGGGAGAAGGTCAGGGAACTGCTCGACCTGGTGGGCCTCAATCCGGAGCACATCCACCGGTACCCGCACCAGTTCTCCGGCGGTCAGCGGCAGCGCATCGGCATCGCCCGGGCGCTCGCCCTGCGGCCCGAGATCATCGTCTGCGACGAGCCGGTCAGCGCCCTGGACGTGTCGATCCAGGCCCAGGTGATGAACCTGCTGGAGAAGCTCCAGGGCGAGCTCGGCCTGTCGTACATCTTCATCGCGCACGACCTGTCGGTGGTCCGGCACCTGTCGGACCGGGTCGCGGTGATGTACCTCGGCAAGATCGCCGAGATCGGCTCCGAGGACGAGATCTACGAGCGGCCGACCCACCCGTACACCCAGGCGCTGCTCTCGGCCGTGCCGGTGCCGGACCCGACCGTGCGGGACAACAAGGCGATCATCCGCCTGACCGGTGACGTGCCGTCGCCGGTCAGCCCGCCGTCGGGCTGCCGGTTCCGGACCCGCTGCTGGAAGGCGCAGGACGTCTGCGCCGAGCAGGTCCCGCTGCTGGAGATCCGCTCGGGCTCGGACCATCCGAGCGCCTGCCACTTCGCGGAGAAGCGCGAGATCGTGCAGACGCACGAGGCGTGACCCCCACGGAACCGCCTGCCGACGTCATCGCGACGACGGCAGGCGGTTCCGTCGTTTCCGCCCCGGCCCGGCCCCCGCCCGTGCAGGGGGCCGGGGCCGGGCGTGGACCGCGCGGGGGTCCGTTGCCGGCGTACGCCTCACAGGGGGCCGCGGCCGGCGCGGAGCAGCAGCAGCGCGAGTTGCGTGCCGTCGGCGCCCAGGGCGGCCCGGAAGCGCTCCAGGATCGCCCGTTCCCGGGACAGGACCAGCCGGGTGCCGCCGGAGGCCATCCTCGTCACGCCGACCTCCTGGGAGAGCCGGGCCCGTTCCTGCCACAGCTCGATCAGCGCCCGGTCGATCTCGTCGATCCGCTCCCGGATCTCGACGATCCGGGCGGCCGCGGCCGGTTCCGGGGTGCCGGTTCCCGCCGCCGGCTTCGCGTCGTCGTCACCGCCCGGCACGTCGGCCGGGAGGCTGGGGGCACCGGGGTCGGGCCGGCCTGCCTCGGGTCGCGTCACGCTGCCGCTGGACTCCACCACGTCTGTCATCATCGGGTACCCCTCGCCGTCAGGTGCCCGGTGCCCGGATCCCGGGACGGAAGAAAGCCCCGGGCTCCAGGAGCCCGGGGCTTTCTCGTAGGTCTGATCGATCAGGCGCGACCTACGGCTGCCGGACTCCCGGTGCCGTAGTAAAAGTAGAAGCGCTGCCCGAACATGTCGTCGAGTATGCCGACCTCGGACCGGCCGGCGCAAGGATTCGGCGCGACCCGTGCCCGGCCGGGCGGGCCCGGCGCCGTCGTGACGCCGGGACCGCCCGCGCCTCAGCCGAGGCGGGTGATCCGGTCGGCGGGTCCGGGGGCGACCGGAGCGCCGGCGCCCAGGTAGGCGATCAGCGCGTCGACGTCGAAGCCGGGGGCGGTGGCCCGGTCCGTGCCGGCCCGCAGCTCGGTGAAGCCGTCCCCGCCGTTGGCCAGGAAGTCGTTCGTGGTGACCCGGTAGCTCGCGGCCGGGTCGACCGGCGCGCCGTCGAACGCCAGGGCGCTCACCCGCGAGCCCACCGGGGCGGTGCTGTCGTAGGAGTAGGTCAGCCCGGCGGAGACCTGGAGGATGCGCTGGGTGGTCTGCCCGTTGAAGCCCACGAACTGCTGCTCCAGCACGTTGCGCAGCTGCGCGCCGGTGAGGGTCTGGGTGACCACCAGGTTGTTGAACGGCTGGACGGTGAACGCCTCGCCGTAGGTGATCTCGCCAGGGTCCTCGTCGCCGGGGGAGGCCGCGTACGACAGGGACGCCCGGACGCCGCCCGGGTTCATCAGCGCGATCTGTGCCCCGCTGGAGCGGGTGTACGCGAGCTGCGCGTCGGCGATCACGTCACCGAGCGGGCTCTCCCCGTTCGGCCGGACGTCGCGGACGATGTCGGCCGAGATCCGGCCCACCACCCGGTTGGCGATGGGTGCGACGGCCGCCCGGTACTTGTCGGCCAGTGCCTTCGCGCCCGGGTCCACCAGGTCGGGGTTGCGCACGTACGTGCCCGGCGCGCTCTCCCGCCAGGTGCCGTCCGGGTTGCGTACGCCGTTCTCGACGACGACGTTGCGGGCGGTGATCCCGGTGAACCGGCCGGTGCGCCGGTCCAGCGAGTAGTCCACGTCCGTGATCAGCTGGCCGTTGTTGCCGGCGCTGGTGACCACGCTGCGCGCGCCCGAGGAGTTCGGCAGGGAGCAGGAGTAGAAGCGGTGGGTGTGGCCGGAGACGACCAGCCCGAACTCCGGCCGCAGGCCACGGACGATGTCCACGATCGGGCCGGAGAAGTTGGCGCAGTCCGAGACGCCGGGCGTGGCCGGCGGCGGCGACTGGGCGCCGCCCTCGTGCACGAGCAGCACCATCGCCTTGACGCCGAAGAGCTTGAGCACGCCGGCCCACTTGTTGGCGGTCTGCACCTCGTCGGTGAACCGCACGGAGGCGATGCCGGCCGGGTTGACGATGCCCGGGGTGCCCTCCAGGGTCACGCCGACGAAGCCGACCGGGACGCCGCCGACGAAGCGCACGTCGACCGGGGGCAGGATCGGCAGGCCGGTCTTCCTGCTGACGGTGTTGGCGGCCAGGTAGGTGAACTTCGCGCCGGCGAAGCCGTCCCCGTCCTGGCAGCCGTCGACAGGGTGGCAGCCGCCCCTGTTGATCCGGATCAGCTCGTCGACGCCCTCGTCGAACTCGTGGTTGCCGACGGAGCTGACGTCCAGGCCGATCTGGTCCATCAGCTCGATGGTCGGCTCGTCGTGGAAGGCGGCGCTGACGAGCGGGGTGGCGCCGATCAGGTCGCCGGCCCCGACGGTGGTCGTGGCGCGGCCCTCGGCCCTGGCCTCGGCGCGCAGCTTCTTCAGCCAGGTGGCGAGGTACTCCACGCCGCCGGCGGGCGTGCCGTTGACGGCCGCGCCGCTGCCGCCGGGCGGGTCGATGGCGCCGTGGAAGTCGTTGTAGCTCAGGAAGTTGCCCTTGACCTCCCCGCCGCTGGGCGCGGCGTAGGAGACCGAGACGGGGGTGAGGCCGGCCTGCTGGTCGTCGGCGGGGGCCGGCGCGGGCCGGGAAGCGGTGGACAGCGTGGCGACGACGGCCAGCGCGAGGGTGGGCGCGGCGAGGTGGCGCAGCGCCGCCCGACCGCGCGAACGCGGCTGAGTCATGGTCGTTCTCCCAGTCGTGTACGGGGGAGGAGCCGGATTTTCACCGTCATCGTTCTGTACGGGGGACGGCGGCACCAGACACGACAGGGTGACATCTTCGTCTCGACCGGACGAGTCGGGGCACGATTTCCTCCACCACGCGCTGCGGCGGGCGGCCGGCGGCGGCCCGGACCGGCTGGATCGACCGGCCCGGGGAACGGCTCGGGCGAGCCGGGGCACGCGCGGCGGGGGAAGTGTCCGCCCGGCGGCATAGACTCGCCGTGCGATGCATCCTCTCTTCGACATCCCCGCGTCCCCACCCGCGCCGGCGTCCGCCCCGACCTCGCCGCACCGGCCCAGGCCGGCGGCCGTCCATCTCGATCCGCAGGCCCTGGTCGAGGGCCTGAACGGGCCGCAGCGCGACGCCGTCACCCACGCCGGCTCGCCGCTGCTGATCGTGGCCGGTGCCGGCTCGGGCAAGACCCGGGTGCTCACCCACCGGATCGCCTACCTGCTGGCCGCCCGGGACGTGCACCCCGGCGAGATCATCGCGATCACCTTCACCAACAAGGCCGCCGGCGAGATGAAGGAGCGGGTGGCCCACCTGGTGGGTCCCCGGGCCCGCCTGATGTGGGTGTCGACGTTCCACTCCGCGTGCGTGCGCATCCTGCGCGCCGAGCACGAGCACGCCGGGCTGAAGTCGACCTTCTCGATCTACGACGCGGACGACTCCCGCCGGCTGATGCAGATGGTCGCCAGGGAGCTGGACCTCGACCCGAAGCGCTACCCGGCGCGCGGGCTGGCCGCCCAGGTCTCCAACCTGAAGAACGAGCTGGTCGACCCCGAGGCGTTCGCGGGCCGCGCCAAGGGCCCCAACGAGCGGGCGCTGGCGGAGGCCTACACGCTCTACCAGCGACGGCTGCGCGAGGCGCACGCGCTGGACTTCGACGACCTGATCATGACGACGGTGCACCTGCTCCAGTCCCACCCGCACGTCGCGGAGAGCTACCGCCGACGGTTCCGGCACGTGCTGGTCGACGAATACCAGGACACCAACCACGCCCAGTACACGCTGATCAAGGAGCTGGTCTCCGGCACGGAGGGGATCGAGCCGGCGGAGCTCTGCGTGGTCGGTGACGCCGACCAGTCGATCTACGCGTTCCGGGGCGCCACGATCCGCAACATCCTGGAGTTCGAGCGCGACTTCAGCGACGCCCGGACGATCCTGCTGGAGCAGAACTACCGCTCCACCCAGACCATCCTCAACGCCGCCAACGCGGTGATCGACCGGAACACGTCGCGCAAGCCGAAGCGGCTGTGGAGCGAGGCGGGCGCCGGTGAGCCGATCGTCGGCTACGTGGCCGACACCGAGCACGCCGAGGCCGACTGGGTGGCCCGCGAGATCGACCGGCTGGTCGACGCCGACGAGACCCGCCCCGGCGACGTGGCCGTCTTCTACCGCACCAACGCCCAGTCCCGGGTCTTCGAGGAGGTGTTCATCCGGGTCGGCCTGCCCTACAAGGTGGTCGGCGGGGTGCGCTTCTACGAGCGCAAGGAGGTCCGCGACGCGCTGGCCTACCTGCGCGCGGTGGTCAACGACGACGACACGGTCAGCCTGCGCCGGATCCTCAACACCCCGCGCCGGGGCATCGGCGACCGGGCCGAGGCGTGCGTGGAGGCGCTGTCCAGCCGGGACCGGATCTCCTTCGGGGCGGCGCTGCGGCGGGCGAAGGACGCCCCGGGCATCTCCAGCCGGGCGGCCAACGGCATCGCCGACTTCGTGGCCCTGCTCGACGGCGCCCGCGAGATTGCCGAGACGGGCACCCCGGAGGAGGTGCTGGAGGCGCTGCTGACCCGCTCGGGCTACCTCACCGAGCTGGAGGAGAGCCTCGACCCGCAGGACGCGGGGCGGGTCGACAACCTCCAGGAGCTCGTCAGCGTCGCCCGGGAGTACACCGAGCGGATCGAGGCGGTCGGCGAGGAGGGCGAGCGGGCCACCCTGGCCGGCTTCCTGGAGCAGGTCGCGCTGGTCGCCGACGCCGACCAGGTGCCCACGGACGACCCCGACCACCAGGGCGTGGTCACCCTGATGACGCTGCACACCGCGAAGGGCCTGGAGTTCCCGGTGGTCTTCCTGACCGGCCTGGAGGACGGCGTCTTCCCGCACCTGCGTTCGCTGGGCGACACCCGGGAGCTGGAGGAGGAACGTCGGCTGGCGTACGTCGGCATCACCCGGGCCCGCCAGCGCCTCCACCTCTCCCGGGCGGTCACCCGCTCGGCGTGGGGGCAGCCGGCCTACAACCCGCCGTCGCGGTTCCTGGAGGAGCTGCCGCCGGAGCTGGTCCGCTGGGAGCGCACCGAGGGGTCGTACACCTCGTGGGCCGGCGGGGGCGGCGGCGTGGGTGGCCGCGCGGACCGGGTGTCCGGCGGGCGTGGGGGCTTCAACGGCGGCACGCCCAAGGCGGCGCAGTTGGCGAAGCGGCTGGGGGTCGACGCGAGCCGCCTGACCACGGCGAGCGAGCTGCCGCAGGGGCCGAAGGTGTCCGCGGGCGACCGGGTCAACCACCAGCGCTACGGCCTGGGCCGGGTGCTCGCCGTCGAGGGGCACGGCCCGGGAGCGCGGGCGCAGATCGACTTCGGCGACCAGACGATGTGGCTGGTGCTCCGGCACGCCCCGATCGACAAGCTATGAGCGGCGGCGCGGCCCGGCCCGGCAGCACGCCGGACCGGGCCGCGCCGGTCGCTGCGGGTCAGCAGGCCACGTCGATGCCCCGGGCGCGCAGGAACGGCGCGGGGTCGATCTGGTTCCACATCTGACCCTGGTGCACCTCGAAGTGCAGGTGCGGGCCGGTGGAGTCGCCGGTGGACCCCTCCAGGCCGATGGTCTGCCCGGCGGCGACCTTGTCGCCCACGCCCACCTTGGTGGTGCTCAGGTGGGCGTAGTGGGTCAGGTAGCCGTTGCCGTGGTCGACGAAGACGGAGATGCCGTACCCGTCGCCGACGTCGCCGGCCTTGGTGACGGTGCCGCCGAAGGCCGCGCGGACCGGGGTGCCGGCGGGCAGCGCGAAGTCGATGCCGGCGTGCTGGGCGCCCCAGCGCGGGCCGTAGCAGGAGGTGATGGCCGCGCCCTTCATCGGGATGACCCAACTGGGCTTCGGCTTGCTGGTCTTCTTCGGCTTCGGCTTGGCGGTGGTCGCCTTCGGGCTGGGCTTCGCCGACGGGCTGGCCTTCGTCGGGCTGGGCGTCGGGCTCGCCGAGGGGGTGGCCGGGGCGGTCGTCTCGCGGGCGGAGCGGTCGGCGCGGTCGGCGGCCTCCGTGCGGGCCTGCGTGTCCACGGCGGCGGCCGGGACGGAGGGCTCGTCGTTCCCGGTGGCCGCGAAGGCGGCGCCGCCGAGGCCGAGGCCGGTCAGGGCCGCTGCGGCGATGATCACGCGGGTGCGGCCGCCGATCCGCCTCCGGGGCCGGACGGGGGCGTCGGGGGTGTTCTCGTTCCGAATGTCTTCCTGCACGGCGGACCTTCACTGATCGAGGGGGCACTTGACCTCGAAATACTGGTGTCGACACGCGGCGTGACGGGTAGTGGGACGGGGGCCGGGCGGACCGGTGACGGCCGCATCCGCCCGTTGCGTCCCCGTTCGGGGTTGTTCGACCGTAAAAGTGATCATGTGTGGCGATGGCGCCGGTCACAGTCGGCGGCGTGACCCGGCTCACTTTCGACTCCGGTGGCACACGAAAAACCGCCCGGATCGGCAGATCCGGGCGGTCGACGGGCGATACGCAGCGTCAGGACGCGGCTACCTCGCTGTAGTACACCTCGACTTGTAGCTTGATGTCCACTCCGCGCTCCTTGAGCCACGGCACCGGGTCGAGCGGCTCGCCCTTGACATGCACCTCCAGGTGCAGGTGGGAGCCGTAGGAGTGGCCGGTGTTGCCCACGAGGCCGAGCTGGTCGCCCGCCTTCACCTGCTGACCCTCCTTGACGCTCAGCGCCGAGGAGTGCCCGTAGATCGCCTCGCTGCCGTCGGCGTGCCGGACGATCACGGTGTGGCCGTAGCCGCCGAACCAGCCGGCCTTGGTGACGGTGCCCTCGTGGATGGCGACGTAGGGGGTGCCCTCGGGGGCGACCAGGTCGACGCCGGTGTGCAGCTTGCCCCAGCGCATGCCGTAGGGCGAGTTGAACTCGTAGCCCTGGAGGGGGAGCAGCCAGACCTCGGGCTCGGCGGACTCGGCGCCTCCGGCGCGGTCGCTGTCGCGGCTGGCGCGGTCGGCGTTGTCGCCACGGGCCGCGGCGTCCTGGTTGACGGCCGAGGCGGCCTTGAGTTCGTCGAGGACCGACGGGCTGACGCTCTTGGCGTCCGGCAGGGCGCCGGCGCCGATCGCGACGATGCCGGCACCGACGAACGCGGTGGTGACCACCGCTGCGTAGCGGCTACGCGGGGGGGTGGGTACGCGGCGGCGACCGCGATATCGATCGGGCTCAGACGACAGGCGCTGGCGCACGCACACCCTCCGTTGTCGGGGATCCGAAGCGGCTTCCTCGACGCCCGTGAAGCTCGGGTGAACGCCGGCTGGCCGCGTCGTCACCCGTCCGTGGACCTGATGACAACCGTGGACACGTTAGCCAACCACCAGTCCCGTCACAAGCCGAAGCGCCGAATTGCTACCGCGTTCTGTCCGTTTCCGTCCGTGATTGTCATGGGTCGTACCCCTCGAACGGTGCCCCCTTAACTGCCCGTTCGTCGCGCAGGGTGACCGAACGGCGGAGTCGTCCGGCTTGACGTCGGGGGTCGGCGCGGTCCGCCGTACCGGCGCCGACGGGAGTCCGGCCGGGTTCGCGGGGGTGAGGTTCACCGCCCGGATTTCCCGGGCAGGGTCGGGCGGGTTACCGTTCGTTCAGTGAAGCCGCGGAGCCGGTGAAAGGGATGCGCTGATGAGCTCTCGTGTACGGGTCGTCGTCGCCAAGCCGGGCCTGGACGGCCACGACCGTGGCGCAAAGGTCGTCGCGCGTGCCCTGCGGGATGCCGGCATGGAGGTCATCTACACCGGCCTGCACCAGACCCCGGAGCAGATCGTGGAGACCGCGATCCAGGAGGACGCCGACGCGGTCGGGCTCTCCGTGCTGTCCGGGGCGCACATGACGCTGTTCCGGCGGGTGGTGGAGCTGCTCGGTGAGCGCGACGCCCGCGACATCGTCGTGTTCGGCGGCGGCATCATTCCCGACGCCGACATCCCGGAGCTCCAGCGGCTCGGGGTCGCCAAGATCTTCACGCCGGGTGCGACGACCCAGTCGATCGTCGAGTGGGTCCGGCAGAACGTCGCCCAGCCGGTCGCCTGACGGCGGTCGCGGGCTCGGGGCCGCTCGGCGGCCGAATCCGGGCAGGGGGAGGGGCCGGACGCACCCCTCACACGTCCGGCCCCTCTATGCACGATGCCCCGCCGCCACCCCTCGACCGACAGGGCATCGGCCGCTCCCGTCGTCGCGCTGCATCAGCGCTCCGACACCTGACTCAACGACGCCCCCACGGACGGGTTACGCGCCCCCGGCAACATCGCCCGGACGGCTGACATCGGGCCGAAGTCGCGGAAAGGCCGCGCGACGCCGCCGATTGTGCATTACCACACAACGTGCACCCGCTCGGTTGCCGGCGGTGTCCACCTCGCTAGGCTGCGCCCAATGGCCTGTTTCGAGTGATGACAGGCGTCAAACTGTTTTCCATAACGCTGGTGGCGGCGCGACGGCGCGCCGCGGAGACGGGACGGGACGCGCAAACGTGGACCTGTACGAGTACCAGGGGCGGGACCTGTTCGAACGGCACGGCTTGCCCGTGCTCGCCGGCGGCGTCGCCACGACCCCGGAGGAGGCCCGCGCGATCGCCGAACGCCTAGGCGGTCGGGTGGTCGTCAAGGCACAGGTGAAGGTCGGTGGCCGAGGCAAGGCCGGCGGCGTGAAGCTGGCCGAGGGCGCCGAGGAGACGGTGGCCCGCGCCACCGACATCCTGGGCATGGACATCAAGGGCCACACCGTCCACAAGGTCATGATCACGGTGACCGCGGACGTGGCCGAGGAGTACTACTTCTCCTACCTGCTCGACCGGGCGAACCGCACCTTCCTCTGCATCGCCAGCGTCGCCGGCGGCATGGACATCGAGCAGGTCGCCGCCGAGACCCCGGAGAAGGTCGTCAAGGCCCCGATCGACGCCAACACCGGCGTCGACGAGGCGAAGGCGCGCGAGATCGTCACCGCCGCCAACTTCCCGGCCGAGGTCGCCGACCAGGTCGTCGAGGCCGCCGTGGGGCTGTGGAAGGCCTTCGTCGCCGAGGACGCCACGCTGGTCGAGGTGAACCCGCTGGCCAAGACCCGCGAGGGCAAGCTGCTGCTGCTCGACGCCAAGGTCACCCTCGACGAGAACGCCGGGTTCCGGCACCCGGACCACGAGGCGCTGGTCGACCAGGCCGCGGTGGACCCGCTGGAGCAGGCCGCCAAGGAGAAGGACCTCAACTACGTCAAGCTCGACGGCGAGGTCGGGATCATCGGCAACGGCGCCGGCCTGGTCATGTCGACCCTCGACGTGGTCGCGTACGCCGGTGAGCGGCACGGCGGCGTCAAGCCGGCCAACTTCCTCGACATCGGCGGTGGCGCGAGCGCCGCCGTGATGGCGAACGGACTGGAGATCGTCCTGTCCGACCCGTCGGTGAAGAGCGTCTTCGTCAACGTCTTCGGCGGCATCACCGCCTGCGACGAGGTCGCCAACGGCATCGTGCAGGCGCTGGCCCTGCTCGAGCAGCGCGGCGAGCAGGTCACCAAGCCGCTGGTCGTCCGCCTCGACGGCAACAACGCCGAGGCTGGCCGGGCGATCCTCGACGGCGCGAACAACCCGCTGGTCCAGCGGGTCGACACGATGGATGGCGCGGCCGAGCGGGCCGCCGAGCTGGCGGCTGCGGGGGTCTGACAATGGCTATCTGGCTGACCAAGGACTCGAAGGTCATCGTCCAGGGGATGACCGGTTCCGAGGGTTCCAAGCACACCCGGCGGATGCTCGCCGCGGGCACCAACGTCGTCGGCGGCGTCAACCCGCGCAAGGCGGGCCAGACGGTCGACTTCGACGGCACCGAGCTGCCGGTCTTCGCCAGCGTCGCGGACGCGATGGCGCAGACCGGTGCGGACGTGACCGTGATCTTCGTACCGCCGCAGTTCACCAAGGGCGCGGTCGTCGAGGCGATCGACGCCGGGATCGACCTGGCCGTGGTGATCACCGAGGGCGTGCCGGTGCACGACACCGCCGCGTTCTGGGCGTACAACGTCGCCAAGGGGGAGCGGACCCGGATCATCGGTCCGAACTGCCCGGGCATCGCCTCGCCGGGCGCCTCCAACGCCGGCATCATCCCGGCCGACATCACCGGCACCGGCCGCATCGGCCTGGTCAGCAAGAGCGGCACGCTGACCTACCAGATGATGTACGAGCTGCGTGACATCGGATTCTCGACCTGCGTCGGCATCGGCGGTGACCCGATCATCGGCACCACCCACATCGACGCGCTCGCCGCGTTCGAGGCCGACCCGGAGACCGACGCGATCGTCATGATCGGTGAGATCGGTGGCGACGCCGAGGAGCGGGCCGCCGAGTTCATCAAGGCGAACGTGACCAAGCCGGTGGTCGGCTACATCGCCGGCTTCACCGCGCCGCCCGGCAAGACCATGGGCCACGCCGGTGCGATCATCTCCGGCTCGGCGGGCACCGCCGAGGCCAAGAAGGACGCGCTGGAGGCGGTCGGCGTCAAGGTCGGCAAGACCCCGACCGAGACCGCCAAGCTCATGCGGGAGATCATGTCCGCGGGCTGAGCCCGAGCGACGTACGACCGGAGGGCCGACCGTTCGCGGTCGGCCCTCCGCCGTCGTGTCGCGGCGGCCCCGGTCGTTTTGGCGCGGGCGGCCTCAGTCGTTGTAGAGCGGGTAGTTGCCGCCGGCCCAGAGGACGCCGCTGCCGATGATGTTGAGCACGCCGAACGCGATCGCCAGGTAGCCGAGCACGGGCGACTGGCCGAAGCGCTTGGCGTCCCGGATCGACAGGTAACCGAAGACGATCCCCAGGATGCCGCAGCAGAGCAGGCCGAGGATGATGCCGAGCACGCCCCACAGCGTCGTGCGGTCGCGACCGGCCGCGGACGGTGCCGGCGGGGGCGGCGGATACGGAGTGTTCACGGCTCTCCTCCGGACGTCGGTGCCGCGACCCAGCGGTCGCGTCCCTGCGCCGAGGCTAGACCGGATCGGGGGCCGGAGATGGTGGATCACGTAACTCGTCGCCGCTGCGGGGCGGTATCGGACTGCCACCGCCGGCCCGGCATGCCAGAGTAGACGCGATGTCCTCCGTCACCCCTGATCAGCCCAGCCGTCCCGGCGCCGACGTCGGCCCCGGCGCCCGGCCGGCCGCGCCCGTCGGGCGGAGCCGGCGGGTGCCCGCGCCGCGCGCCGGCGAGCCGCGCCGCAGTCGCGCCCCGCTCGTCGTCGCCGCCGGGGTCGCCGCCGGGTGGGCGGCGCTCACCTCCTGGCTGCCGGTCGTGGTCGTGCTCTGGCTGTTCCAGCTCAGTGAGGGTGCCGCCTCCGTGCCGGGTGCGCTGCGCGCCGGGCTGGCCGGCTGGCTGCTCGGGCACGGCGTGCCGCTGGACACCGCCGCCGGCCCGCTCGGGCTGGCCCCGCTGGCGCTGACCGCCCTGGTCGTCTGGCGGCTGACCCGGGCGGGCGTGCACACCAGCCGGGCCATCGGCGCGCGGGGCGGCCGGTCGCCCCGGCAGGCGCTCCTCGCCGCCGGCGCGGTCGGCGTCGCGTACGCGCTGCTCGGGGTCCTCGGCGCGGTGCTGGCCGGCGCGTCACCGGTGCGCGCCGGGCTGACCCTCCTGGTGCTCGGCACGATCGGGGCCCTGGTGGGCTCGGCCCGGACGACGCGCGTGGCCGGCCTGCTCGCCGCGCGGTCCCCGGACGCGCTGCGCGACGGAATCCGCACCGGGCTCGTCGCCGGGCTGCTGCTGTTCGGCGCGGGGGCCGGCGCGGCGGGGCTCGCCGTGGCCACCGGGGGCGGGGACGCCGCCGACCTGATCGGGGCCTACCGCACCGGGGTCGCCGGCCAGGCCGGGATCACGCTGGTCAGCCTCGCCTACGCGCCCAACGCCACAATCTGGTCGGTCAGCTACCTGCTCGGCCCGGGTTTCGCCGTCGGCACCGACACGGCGGTACGCACCAGCGAGGTCTCCGTGGGGGCGCTGCCGGCCGTACCGCTGCTGGCCGGGCTGCCGCGCGGGCCGGTCGACGGGCTCGGCGCCGGGCTGCTTGCGGTGCCGGTCCTCGCCGGGATGGCCGCGGGCTGGCTGCTGGCCCGCCGGCTGCTCCGGCTCGCCGCCGACGACCGGGCACCGCTGCGCTGGGGGCCGCTGCTCGGGGCGGCGGCGCTCGCCGGCCCGGTGGCCGGTCTGCTGCTGGGCGCCGCCGCGGCCGCCTCCGCCGGATCGCTCGGCGGCGGCCGGCTGGTCCAGGTGGGGCCCGTCGCCTGGCAGGTGGCGGCGGTGGCGACCGCGGTCGTCACGGTCGGGGCGCTGATCGGCGCCGCCGCGACCCGGGTGCTGTCCCGCGCGCCCCGCTGAGGGGCCGGAAGACGCCGACGGGGCGCCCCGGACGGGCCGGGACGCCCCTGTCGCATGACGGTCAGGGCTGGTTGGGCAGCGTCAGACTGAAGCCCAGGAAGATGATCTGGAGCAGGCCGAGCACGACGCCGATGGCGCCACAGATCAGGCCGGCGAGGGCCTGACCGTTGTTGTCGGCCAGCCCCTGGGCGGCCTTCTGCTTGCCCATCCACCCGGTCACCAGCGCACCGATGCCCAGCGGGATGCCGAGGTAGCAGCAGACCATCGGGATCGAGGCGATGCCGAGGATCATGGACACCAGACCGAGGGTGTTCTGCTGCTGCCCAGGCCCCTTCGCGGCGAATCCCGCGTTGGGGTACATGGGCGGCTGCGAGTACGCCTGCTGGCCGTACGGGTCCTGGTACGGCTGCTGCCCGTACGGCTGACCCGGCGCCGGCTGCCCGTAGGGCTGGCCCGAGGTGGGCGGCTGCCCGTAGGGCTGGCCCGAGGTCGGCGGCTGGCCGTACGGGTCCTGCTGGCCGTAGGGGTCCTGCTGGCCGTACGGGTTCTGCTGGCCGTACGGATCCTGCGGCGCGGCGTACGGGTCGTTCGGCTGCCCGGAGGCGGGCTGCTGACCGTACGGCGCCGCCGGCGGCGGGGCGTACGGGTCGTGGTGCGGCGCGTTCGGATCCTGGTGCGGCTGTTGGCCGTACGGATCCTGTCCGGGGTAACCGGGCTGCATGCGACTCCTCGTCCGATCTGTCAGTAGCTGCTGGTGGAGGTGTCGCCGCCCATCACACCGGCGAGCCCACCGAGCAGGCAGCACACCAGCACGATCACGTACCAGCTGATGCCGACGATGAGCGCCCACTTGGACCACTTCTTCGACTCGGCGGCGGCGGCCTGGGCCCCGGCGTAGTCGCCCTGCTGGAGCAGCGGGTTCACCTTGGAGGCGTTGATGATCGCCGGGATGGCCAGCGGCCAGAAGAGGAAGATGGCGACGATCGACATCGTCATGTTGTTGTTGATCTGCGGCTGCTGCGGCTGGTATCCGGGCTGCATCTCGGCGTACTCCTCATTCCACTCGACACCCCCGCGGGGCGTCGGATCACTGACGGGTGCGGGCCGACGCGCGCCGGGCCCGAGCGACCGGCAGCGTACCTGGTCCGGACCATTCGCGTCGTCGGTGAATGTCGCAATGCCCAGCGGATGGAAGCGGCGGCAGGCCCGATAGGGTGGCCCGGTGACCGAGCCCGCGCCCGTCGCCCGCATCGTCGTCCTCGTCTCCGGCTCCGGGAGCAACCTCCAGGCCCTGCTCGATGCGAGCGTCGATCCGGCGTACGGGGCCCGGGTGGTGGCCGTCGGCGCCGACCGCGACGGCATCGCGGGTCTGGACCGGGCCGCCGCGGCAGGTGTGCCGACCTTCGTCGAGCGGGTCGCCGACCACCCTGGCCGCGAGGACTGGGACGCCGCGCTGACCGCCCGCGTCGCCGAGCACCGGCCCGACCTGGTCGTCTCCGCGGGTTTCCTCAAGCTGGTCGGCCCGCGCTTCCTGGCCGCCTTCGGCGACCGCTACCTGAACACGCACAACACGCTGCTGCCGGCGTTCCCCGGCATCCACGGCCCGCGTGACGCCCTCGCCTACGGCGTGAAGGTCACCGGGGCGACGCTCTTCTTCGTCGACGCCGGCATGGACACCGGCCCGATCGTCGCGCAGGTCGCCGTGCCGGTGCACGACGGCGACGACGTCGAGACGCTCACCGAGCGCATCAAGGAAGCCGAGCGGCACCAGCTCGTCGAGCAGGTGGGCCGCCTGGTCCGCGAAGGTTGGACGATCACCGGAAGAAAGGTCACGGTCCCGTGAGTTCCACTCAGGACGAACGCCGCCCGATCAGGCGGGCGCTGGTCAGCGTCTACGACAAGACCGGCCTGGTCGAGCTGGCCCGGGCGCTGCACACGGCCGGGGTGGAGATCGTCTCGACCGGCAGCACCGCCTCGGCCATCGCCGGCGCGGGAGTGCCGGTGACCCCGGTCGAGACGGTGACGGGCTTCCCGGAGATCCTCGACGGGCGGGTCAAGACGCTGCACCCGAAGGTGCACGGCGGACTCCTCGCCGACCTGCGCAAGGATTCCCACGTCGCCCAGCTCGACGAGCACGGCATCGCCGGTATCGACCTGCTGGTGTCCAACCTCTACCCGTTCCAGGCCACTGTCGCCTCCGGCGCGGGCGTCGAGGAGTGCGTCGAGCAGATCGACATCGGCGGTCCGGCGATGGTCCGGGCGGCCGCCAAGAACCACGCCTCGGTCGCCGTGGTGACCGACCCGGCCGCGTACCCGGCCCTGCTCGCCGCGCTCGGCGAGGGCGGCTTCACGCTGGCCCAGCGGCGCGTGCTGGCCGCCCGCGCCTTCGCCGTCATCGCCGAGTACGACGTGGCGGTGGCCGAGTGGTGCGCCGCCACGCTGGCGCCCGAGGAGGACGGCTGGCCGGACTTCGCCGGGCTGTCGCTGCGCCGGCAGGCGGTGCTGCGCTACGGCGAGAACCCGCACCAGCCGGCGGCGCTCTACGTCGACCCGTCCAGCCCGGCCGGGCTCGCCCAGGCCGAGCAGCTGCACGGCAAGGAGATGTCCTACAACAACTACGTCGACGCCGACGCGGCCTGGCGGGCGGCCAACGACTTCGCCGACCAGCCGGCGGTGGCGATCATCAAGCACGCCAACCCGTGCGGGATCGCGGTGGGCGCCGACGTGGCCGAGGCGCACCGCAAGGCGCACGCCTGCGACCCGGTGTCCGCGTACGGCGGGGTGATCGCGGTCAACCGGCCGGTCTCGGTCGAGCTGGCCCGGCAGGTGTCGGAGATCTTCACCGAGGTGCTGGTGGCGCCCGGCTTCGACGAGGGCGCGGTGGAGGTCCTCCAGGCGAAGAAGAACATCCGGCTGCTGCACGCGCCGGCCTACGCCCCGCTGCCGGCCGAGTGGCGGCAGGTCACCGGCGGCGTACTGGTGCAGATGGCCGACCGGATCGACGCCGAGGGCGACGACCCGGCCAACTGGCGGCTGGCCACCGGCGAGCCGGCGGACGAGGCGACCCTGCGCGACCTGGCCTTCGCCTGGCGGGCGGTACGCGCGGTGAAGAGCAACGCGATCCTGCTGGCCAGGGACGGCGCGACGGTCGGCGTCGGGATGGGCCAGGTCAACCGGGTCGACTCGGCGCAGCTCGCGGTCGCCCGGGCCGGAGCGGACCGGGCCCGTGGTGCGGTGTGCGCCTCGGACGCCTTCTTCCCCTTCGCCGACGGCCCGCAGATCCTCATCGACGCCGGCGTCCGCGCGATCGTGCAGCCGGGCGGCTCGATCCGCGACGAGGAAGTCATCGCCGCCGCCAAGCAGGCCGGCGTCACCATGTACCTGACCTCCACCCGCCACTTCTTCCACTAACCCCCGCTCCTTCCCCTCCCCTCCCTCCCCCTCCTTCGGGGTCGATCATGCAGTTGTGGTGCCCTGCGAAAGGGGCGAAGGCGGGCGATCCGCCCACCACAACTGCATGATCGACGCGAAAGGGAGGCGGGGAGGGCGGGGCGGGTCAGGGGGGCGGGTCAGGGGGTGGGGCGGAGTTCGGCGAAGTGGCAGGCCGAGGGGTGGGGGTCCGCGGCGCGGAGGACCGTGTGGGGCTCCTGGGTGGCGCAGACCTCCTGGGCCTTCCAGCAGCGGGTGCGGAAGTGGCAGCCGCTCGGCGGGTCGGCCGGGCTCGGCACGTCGCCGGTGAGCCGGATCATGGTGCGCCGGTCGCGGGCCTCCGGGTCCGGCACCGGCACGGCCGAGAGCAGCGCCTGGGTGTACGGGTGGGTCGCGCGCTCGTAGATCTCGTCCTCGGTGCCGATCTCCACGATCTTGCCGAGGTACATGACCGCGACGCGGTCCGAGATGTGGCGGACCACCGACAGGTCGTGCGCGATGAAGATGTACGACAGGCCGAACTCGTCCTGGAGCTTCTCCAGCAGGTTGATCACCTGGGCCTGGATCGACACGTCCAGGGCGCTGACCGGCTCGTCGCAGACGATGATCTCGGGCCGCAGGGCGAGCGCGCGGGCGATGCCGATGCGCTGCCGCTGGCCCCCGGAGAACTGGTGCGGGTACCGGTTGATGTGCTCGGGGTTGAGGCCGACCACGTCGAGCAGCTCCCGCACCCGGCCCCGCCGGCTGCCCTTCGGCGCGGCGTCCGGGTGGATCTCGAACGGCTCGCCGATGATGTCGCCGACCGTCATGCGCGGGTTCAGCGAGGTGTACGGGTCCTGCATCACCATCTGCATGTTGCGCCGCAGCCGGCGCAACTCGGCGCCGGAGGCGGAGAACAGGTCCCGGCCCTCCAGGGTGGCCCGGCCGGCGGTCGGCGTCTCCAGCCGCATCAGCAGCCGGGCCAGCGTCGACTTGCCGCAGCCCGACTCGCCGACCACCCCGAGGGTCTCGCCCCGGCGCAGCTCGAAGCTGACCCCGTCGACGGCCTTGACGGCGCCGACCTGCCGCTGGAAGAGCACGCCCTGGCGGATCGGGAAGTGCTTGACCACGTTGTCGACGGCGAGGATCGTCTCGCCGCGCACCTTGGTCGGGCTAGCGGGCGCTGTCATCACGGACCTCCTGGGCGAAGTGGCACTCGCTGGTCCGGCCGTCGCCCAGGACCAGGTCGTGCGGCACCACGTCGACGCAGACCTGCTGCACGTACGGGCACCGGGGGTGGAAGGGGCAGCCGGACGGGATCCGCATCAGGTTGGGCGGCAGCCCCCTGATCGTGGAGAGCTCCTGGCCCCGGACGTCCATCCGAGGGATCGACTCCAGCAACCCCTTCGTGTACGGGTGGGCCGGCGCCCGGTACAGCGAGCGGACGTCGGCGTGCTCGACGATCCGGCCGGCGTACATGACGGCGATCCGGTCCGCGACGCCGGCGACCACGCCCAGGTCGTGCGTGATCAGGATCATCGCCATGTCGAGGTCGCGGCGCAGGTCGGCCAGCAGGTCCATGATCTGGGCCTGCACGGTGACGTCCAGGGCCGTGGTCGGCTCGTCGGCGATCAGCACCTTCGGGTTCATGGCCAGCGCCATCGCGATCATGACGCGCTGCCGCATGCCGCCGGAGAACTGGTGCGGGTAGTCGCCGAGCCGGCTGGCGGCGGCGGGGATCCGTACCAGGTCCATCAGCTCGACGACGCGGGCACGGGCGTCCGCCTTCGACATGCCCTCGCGCTGGCGCAGCGTCTCGCCGATCTGCCAGCCCACTCCGAAGACGGGGTTCAGCGCGGAGAGGGCGTCCTGGAAGATCATCGCGATCTCCTTGCCGCGTACCTGCCGGCGCTGCTCCTCCGGCAGCTTCAGCAGGTCCCGCCCCTGGTAGAGGATCTCGCCGGAGCGGATCACGGCCGGGGGAGTGTCGAGGATGCCCATGATCGCCTGGGCGGTGACCGACTTGCCGGAGCCCGACTCGCCGAGCACGGCGAGCGTCTCGCCGGGATCGAGGTGGTACGAGACCCCGTTGATCACCCTGGCCACGCCCTCGCTGGTGCGGAACTCGACGTGCAGGTCCCGTAGGTCCAGCAGGTGCCCGCCCTCGGGGGTGGGTGAGGCCGGCGTGGGTCGGACGGCGGACTGACTCATGGTCCCTGCCTCTCGCTCGCGACGACGGGGCGCACGGGGCTCGTCATCGCAGCTTCGGGTCGAAGGCGTCGCGGATCGCGTCGCCGAGCATGATGAACGCCAGCACGGTCAGCGCCAGGAACGTCGAGGGGACCAGCAGCGGGGTGACCGACTCCCGCATGTGCACCCGGCCCGCGTCGATGTCGATGCCCCAGGAGATGGTCGGCGCCCTGAGCCCGATGCCGAGGAAGCTCAGCGTGGCCTCGGCGGCGATGAACGAGCCGAGGGCGATCGTCAGCACCACGATCGCCGGGGCGAGCGCGTTGGGCAGGATGTGCCGCAGCATGATCCGGCCGTCGCCGGCGCCGAGCATCCGGGCCGCCGCGACGTAGTCCTGCTCCTTGGCGGTGATCACCGAGGAGCGGACGACGCGGGCGGCGGTGGTCCAGCCGAGGATCGCCAGCACGAAGATGACCGCGCCGATCCGGACCGCCGAGCTGTCGCTGTTGACCCGCTTGAGCAGCACGATCGCGGCGAGCAGGAGCGGGATGCCGAGGACCACGTCGATCACCCGGGAGAGCACCGCGTCGACCCAGCGGCCGAAGTAGCCGGCCAGCATCCCCACGGCGAGCGCAATCAGGCCGGTGAGCAGGGCGGAGAGCGCGCCGACCAGCAGCGACGCGCGGGCGCCGTAGACCGCCCGGGCGTACGTGTCGCAGCCCTGGAAGTCGTACCCGAAGATCGCCCCGCCGGACGGCCCGGCGTGCTGACGGGCCAGCACGCAGTCGCGCGGATCGTTCGCGGTGAACAGCCCCGGCACGGCGGCCATGGCGGCGACCAGCAGCACCAGGGCGAGGCTGATCCAGAAGATCGGCTTGCGGCGCAGGTCGCGCCAGGCGTCGCCGGCCAGGCTGCGGGGCTTCTGCGGTACGCCGACCTGGTTCGGCGCGCCGGGCTCACCCGACGGCCCCCGCCGCGCGGCCTGGTTCTCGCTCGCCGCGACGGTCTCGAAGTCACTCATGCCCGCACCTCGCTGCGCTCGGCGCCGGCACGAAACACTGCGCTGCCGATTCGTTCGCTGCGCTCACTCATAGCGGATCCTCGGGTCGAGTACGGCGTACAGGACGTCCACCACCAGGTTGGAGACGAGGTAGACCACGACGAGCACGCTGACGATGCCCACCACCAGCGGGCCGTCCTCGGTGCGGATGCCGCGGAAGAGGTTGAAGCCGACGCCGGGGATGTTGAACACGCCCTCGGTGATGATCGCGCCGCTCATCAGGTTGCCCAGCTCGACGCCGAGGAAGGTGACCACCGGGATGAGGGAGTTGCGCAGCACGTGGACGCTGACGATCCGCCGCCTCACGAGCCCCTTCGACCGGGCGGTGCGGACGTAGTCGGCGCGCAGGTTCTCGGCCACGGACGTCCGGGTCAGCCGCAGTGCGGTGGCCAGCGAGAGCGAGCCGAGCACGATGCCCGGCAGCAGGAGCGCGTACAGGTCCGGGTCGGCGCCGGCGGTGGCCGGGAAGAGCTGCCACCTGACGCCGAGGAGGTACTGCGCCAGCGGCGCGAGCACGATCGTCGGGATGCCGAGCACCAGCAGGGTCAGCAGCAGGGTCGAGTTGTCGAAGATGCTGGCCCGCCGGATGCCGGCGAGCACGCCCGCGGTGACCCCGAAGAGGACGGTGACCGCCATGGCGATCAGCGCCAGCTTGACCGTGACGGGCCAGGCGGCGGCCAGGATGTCGCCGATCGAGCGTCCGGTGAGGGACTGCCCGAGGTCACCCTGGAGCAGGTTCTTGAGGTAGTCGAAGTAGCGGTAGAAGAAGCCGCCGACCCCGGTCCGGTCGAGGTGGAACTTCTCCGTCAGGTATGCCCGCTGGGCCGCCGTGACCGGGCGCTCGCCGGCGAGCGCCTGGATGGGATCGCCCTGGCCGGCGAACATCAGCGCGTAGACGATCAGCGTGGTCCCGAAGAACGCGAGGACCATCTGGAGCAGACGCCGCAGGATGAAGCGGAACATACTTGGCAGTCTGGCGGAAAAAGTGCGAAGAGGAAGGCGGGTCGGGCCACCGTCCGCCGATGGCCCGACCCGTCCTGCCGTGGTGTTACTTGACGGCCTCGATCTTCACGAGGTCGATCCGGTCGAAGAGATCCATCTCCACGTTCGTCACCTTGGTGGAGTGGCCGAAGTTGTTCTGGCCGTACCGCAGCGGGATCACCGGCAGGTCCTCCGCCAGCAGGTCCTCGGCCGCCTGGTACTTCTTGATCGCCTCGTCCTCGTTCGCGGCGCTGGCGCCCTCGGCGAGCAGCTTGTCGAACTCCGGGTTGCTGTAGCCGTAGTAGTTCGACGAGCCGTTGCTGCTGTACAGCGGGCCCAGGTAGTTCTCCATGGACGGGTAGTCCATGACCCAGCCCATCCGGAACAGGCCGACCGGCTGCTTGGCCTTCACCTTGGTCAGCAGGTCCGCGAACTTCGGCTCGGCGGTGCCCACGCAGTCCACGCCCAGGTTGGTCTTGAGCTGGTTGCAGGTCGCGTCGATCCAGTCCTTGTGGCCGCCGTCGCCGTTGTAGGACAGCTCGATCCTCGCCGGGCCGCCCGCGGCCTGGTACAGGCTCTTGGCCTTGGCCGGGTCGAACTCGCCGGCCTCGCCGATGGTGCTGTCGCGGTAGCCCGCGACGACCGGCGAGACGAACGAGCGGGCCGGCTGCTGCGAGTCCTTGAAGATCGACTTGGTGATCTCGTCCCGGTCGATCGCCATCGAGATGGCCTTGCGCACGTCCGGGTTGCTGAACTCCTCCTGAAACGTCGGGAAGGCCAGCACCTGGAGCGACGAGGCGGAGCTCTGCTTGAACCGGTCACCGAGGTCGGTGCCGGCCGTCGAGAGGTTCTCGGTCGGGATGGTCTTGATGACGTCCAGGTTGTCCGAGAGCACGTCCGCGTACGCGGCGGTCGGCTGCTGGTAGATCCGGAACTCGACGCCGGCCACCTTCGGCTTCTCGCCGGGGAAGGCGTCGTACTTCTCGACCTCGACCTTGGCGTCGTGCTGCCAGGCGCCCTTCATCTTGAACGGGCCCTGACCGACCGGTGCCTGCTCGTAGCCCTCGGCCAGTACGCCGGGCGCGGAGAACGCGGCCTTCGGCATCGGGTAGAAGGCGGTGTAGCCGAGCACGGACTTGAACTCGCTGTACGGCTCCGACAGCGTCACGGTGAAGGTCAGGTCGTCGACCTTCTTCAGCCCGCTGAGCGTCTTGGCCTTCGGGGTCTCGCCCTGCATGTCCTCGTAGCCGGCGATCTTCTCGAAGAAGTAGCTGGAGTTCTGGCCGTTCGGGGCGTAGGCGCCGTAGTTCCAGGCGTCGACGTAGTTGTCGGCGGTGACCTTCTCGCCGTTGTGGAAGGTGTAGCCGTCCTTCAGCTTGACCGTCCAGGTCGTGTTGTCCTCGGACGTCACCGACTCGGCCGCCACCTCGTGGGGCTTGTTGGCCTCGTCGTAGTCGACCAGCGGGCTGAACAGGGCGGCGAGCACCTGCGAGCCGCTCGTCTCGTTGGTGTTGGTGGGCACCAGGTGCTGCGGCTCGGCGATCTCGATCCGCACGGCCGCGTCGGGGTTGCTCTCGCCGGATCCACCGTCGCCGCCCGAGCCGCAGGCCACCAGGCCCAGGGTCACCGCGAGCGGGAGGGCGGTCCAGGCAGCGAGCCTACGAACACGCATGTAGCCTCCTCATCTCCTCACGCTGCGCAGTCAGGCCCGGCGCTGGGTTTACGCTGCGCAACGTTGGGCAACGGTAGGTCGTCGGCCGGCGATCGACAACGGGCGGGTCACGAACGAATAACGGAGTCACCGTCCGGGCCTTGCCGCGGCGGGCCGGGTCTGCTAATGCCGTGCCGCCGCGAATACGGCGCTGGGCAGCGCGGACTCTCGACGCGGTCGGTGCTCGTCGCGCCCGCTCCGCCCGTTCGCGCCGTCCCGGTCCGGGCGTGCCCGTCCGTCGCCCCGATCGCCCGGGAGTCCGGTTCCAGCCGGGGCGTCGCCGGCCCGCGCGTCACTCAGAGTGATTAACCGCACGTCACTCTTAGTGGTCACATTGCGGGCTTGGCGCGGGTCGTCGGATCGCCGGCCGCCGACCGTGAGACGATCTGGGCGTGACGGCGACGCTTCTGGACGGCAAGGCGACCGCGGCCGAGATCAAGGACGAGCTGCGGACACGGGTCAAGGCACTGGCGGAACGCGGCATCACCCCCGGGCTCGGCACCGTCCTGGTGGGTGCGGACCCCGGCTCCCAGGCGTACGTCAACGGCAAGCACCGCGACTGCGCCGAGGTGGGGGTCGCCTCGATCCGCCGCGAGCTGCCGGCCGACGCGACCCAGGCGCAGGTCGACGCCGTGCTCGCCGAGCTGAACGCCGACCCGGCCTGCCACGGCTACATCGTCCAGCTGCCGCTGCCGGGCCACCTCGACACCCAGCGGGTGCTGGAACTGATCGACCCCGACAAGGACGCCGACGGCCTGCACCCGGTCAACCTCGGCCGGCTCGTCCTGGGCTACGACGCCCCGCTGCCCTGCACCCCGCGCGGCATCGTCGAGCTGCTCCGCCGGCACGACGTGCCGCTGCGCGGCGCCAATGTCGCCGTGGTCGGCCGCGGCAACACCGTCGGCCGCCCGCTCGGCCTGCTGCTCACCCGCCGCAGCGAGAACGCCACCGTGACCCTCTGCCACACCGGCACCCTCGACCTGGCCTCGCACACCCGGGCCGCCGACATCGTCATCGTGGCCGCCGGCGTACCGGGCCTGCTCACCGCCGACATGCTCACGCCGGGCGCGGTCGTGGTCGACGTCGGCATCACCCGGGTCATCGGCCCGGACGGCAAGGGCCGCTACACCGGCGACGTCGCCGGTGACGCGGCGGAGGTGGCCGGCAAGCTGGTGCCCATGCCGGGCGGCGTCGGCCCGATGACCCGCGCGATGCTGCTGACCAACGTCGTGGAGCGCGCCGAGCGCGACTGAGCGCCCGCCGGGCCCCGCCCGGAGCCGGACGGCCGTGACGTTCGCCCCATCCCGGCGATGGTCGCCTCCCCTGACCTGATCGGTGCCAGGATGACTGATACGGTCCGGAAAACCGACTGGTAGCAGGGAGTGGGACGACCATGGGTAAGAAGGTCACTGTCGTCGGGGCCGGCTTCTACGGCTCCACCACCGCACAGCGCCTGGCCGAGTACGACGTCTTCGACACCGTCGTGATCACCGACATCGTGGAGGGCAAGCCCGCAGGTCTCGCCCTGGACCTCAACCAGTCGCGCGCCGTCGAGGGCTTCGAGACCAAGGTGATCGGCGCGACCACCGGTCCGAACGGCGAGGGCTACGAGGCGATCGAGGGCTCGGACGTCGTCGTGATCACCGCCGGCCTGCCGCGCAAGCCGGGCATGAGCCGCATGGACCTGCTCGAGACGAACGCGAAGATCGTCCGCCAGGTCTCCGAGAACGTCGCCAAGTACGCCCCGAACGCCGTCGTCATCGTCGTGTCCAACCCGCTCGACGAGATGACCGCGCTGGCCCAGCTCGCCACCCAGTTCCCGAAGAACCGGGTCCTCGGCCAGGCCGGCATGCTGGACACCGCCCGGTTCACCAACTTCGTGGCCGAGGCGCTGGGCGTACCGGTGAAGTCGGTGAAGACGCTGACCCTCGGCTCGCACGGCGACACGATGGTGCCGGTGCCGTCGCAGAGCACGGTCGACGGCAAGCCGCTGCGTGAGGCGATGCCGGCCGAGCAGATCGAGGAGCTGGTCGTCAAGACCCGCAACGGCGGCGCCGAGGTGGTCGCGCTGCTCAAGACCGGTTCGGCGTACTACGCGCCGTCGGCCGCCGCCGCGCGGATGGCCAAGGCCGTCGCGGAGGACTCGGGCGAGGTCATGCCGGTCTGCGCCTGGGTCGACGGCGAGTACGGCATCTCCGGCGTCTACCTGGGTGTCGAGGCCGCGATCGGCGCCGAGGGCGTCAAGCGGGTCGTCGAGACGGACCTGGACGCCGACGAGCTGGCCAGCCTGAAGGAGGCCGCCGAGGCCGTCCGCGCCAAGCAGGGCGACGTCGCCTCCATGTGACCCACCACCCGTCGAGGGGGCACGCCGGTCCGCCGGCGTGCCCCCTCGTCGTACCGCCCTACAGCATCATGAACGCCTCGCCCAGGTGCGGGGTGGCGAGCACCGTGGGCCCGCGCGCGGCCAGGTCGCGCAGCAGCCCCACCCGCGAGGCACGCGCCGCGGGGGCGTCCTCCTCGTGGGCGTACGCCAGCTCGGGGTCGACCAGTTGCACGGCGTGCACCAGCAGGTCGCCGGTGAGCAGCAGCCGCTCGTCGCCCACCTCCAGCAGCACCGACTGGTGCCCGGGCGTGTGCCCCGGGGTCGGCAGCAGCCGTACCGTCGGATCCAGCCTCTCCTCGCCGTCGACCACCCGGAGCTGGCCGGCGGCGCGCAACGGCGCGACCAGGCCGGCCGACAGCCCCGGGGCGAGCTGCCCCACGGCGGCCAGCTCGGCCCGCTGGAGCACGTAGTCGGCGTTCGGGAAGTACGGCGTCCCCGGCGAGCCGGTGACCGCCCAGCCGACGTGGTCGCTGTGCAGGTGGGTGAGCACCACCGTGCGTACGTCGGCCGGGTCGATGCCGGCGGCGGCGAGTTCGGCCGGCAGCCGGCCGGGCACCGGCGCCCAGCTCGCGGCGGGCGAGCCGGCCGGGCCGATCCCCGCGTCGACCAGGGTCACCGGCCCGTCGCCGGCGCGGATGGCGAAGCTGCGGAACGGCAGCCACCACCGTCCGTCGGCGGTCACCGTGGCCGGGTCCCGCAGGTCGGCCGCGCGCCAGTGCTCCGGCGTGGCGTCCGGGAACGCCTCCGCGCGGGGCTGGAAGAACGGTCCCTCGCCGTCGGTGAGTGCGGTGACCGTGATAGACCCGAGGATGCGGCTCGGTGGCATCCGGCGATCATGCCAGCGGTCCCGTGCGCCGTGCACGTCGTTTGTTCCGGCCCGACCGAGGCCGGCTGGGGACTGCCGATCAGTTTCCAGTACGCTCGTACTGCTTGAGCACGAGTCCCCCGAGAGGAGCGCCGGCCGATGGCGAAGATCAAGGTAAACAACCCGGTCGTTGAGCTCGACGGCGACGAGATGACCCGGATCATCTGGAAGCAGATCCGGGAGCAGCTGATCCTGCCCTACCTCGACGTCGACCTGCACTACTACGACCTGTCGATCCAGCACCGCGACGAGACCGACGACCAGGTCACCGTCGACGCCGCCAACGCCATCAAGGAGCACGGCGTCGGCGTCAAGTGCGCGACCATCACCCCGGACGAGGCCCGGGTGGAGGAGTTCGGCCTGAAGAAGATGTGGCGGTCGCCGAACGGCACGATCCGCAACATCCTCGGCGGCGTCGTCTTCCGCGAGCCGATCATCATGTCCAACGTGCCGCGGCTGGTCCCCGGCTGGACCAAGCCGATCATCATCGGCCGGCACGCCCACGGTGACCAGTACAAGGCCACCGACTTCGTCGTCCCGGGCCCGGGCAAGGTGACCGTCACCTACACCCCGGCCGACGGCGGCGCCCCGATGGAGATGGAGGTCGCCAACTTCCCCGGCGGCGGCATCGCCATGGGCATGTACAACTACGACGAGTCGATCCGGGACTTCGCCCGCGCCTCGTTCCGGTACGGCCTGGACCGCAACTACCCGGTCTACCTGTCCACCAAGAACACCATCCTCAAGGCGTACGACGGCCGGTTCAAGGACATCTTCGCCGAGGTGTTCGAGAACGAGTTCAAGGCCGAGTTCGACGCCGCCGGCATCACCTACGAGCACCGGCTCATCGACGACATGGTCGCCGCCGCGCTCAAGTGGGAGGGCGGCTACGTCTGGGCCTGCAAGAACTACGACGGTGACGTGCAGTCCGACACCGTCGCGCAGGGCTTCGGCTCGCTGGGCCTGATGACCTCGGTGCTGCTCTCCCCGGACGGCCGTACGGTCGAGGCCGAGGCCGCGCACGGCACGGTCACCCGGCACTACCGGCAGTGGCAGAAGGGCGAGAAGACCTCGACCAACCCGATCGCGTCGATCTACGCCTGGACCCGGGGCCTGGCCCACCGGGGCAAGCTGGACGGCACCCCGGCGGTCACCGAGTTCGCCAACACCCTGGAGCAGGTCATCGTCGACACCGTCGAGGGCGGCCAGATGACCAAGGACCTCTCGCTGCTCATCTCGCGGGACGCCCCGT
Organism: Micromonospora sp. NBC_01740; assembly: GCF_035920365.1. NCBI lineage: Bacteria > Bacillati > Actinomycetota > Actinomycetes > Micromonosporales > Micromonosporaceae > Micromonospora > Micromonospora sp. NBC_01740. The sequence continues at coordinate 508,870 of NZ_CP109150.1, read as the reverse complement.
GGCTGACCACCGACGAGTTCATGAACGCGCTCGACGAGAACCTGGCGCGCAAGCTCTCCGCCTGATCCTCTCCGCGCCATCCGGCGGCACCTGACGGTGCTGCCGCCGCATCACCAGGAGCCCGCCGGCACCCGCCGGCGGGCTCCGTGGTCTCGGGCGGTGGTCGCCAGGCGAGCGCCTGAGATCTTGGTGAGAAACGGCCCCTCCAGGGGCCCATTCCTGCCAAGATCTACTCGGCTCGCCCGGATCCGGCGACGCCCGCGGATCGGCTTGCGGCGTGTCGGCGGGTGACGCGCCGTTCGGCGTCACCTACGTCGGCGCGCCTCGTTGACCTGGGTGGACGAGATGCCAGTCGCGTCCAGGAAGGTTGACCGCGGTCGCCTCGCGGCAAGCGTGCCGATCAGCCAGCCTTCCCGGCTGTCGCGCACAGCCAGCCGTCCCTTCCCTGCGGGGGGCCCTGTCCCGGGCCCCCCGCGCCCTGTCTCCACCCCGCCACCGGCCCACCCTCTCACTGCGCGCCGGCCCACCCCGTCACTGCGCGCCCCATCGGGCGCGGTGCCGGGGCTCAGGCGGCGCGGAGGAGTTCGGCGGCGCGCTCCGGGGCGATGTCGTTGATGAAGACGCCCATCGCGGACTCCGAGCCCGCCAGGTACTTCAGCTTGTCCTTCGCGCGCCGGATGCTGAACAGCTGCAGGTGCAGGTGGCCCAGCTCGCGGTCGACGCGTACCGGCGCCTGGTGCCAGGCGGCGATGTAGGGCATCGGCACGTCGAACAGCCCGTCGAAGCGGCGCAGCAGGTCCAGGTAGAGCGGCCCGAAGGCGTCCCGCTCGGCGTCGTCGAGAGCGGGGATGTCCGGCACCGGCCGGTGCGGGGCCACGTGCACCTCGAACGGCCAGCGGGCCGCCGCCGGGACGTACGCCGTCCAGTGCTCGTTGGCGGCGACCACCCGGTCGCCGCCGGCCCGCTCGGCGGCGAGCACGTCGGCGTAGAGGTTGCGCCCGCCGGTGCGTTCCGCGTGCCGGCGGGCGGCGGCCAGCAGCGCCCGGGTCCGCGGGGTCACGAAGGGGTACGCGTAGATCTGGCCGTGCGGGTGGTGCAGGGTCACGCCGATCTCCACGCCCCGGTTCTCGAAGCAGAACACCTGCTCCACCCCGGGCAGCTCCGCGAGCGCCGACGTGCGGTCTGCGAGCGCGTCGAGGACGGTACGCACCCGGCGTGGCGGGAGGGACGCGAAGGACGCGTTGTGGTCGTCGGTGAAGCAGACCACCTCGCAGCGGCCCCGACCCGGGCGGACCGGGGTGAACGGGGTGATCTCGGCGGGCTCCTCGGCCACCCGGCCGCTGAGGGAGGGGAACCGGTTCTCGAAGACGGCGACGTCGTAGTCGGGCGCCGGGATCTCGCTCTGCCGGCCGTCGGTGCTGGGGCAGAGCGGGCACTGGTCGGCTGGCGGGAGGAAGGTGCGCGTCTGCCGGTGCACGGCGACGGCCACCCACTCGTCGGTCAGCGGGTCCAGGCGCAGCTGCGACGCGGGCGGTGGCGGGGGCAGCTCGCGCCGGTCCGGCTGGTCGCGGACGGCGTCGTCCCGTTCGTCGAAGTAGATCAGCTCCCGGCCGTCGGCCAGCGCGATCGCGGTGCGCTTCACCTCGCCATCCCCTCATCTGTCGTCGTGGCCGTCCGTCCCGCGCCCGTGGCGGGGGGCACGACCACCAGTTCGCCCACCCGGTCGTCGAGCGCCCGCCGCGCGTCGGGGGACAGCCGGTCGTCGGTGACCAGCACGTGGGCGGCGGAAAGCTCAACGATCGAGGAGATGCCGACGGTGCCCCACTTGGTGTGGTCGGCGAGCACGACCAGTCGGTCGGCGGCGGCCACCAGGGCGCGGTCGGTCTCCGCCTCCATCAGGTTCGGGGTGGTGAACCCCGCCCGCTCGGTGATCCCGTGCACGCCGAGGAAGAGCAGGTCCAGGTGCAGCGACCGGATGGCGGCGACGGCCAGCGGCCCGACCAGCGCGTCCGACGGCGTACGCACCCCGCCGGTGAGCACCACGGTCTGGTCGGACCGGCCGCCGGCGTGCAGGATCTCGGCCACCGGCAGCGAGTTGGTGACGACGGTCAGGCCCGGCACGTCGACCAGTCGACGGGCCAGCTCGGCGGTGGTGGTGCCGGCGGAGAGGGCGACCGCCGCCCCGGGGCGGACCAGCTCGGCGGCGCGGCCGGCGATGGCCGCCTTCTCGGCCAGTTGCCGCACCGACTTGGCCCGGAAGCCCGGTTCGTCGGTCGAGCCAGGGCCGGCCACCGTGGCGCCGCCGTGCACCTTGGCCAGCAGGCCGCGCTCGTGCAGCGCCTCCAGGTCGCGCCGGATGGTCATGTCCGAGACGCCGTACTCGGCGGCCAGCTCGGTGACCCGTACGCCGCCGGTGGCGCGGACCCGGTCCAGGATGGCCGCCTGCCGTTGCTGAGCGAGCATCAGCCGTACCTCCGTGCCAGCCGCGCGCCCTCACGCGGTCGAACGTGTTCGAACAAAGGTGAACACTAGCGCGAAGGGGAGACCACCGGTAGGCGGAGGGCCGATCAGATGGACTGGAGCCGGGGTTCGACCCAACCCGTCTCGTTCAGGTGGTGCAGGACGGCCTCGACCGCCTCGTCGATCGTCATGTCGCTGGTGTCGACCACCAGGTCCGCGTCGGTCGGCTCCTCGTAGGGGTCGTCGATGCCGGTCATCCCGGTGAGCAGGCCGGCCCGGGCCCGGGCGTAGAGGCCCTTGCGGTCGCGCTGCTCGCAGACCTCCAGCGGGGTCGCCACGTGCACCAGCACGAAGCCCGCACCGGCGGCCAGCGCCATCTCCCGGGCGGTCGCGCGGGCCTGGGCGTACGGGGCGATCGGGCAGCAGATGCCGACGCCGTGGTGCCGGGCGATCTCCGCCGCCACCCAGCCGATCCGGCGCACGTTGAGGTCCCGGTCGGCCTTGCTGAAGCCCAGCCCGGCGGAGAGCTCGCGGCGCACCACGTCGCCGTCGAGCAGCGTGATGCTCCGGTCGCCCTGCTCGCGCAGCACGTCGGCCAGGCCCCGGGCGATCGTCGACTTGCCGGAGCCCGAGAGCCCGGTCAGGAAGACGACCAGGCCCCGGTGCCGCCGCGGCGGCCGGGCCCGGGCCAGCTCCTTCGCCACCGCGGGCGGGGTGTGCCACTCGGGGAGCGGGAAACCCCGGTCCAGCAGGTCGTCGATCTCCGGCTGGGTCAGCGCCAGGCGTCGGTTGCGGGGCGGGATGTCCTCCCGCCAGCGCCACTGCCCGTCGCGGTTGTCGTAGGCCAGCTCGCGCGGCACCAGCACCCGCAGGCCGGCGCCGGAGAGCATCTCGCCGGTGGAGAGCAGGTGCGTGACGCCGTACGCCGCCGACACCCGGGCCCGCAGCAGCGCGTCGCTGATCTCGTCGCGCCGGCGGGACAACGGGACGGCGACGAGCGTGGCCGGCGGCATCCGGTCGCGGGCGGCGAAGACGCTGCGTACGAGCGACTCCGGCGGCAACCCGCCGAGGCCGTCCTCGCCGACCGGGATCATCACCAGCAGGTGGGCGCCGAGCGTGCGGACCGCGTGGGCGATCTGGGCGAGCTGCGGCCGGTGCAGCGGGCGGTCGGCGATCACCCCGAGCACCCGACCGGACGGCAGCAGCGGACGTACCTCCTCGGGGGTGCGGCGCAGCCGCTGGAAGGGGCCGTGACCGCCGTCGCCGAGCCGGCGGACCGTGCCCCCGACGCCGGCCACCCCGTCGCGGACCTGCCACGCGTCGGCGACGTCCAGCGCCGCGACCGGCGCGCCCTCCCCGTCGGTGAGCACCAGGGTGCGGCGTGCCTCGTCGCGCGGGTCGAGACCCTGGGCGAGCGCCGTCGGCACCTGGAGGGTCACCGGCACCGGCCACGGTGAGCCGTCGGCGAGCCGGCCCCGCCGACTCACCGAGACCAGGTCGGCGCGGGTCATGAAGCCGGCCAGCGGGGCGTACGCCCCGATCAGCAGCAGCTCCAGGTCAGCCAGCTCGCCGGGGCGTGGCGTGTACGCCGGCGCGTCCCGGAGCACCTCGTCGGGCAGCACCCAGCTGTTGCTCATCCATCCCCCAAACGACACTGACCGGCACACAGTTTCTCAGCCGCCCGGCGATCGGTCGAGAGCGCCACTCCACCCCGCACGCGAAGGTAGGGGGTGGCGGCCGGCGGGTCAGCGGGGCGGGGCCAGGGGCGCGGCCCCGAAGGAGACGGCGAACCGCTTGCACCAGATGGAGACGCTGGTCAGGCCCGTCAGGTCGACGTCGGCCGGGATGTCGTAACCCTGGTCGCCCCGGTTGCCCTTGAGTCGGCCCAGCTCGACCCACCGGCCGTCGTCGAAGACCCGCCACCCGGCGGTGCCGCTGCGCACCGGCTGGTCGCTGAGCCAGACCCGCAGGTCCGGGCCGTTGGAGGTGGCCAGGCCCACGAGTTCCAGCCGGTGCCGCCCGTCGGGGGCGCGGACGATCCGCGCGCTGCCCGACGTGTCGTGCTCGTGGGTCACGAAGTCGCCCTGCCCGACGAGGACCGGCCCGGCGGGGGAGGGCGCCGCGCCCGTGGCGGAGACCGTCGGCGCCGGCGTGGCCGCCACGCTCGAGAGTGCCTCGTCGACCTCGGCGTCGGTGACCAGCTTCCAGGGCTGGAACCAGTAGAGCCCGAACGCCGAGCCGGCGGCGAGGACGGCGACCACCACCCACGTCAGCGGCGCGCGGAACAGTCGGGTCATGCCCACAGTGTGTCGGCCCGGGCCGCGTCCTGTCTGCCCCGTACGGACGTGGCGGAGGCCGACACGTGCCGGCGGTGCCGACACGCCCGCCACCGCCGGGGACCGCGCCGGACCCTAGGGGACGCGGGCCGCCAGGATCAGGGGAGCGCCCGGGGGCGAGCCGCTGCCCACAGGGGTCCTCGCCTCCTACGCTGTACGACGTGACACTCATCGCGACCGACTCGCTGACCAAGACGTACGGGGGTGGGGTCACCGCGCTGGCCGACCTGACCGTCGCGGTCGAGCCGGGGATCATCGGGTTGGTCGGCGCGAACGGCGCCGGCAAGTCCACCCTGATCAAGATCCTGCTCGGCCTCCTCGCCCCGACCAGCGGCCGGGTCCGGGTCCTCGGCCTCGACCCGACCACCGACTCCGCCCAGGTCCGCGCCCGGGTCGGCTACATGCCCGAGCACGACGCCCTGCCGCCGGACCTCTCCGCCGCCGAGCTGGTCACCCACCTCGGCCGGGTCAGCGGCCTGCCGCGTACGGTCGCCCGGGAGCGGGCCTCCGAGGCGCTGCGGCACGTCGGGCTCTACGAGGAGCGCTACCGCCCGGTCGGCGGTTACTCCACCGGCATGAAGCAGCGGGTCAAGCTCGCCCAGGCCCTGGTGCACGACCCCGACCTGCTGCTGCTCGACGAGCCGACCAACGGGCTCGACCCGGCCGGCCGCGACGCCATGCTGGCGCTGGTGCACCGCATCGGCACCGAGTTCGGCATCTCCGTGCTGGTCTGCTCGCACCTGCTGGGCGAGGTGGAGCGGATCTGTGACACCCTCGTCGCCATCGACGGCGGGCGGCTGCTGCGCGCCGACCACATCTCCGCCATGACCTCGGCCACCGACGTGCTCGCCGTCGAGGTCAGCGAGGGCACCGACGAGCTGGCCGCCCGGCTGGCCGCGCTCGACCTGCCGGTACGCCGGGACGGCCGGCTGCTGCTCGTCGAGCTCGCCGACGACGCCACCTACGACCTGATCCTCGGCGCGGTCGCCGAGCTGGACCTGCCGCTGCACCGGCTGGACCAGCGCCGGCACCGGGTGGCCGAACTCTTCGCCACGAGGGAGCCCAGCCATGCCTGAGCCGACCGGCGTCATCCACGACATCGGCTACCAGCGCTACACCGGTCCCCGGCTGGGCCGCCGGGCCGTCTTCGGCGCGCTCTACCTGCACGGCCTGCGGACGGCGTTCGGGCTGGGCCGCAGCGCGAAGGCCAAGATCTTCCCCTGGCTGGTGGTCGCCATCGTCACCGTGGTGGCCGCCGGGCTCGCCGCGGTACGCAGCCAGGTCGGCGAGTCGGTGATGACGTACGCCCAGTTCGCCGACAACATGAGCTGGCTGGTCATCTTCTTCGTCGCGGCGGTCGCCCCCGAGCTGGTCTCGCGGGACCTGCGCAGCGGGGTGCTGCCGCTCTACTTCTCCCGGCCGCTGCCGAGGTCGGACTACCCGCTGGCCAAGCTGCTGGCGCTGGCCACCGCGCTCTGGCTGCTGCTCGGCGGGCCGCAGCTGGTGATGTTCCTGGGCGCCGCGTTCACCACCGGCGACGGCATGCGCGGGGTCTGGAACGAGCTGCTCGACCTGCTGCCCAGCCTGCTCTACGCCGGGCTCTGGGCGGCGGTCTTCGCCTCGGTCGGGCTGCTGGTCGCCTCGTCCACCGGCAAGCGGGCGTTCGCGGCCGGCGGGATCGTGGCCGTGTTCCTGATGACCACCCCGATCGTCGGCACCCTGTCGATCATGCCCTCCCAGGCGGTCAACGAACTGGCCTTCCTCGCCTCGCCCTCGACGCTGGTGGGCGGAGTGGGCACCTGGGCGCTCGGCGACCTGCTGCTGTTCGAGGGGGAGGGCGGAGTGCCGATCGGCGACTTCGGCCCGGTCTACGCGGTCGCCGCCGTGCTGCTCGTGGCCGGCTGCGTCGCCCTGCTCATGCTGCGATACCGGAAGGTGGCCGCCCGATGACCACGATCAGCGTCGACCAGGCGGCGGGGACGCCGACCGCCGCCGCCAGCACCCTCGACCTCGCGGGTGTCTCCCGCTGGTACGGCAACGTGGTGGCCGTCAACGACGTCAGCATGAGCCTCGGCCCCGGCGTCACCGGGCTGCTCGGCCCGAACGGCGCAGGCAAGACCACCCTGCTGCACATGATGGCGGGCTTCCTGGCCCCGTCGCGCGGGGCGGTGAGCCTGGACGGCCGGCCCACCTGGCGCAACCCCGAGGTCTACCGCCGGCTCGGCCTGGTCAGCGAGCGCGAGGCGGTGCACACCTTCCTCACCGCGTACGAGTTCGTGCTGGCCAGCGCGAAGCTGCACCGGCTGCCGGACCCGGCGGAGGCGGCCCGCCGGGCGATCGCCCTGGTGGAGATGGAGGGCGCGCAGGACCGCCGGATCGGCACGTACTCGAAGGGCATGCGGCAGCGTGCCCGGGTGGCCGCGGCGCTGGTGCACGAGCCGCAGGTGCTGCTGCTCGACGAGCCGTTCAACGGGATGGACCCGCGCCAGCGGCTGCACATGATGGAGCTGCTGCACCGCCTCGGCGACGCCGGCCGCACCATCCTGTTCAGCTCGCACATCCTGGAGGAGGTCGAGCAGGTCTCCGGCACCGTCCAGGTGATGGTCGCCGGCCGGCTGGCCGCCTCCGGCGACTTCCGTACCATCCGCCGGCTGATGACCAACCGGCCGCACGTCTTCGCCGTGCACTCCACCGACGATCGGGCGCTGGCCGTCGCGCTGATGGCCGAGGCGTCGGTGACGGGGGTCGAGCTGGGCCGCGCCGGGCTGACCGTGCGGGCCGGCGACTACGGCGCGTTCACCCGCGTCCTGCCGAAGATCGCTCTGGCGGAGGGCATCCGGGTGCGGCAGTTGGTGCCCGAGGACGAATCCCTGGAGAGCGTCTTCTCCTACCTCGTGGAGGCCTGAACCCATGTCTACCGTTTCCTGGATCACCGTGCGGGGGCTGTTCGGGCGTCGCCGGTTCCTCCTGCTGCTGCCGCTGCCCGTGGTGCTGGTGCTGCTCGCCGTGCTCTCCCGTTCGCTCGGGGTGGACCCGGGCGAGTGGGGCCCGCCGGTGCTGGTCGGCCTCGGCCTGGCCGTGGTGCTCCCGGTGGTCGCCCTGATCGTCGGCACCGGCGTGCTGGGGGCCGAGATCGACGACGGCACCGTCGTGCACATCCTGACCAAGCCGTTGCCGCGCTGGCAGATCGTGCTGCCCAAGCTGGCGGTGGCCGCCGGCGTCACCGCGGTCACCGTCGCCGTGCCGATCTACGTGGCGGGCGTGCTGGCCCACTCCGTACGACTCGGCCTGGCGCTCGCCGCCGCGTCGGCGGTCGGCGCGCTGGCGTACTCGGCGCTGTTCGTGGCGCTCAGCCTGCTCACCCGGCGTCCGGTGCTGCTCGGCCTGGTCTACGTGCTGATCTGGGAGGGGCTGCTCGGCAACGTCGTCAGCGGCACCAAGGTGCTCTCCATCCAGCAGTACGTGATCGCCCTCGCCGACCGGATGGCCCCCACCGGGCTGCTGGAGGCCGGCGTCTCGGTGCCGGTGGCGGCGGTGATGGCCGCGTTGATCAGCGCGGGCTTCACGCTGCTCGCCATCGACCGGCTCCGCTCCTTCAGCGTGGCCGGCGAGACGAGCTGATCCCCGACAGGCCGGGCCGTCCCGCCGGGAACCGGGACGCGACCTGACGGCCTCCGGGCAGCCCGACCCGGCGATGGTAGGGCTGCCCGGATGGACCGGGCCGGGCGGCTGGGCGAGGCTGACGGCGTGAGCGCGGAGACGGGGCTGGTGATGTCGCGGGGGTCCTATCCGGGTGCCGGCCGGCACTGGATGGTGAGCCTGGCGGTGGCCGGGCTGGCGGCGGCGGCGACCACCACGGCAGCGCAGGCCACCGGGCACTTCCACTGGTGGGCGGGGTTCGTGCTGATCCCCGGCGCGCTGATCGCCGCCACCGGCGGGCCGCTGCTGGCCAGGGGCGGCGGGCGGGCCTTCGCCGGCTACGTGGTCGCCTGCCTGGGCGCGCTGGTGTTCGCGGTCGGGGCGCTGCTGATGTTCGGCGTGTTCGGGCGGGGCTGGCCCCTGATGGTCATCCTGCCGTGCCTGGCGGTCGCCGGCACCTACCGCTGGCGGCTGGTCCATCCGTTGGCCCGGGGGCTGCACCGGGCGGTCTCCCTGCTGGCGCTGGCCGGCGCCGTGCTGCTCGGTGGGACGCTGCAACTGACCCGCGTCGACCTGGTCGGCGTCCATGCCGCGCCGATGTGGGGCGCGTTCCTGATGCTGGCGGGGGTGATCGTGCTGGGCAACGCGGTGGAGCTGACCCGGCACCGGATGCCGTACCGCCTTCAGGCCATCACCCTGCTGGTCGGCCCCGCCGTCGTCGCCTTCCTGCTCGGCCTGCGCCTCCTGCGCGGCTGGTGAGCCCCGCCCACGCCGGCTGAGCCAACCGGCCCCCGCCGCGCCGGCTGAGCCAACCGGCCCCGCCGCGCCGCTGGGCCCACCGGCCCCGCCGCGCCGCTGGGCCCACCGGCCCCGCCGCGCCCGGTGAGAGCGCGGCGGGGCCGGCCGGTCAGAACGCGCAGGCGATGACGAGTTCCGGGGTGCGGTCGGGGAGCAGGTCCAGCTTGGCGATGCGGCCGGCGGCCCGGACGTCGTCGGCGATCACGGTCAGCTGTTCCAGCAGGGCCGCCGGGCCGAGCGCCTCGGCCAGCGGCACCTCCGCCTTCATCGACAGTTTCCGCTCCGACTTGGCCCGGCGCACCTGGCCGAGCGCGTCGGCGGCCAGCCGCAGCAGCTCCGGCTGGCCGGTGCCCTCGATCGCCCGGTCCACCTCGTACGTGGTGGGCCAGGTCGCGCGGTGCACCGAGCCGTAGCGCCACCACGACCACACCTCCTCGGTCACGTACGGCAGCACCGGGGCGAAGAGCCGCAGCTGCACCGAGAGCGCGGTGGCCAGCGCCGCCCGGGCCGAGTCCGCACCCGGCCCGGAGCCGTAGGCGCGCTCCTTCACCAACTCGATGTAGTCGTCGCAGAACCGCCAGAAGAAGCCCTCCGCGACCTGCAACGCCGCCGTGTGGTCGTACGCCTCCAGCGCCGACGTCGCGGCGGCGACCACGCCGGAGAGTTCGGCGAGCATGGCGCGGTCCAGCGGCTCGGTGGCCGGCGCCCGCAGCGCGTCGGCGGCGCCCAGCCCGAGGGCGAACTTCGACGCGTTCAGCAGCTTGGTCGCCAGCCGCCGGCCGACCTTGATCTGGGCCGGGTCGAAGGCGAGATCCATGCCCGGCTTGCCGTTCGCCGCCCAGTACCGCACCGCGTCGGAGCCGTGCTGCTCCAGCAGCGCCATCGGGGTGACCACGTTCCCCTTGGACTTGGACATCTTCTTCCGGTCGGGGTCGAGGATCCAGCCGGAGAGCACCGTGTCCCGCCAGGGCAGCACCCCGTGCTCCAGGTGGGAGCGGACCACCGTGGAGAAGAGCCAGGTGCGGATGATCTCCTGACCCTGCGGGCGCAGGTCCATCGGGAAGACCCGGGCGAACAGGTCCGGGTCGGTCTCCCACCCGCCGGCGATCTGCGGGGTCAGCGACGAGGTGGCCCACGTGTCGAGCACGTCCGGGTCGCCGACGAAGCCGCCCGGGCGGCCCCGCTGCGACTCCTCGAACCCCGGCGGGGCGTCGATGGACGGGTCGATCGGCAGCGCGGACTCCGCCGGCGTGAGAGGCTGGGACCAGTCCGGCTCGCCAGCGTCGTCGAGCCGGTACCACACCGGCACCGGCACGCCGAAGAAGCGTTGCCGGCTGACCAGCCAGTCGCCGGTCAGGCCGCCCACCCAGTGCGCGTAGCGGTGCCGCATGTGCTCCGGCACCCAGCGCAGCTCCCCGCCCCGGGCCAGCAGTTCGTCGCGCAGGCCCGCGTCGCGTCCGCCGTTGCGCAGGTACCACTGCCGGGTCGAGACGATCTCCAGCGGCCGGTCGCCGCGCTCGTAGAACTTCACCGGGTGGGTGACGGGTCGCGGCTCGCCGACCAGGTCGCCGGCGTCGGCCAGCAGCTCCACCAGCGTCCGCCGGGCGCCGTTGACGGTCTGCCCGGCCAGCGCCGCGTACGGCTGCCCCGGCACGCCGGCCGGCGGCTCGGGCAGCAGCCGGCCGTCCCGGCCGATCACCACGCGGGTGTCCAGCCGCAGCTCCCGCCACCAGGTCACGTCGGTCAGGTCGCCGAAGGTGCAGACCATCGCAATGCCCGTGCCCTTGGCCGGGTCCGCCAGCGGGTGCGCCCGCACCGGCACATCCACTCCGAAGACCGGCGTACGCGCGGTGCCGCCGACCAGGTCGGCGTACCGCTCGTCGTCGGGGTGGCAGACCAGTGCCACGCAGGCCGGCAGCAGCTCCGGTCGGGTGGTGTCGATGAGCACCTCCCGTCCGCCCGGCCCGGCGAATCGCAGCCGGTGGTACGCCCCGGGCCGCTCCCGGTCCTCCAGCTCCGCCTGGGCGACGGCGGTGGCGAAGCCGACGTCCCAGAGCGTCGGCGCCTCCGCCTGGTACGCCTCGCCCCGGGCCAGGTTGCGCAGGAACGCCCGCTGCGAGGCCGCCCGGGCCGCCGAGCCGATCGTCGTGTACGTCAACGACCAGTCCACGGAGAGCCCGAGCCGCCGCCAGAGCGCCTCGAAGACCTGCTCGTCGGCGACGGTCAGCCGCTCGCACAGCTCGATGAAGTTGCGCCGGGAGACCGGGGTCGGGTCCTTGCGGGCGGCCTCGCTCACCGGGGTGTCGGGGGCCTGCCGGTCCGGGTCGTACGGCAGCGCCGGATCGCAGCGCACGCCGTACACGTTCTGCACCCGGCGCTCGGTGGGCAGGCCGTTGTCGTCCCAGCCCATCGGGTAGAAGACCGTGCGCCCGCGCATCCGCTGGAACCGGGCCACCACGTCGGTGTGCGTGTACGAGAAGACGTGCCCCATGTGCAGCTCGCCCGATACGGTCGGCGGCGGGGTGTCGATCGCGTACACGTCGGCGCTGCGACCGTTCGGGCTCGGCGCGTCTGACGCCGCGCTGCGCCCCCGAACGGTCGCCTTCGCGCGGTCGAACGCGTACGTGCCGTCCTCCTGCCAGCGGCGCGCCCAGGTCTCCTCGATGCCGTCCAGGCTCGGACGTTCGGGGACGCCGGCGCGGGCCGTCCGCTCCGTGTCGGTCATCCGTCGATGGTAGGCAGTGGCCGGGGGCCGGACCACGTGGTTTCGCCCCGTGCCCGGACGCGTCCCGCCGGCGCGCTCAGAGCAGGGAGTCGCGCCACTGCCGGTGCAGGGCGGCGTACCGGCCACCGGCGACGGCGAGCCGGCCGGGCGGGCCGTCCTCGACGATCCGCCCGGCGTCGAGCACCAGCACCCGGTCGGCCGTCTCCACGGTGGAGAGCCGGTGCGCGATCACCAGCGCGGTGCGGTCGGCCAGGATGGTGCCGAGGGCGTGCTGCACCATCCGCTCGGTGGGCACGTCCAGCGACGAGGTGGCCTCGTCCAGGATCAGCACCGTCGGATCGGCCAGGAACGCCCGGGCGAACGCGACAAGTTGCCGCTGCCCGGCGGAGAGCCGGCCGCCGCGCCGCTGCACGTCGGTGGCGTACCCGTCGGGGAGGGCGGCGATGAAGTCGTGCGCGCCGATCTCCCGCGCGGCGGCCTCCACGGCGGCGTCGTCGGCGCCGGGACGGCCGAACCGGATGTTCTCCGCGACCGTGCCGCCGAACAGGTGCGTCTCCTGGGTGACCAGGACCACGGCCCGCCGCAGCTCCGCGTCGGCGACCTCGCGCAGGTCGACCCCGTCGAGGGTGACCGCGCCCGAGAACGGGTCGTGGAACCGGGCGAGCAGCTTGGCGACGGTCGACTTGCCGGCGCCGGTAGCCCCGACCAGCGCCACGGTCTGGCCGGCCGGGACGGCGAGGTCCAGCCCGGCGACGATCGGCGCGTCCGGCCGGTAGCCGAAGGTGACCGCCCGGAAGGCGACCGCCCCGCGCCCCGGCCCGGCGGGCAGCGGCACGGGCCGCGCCGGCTCCGCCACCGACGGCCGTTCGTCGAGCACCCCGGCGAGCTTCTCCAGCGCCGCCGTGGCCGACTGGAGCGAGTTGTAGAACTGGCTCAGTTCCTGCATCGGCTCGAAGAACCGCCGCAGGTAGAGCAGGAACGCCGCCAGCACGCCGATCCCGGTCGCCCCGCCCAGCACCCGCCAGCCGCCGTAGCAGAGCACCACCGCCACGGTGACGTTGCCGATCACCTTGATCCCCGGCGAGTACGTCGCGATCAGCCGGAACGCGTCCCGGCTGGCCCGCCGGTAGTCGTCGCTGACCGCCCCGAAGATCTGCTGGTTGCGCGGCTCCCGCCGGAACGCCTGCACCGCCCGGATGCCGCGCATCGACTCGACGAAGTGGACGATGACCAGCGCCACCGTCTCCCGGGTGCGCCGCCACGCGTCCGCCGACGCCCGCGCGAACCAGCGGCTCAGCAGGATCAGGAACGGGAACGCGAGCAGCGTCACCGCGGCCAGCGGCACGTCCAGCCAGAGCAGGATGCCGGCGACCGACAGGATCGACAGCACGGCCAGCACCAGGCCGTCGATGCCGCCGCCGACCAGTTCGCCGATCGAGTCCAGGTCGCTGGTGAGCCGGGACACCATCCGGCCGGAGGTGTACCGCTCGTGGAACGCCACCGACAGGCGCAGGAAGTGCGCGTACACCCGCTGGCGGAGGTCGAGCAGGACGGCCTGGCCGATCCGCGCGGAGAGGGTGAGGAAGCCCCGGCGGGCGGTGTACTCGACGGCGGTGGCGGCGGCGAACCCGGCGGCGACGACCAGCAGCGGGCCGGGCTCGCCGGCCCGCAGCGGCGCGATCGCCCGGTCGATGCCGAGCATCACCAGGTACGGCCCGGCCATCGCGGCGGCGTTCTGGCCGAGCAGCAGCGCGACGGCCAGCGCGAGGCGGCGCCGGTGCGGGCGCAGCAGGTCGCGCAGCAGCACCCGGCTGCGGGCCCGGAGCCGGGCCACCGCCTCGGGGTCGGTGTCCTCGGCGCGGCTGCGGTCCGCGTCCGGGTCGGTGGCGACGCCGCGCCACCGGGCGAGGTCCGCCCCGCTCGTGGGGCCGGCGGTGTCGCCGGTCACGAACGCACCAGGCCACGGTCGCCGGGCGGCGCGGGGGTGGGCTCGGCGGAGAGCACCGCGCGGTACGCCGGCACGGCGGCGAGCAGCTCCGAGTGCCGCCCGACGGCGGTGATCCGGCCGTGCTCCAGCAGCGCCACCCGGTCGGCGAGGGCGATCGTCGAGGGCCGGTGCACGACCAGCAGGGCGGTGGTGGTGCGGAGCACCCGCTTCAGCGCGGTCTCGACGAGCGCCTCGGTGTGCACGTCCAGGGCCGACAGCGGGTCGTCGAGCACGAGCAGCGCGGGTCGGCCGAGCACCGCCCGGGCCAGCGCCAGCCGCTGCCGCTGCCCGCCGGAGAGTGACAGCCCCTGCTCGCCGACCCGGGTGGCCAACCCCCACGGCAGCTCGTACGCGAAGTCGGCCTGGGCGAGGGCCAGCGCGGCCCGGACCTCGTCCTCGCCGGCCTCCGGCCGGCCGAGCGTGAGGTTCTCCCACACCGACATGGAGAACAGCGTCGGCTCCTCGAAGGCGACCCCGACCAGCCGGCGCAGGGCGGACAGCCGCAGCTCGCGCAGGTCGTGCCCGTCCAGCGTGATCCGCCCGCCGGTCGCCTCGTGCAGCCGGGGCACCAGGGAGAGCAGGGTGCTCTTGCCGCAGCCGGTCGCCCCGACCAGGGCCACGGTCTCGCCCGGCTCGACGGTCAGGTCGATCTCCCGCAGCACCGGCGCGGCGGTGCCCGGGTAACGGAACGAGACCCGCTCGAAGCGGAGCCGCCCGCGTACGTCGGCGCGGCGCAGGGCGAGCGCGTGCGGGGCGTCCACGATGGCCGGCGGAGTGTCCAGCACCTCGCGCACCCGGTCGGCGGCGGTGGCGGCCTCCTGCCCGTTGGCGATGATCCAGCCCAGCGACTGCACCGGCCAGATCAGCATGAGCTGGAGGCTGACGAAGGCGACCAGTTCGCCGATGGTCAGCACCCCGCTGGCGGCGGCCGCCGCGCCGGCGACCAGCACCACGCCGAGGGTCAGGTTGGGCACCAGGTCGAGCAGGGCGGAGGTGCGGGCCAGCAGCCGGCCCTTGCCGACCCCCGTGTCGTGCAGCGCCCGCGCACCGGTCGCGAAGCGGGCGGCGAGTTCCGGCCCCCGCCCGTACGCCTTCATCGTGCGCAGCCCCTGCGCGGTCTCCTCGACCAGCGTGGCCAGGTCGCCCTGCTGGTCCTGCATCCGCCGCGAGGCCGCGTGGTAGTGCCGCGCGAAGCGGCGGCTGATCAGGAACAGCGGCACCGCGCTCGCCGCCACCAGCAGCCCCAGCGCGGGGTGCAGCCGGATCAGCAGCGTCACCACGGCCAGGTAGGTCACCAGGTTGAGGATCAGGAAGAAGAGGCCGAAGGAGAGGAACCGGCGCAGCACCGACAGGTCGCTGGTGACCCGGGAGAGCAGTTGGCCGGACTGCCAACGGTCGTGGAAGCTGGTCGGCAGCCGTTGCAGGTGGGCGTAGACGTCCTCGCGGATGGCCGCCTCGATCCGCATCGAGGACGACGACTGCACCCAGCGCCGGATGAAGATCAGCAGCGCCTCGACCAGGCCGAGCAGCAGCGCCAGCCCGGCCAGCCGGAACAGCCCGGCCGGGTCCTGCCGGGCCACCGGGCCGTCCACCACCCGCTGCGCGACCAGCGGTACGGCGATGCCGGCCCCGGTGGCGGCGAGGCCGGCGAGCAGCAGCCAGCCGAACTCGGCCGCGTGCGGGCGCAGGTAGTGGCGCAGCCGCCAGAGGCTGTGCAGCGGGTGCCGGCCGGCATCGACCGGGCAGGCCGGGTCGCCGTCACCTTCCGCAGGCACTACCCGACGGTAGCCTCAAACGGGGCCGGCGCAGGTGTCGGCTTCCCGTCATGGCCGCTCGTGCCCGAGAAGCCACTTCTTCACGTCCAGCCCCCAGCGGTAGCCCCCGAGCGTCCCGTCGGTGCGCAGCACCCGGTGGCAGGGGACGAACAGGGCGGCGGCGTTACGGGCGCAGGCTGCGGCGGCGGCCCGTACGGCGGCGGGGCGGCCGGCCAGCCCGGCGAAACCGGTGTAGGTTACCGGGTCGCCCGGCTTCACCTCGCGCAGCACCTGCCAGGCGTGTGCCATGAACGCGCCCCCCGTGTGCTGCTGGACCGGCACGGCGTCGATCGCGGCCAGCTCGCCGTCCAGGTAGGACGCCACGGCGACGCTGACCGGGCCGAGGTCGGCCCGGTGCCGCAGCGGCGCCCGCAGGGCCGGGTGCATCAGGGGGAGCAGGCTCTCCGGGTCGCCGGTGAAGCCCGCCGCCCGGACCGCGCCGTCCGGGCCGGCCACGATGCTGAGCGGCCCGGCGGGGGTGTCGATGACGGTGCTGTCGTTCATGCTCATGCTGCTCTCCAGAGTCGGATCACCGCGTACGAGCGCCAGGGGCGCCAGCGGTCGGCGTACGGGTCGAGGGTCGTGGGGGCGTCGGGGAGGCCGAGGGCGGCGGCGCCCCGGCGTACGGCGAGGTCGGTGGGGAGCAGGACGTCCGGGTCGCCGAGGGCGCGCATGGCCACGTAGCCCGCCGTCCAGGGCCCGACCCCGGGCAGCGCCAGCAGCCGCCGGACGGTCTCCTCGCGGTCCCCGCCCGGCGCCAGGTCCAGCGACCCGTCGGCGACGGCGCGGGCCAGCCCGCGAATCGTCTCCCGCCTCCCTGCCGGCATCCCGAACACCTCGTCCGGCACCCCGAGCACCTCCTCGGCGGTGGGGAAACCGGACAGCCACGCCCTCCCCGCCCCCTCGGCTAGTTGATCAAGAGGTTTCGGCTCCCGAGAGCGCGCCCCGGCTGTCGAAACCTCTTGATCAACGCCGGCGGGGCCGGGGGTGTGGGTGTGGCGGGCGGGCGGGCGGAGGTGTGCCAGGAGGCGGGTGAGGGTGGTGCGGGCCGAGCGGACGGAGACCTGCTGGCCGACGACCGCGCGCACGGCCATCTCGAAGCCGTCGACCGAGCGGGGGAGCCGGATGCCCGGCTCGGCGGCGACCACCCCGGCCAGCGCCGGGTCGGTGGCGAGCGTGCCGTCGACGGCGGTCGGGTCGGCGTCGAGGTCGAGCAGGCGACGGCAGCGGGCCACGGCGGGGGCGAGGTCGCGCATGTCGGTCAGCCGCAGCGTCGCCGTCACGTGCCCGTCCGCCGGGGTCAGGGCCGCCTCACCCGCGCCGTGCGGCAGCCGCAGGCCCCGCCGGTACGTCCCGTCGCGCACCTCCTCGACGCCGGGCAGCGCGCGCAGCGCGAGGAAGTCCAGCAGCGCCTCCGCGTGCAGCGGCGGGCGGTACGCGAGCCGCAGCGTGATCGTGCCCGCCCCGCCCGGCGCGGGGCACCGGCGGCCGGCGGTGCGCAGCTCGAACGGGGCCGCCCCGAACACCTCCCGGACCGTGTCGTTGAACTGCCGCACGCTGCCGAACCCGGCGGCGAACGCGACCTCCGCCATGCCCAGCCCGGTGGTCTCGATCAGCGTGCGGGCGGTCTGCGCGCGTTGCGCCCGGGCCAGGGCCAGGGGACCGGCGCCCATCTCGGCCCGCAGCATCCGGTGCAGGTGCCGTTCCGTGTAGCCGAGCCGGGCGGCCAGCCCCGGGATGCCGTCGCGGTCCACCACCCCGTCGGCGATCAGCCGCATGGCCCGACCGACGACGTCAGCCCGTACGTCCCACTGCGGGGAGCCCGGGGCGGCGTCCGGCCGGCAGCGGCGGCAGGCGCGCAGCCCCGCCGTCTGGGCGGCGGCGGCCGAGGGGAAGAACCGGACGTTCTGCCGCTTCGGCGTCGTCGCCGGGCAGGACGGCCGGCAGTAGATCCCGGTCGACGTGACGCCGGTGTAGAACCAGCCGTCGAACCGCTGGTCGCGGCTGTCGACCGCCCGGTAGCACCGCTCGAAGTCCAACTCCACGTCACCGATGATGCCCCTGCCAGGCGCCCCTGGCTCGCGGGAATCGGACGTGGCCGTGCGGGCCTGAACCGGACGCCCGGCGCCGAAAGTGTCGGTTGTGGTCGGTACCGTCCGGCCACCAACTCAAGAAGGGGTGCGGCGATGGCGAGCGTGGCGGGTCGGCGGGCGGCGTCGACACGGGACGGGCACCCTCCGCTGGACGGCGCGGTGGTGCAGCGCTTCTACGAGCGGATGCGCGCGGTCGCCCCGGCCGCCGTCGGCGCGATCGAACGGGACCGGGCCGGCGACCCGGGGCGGGCGTTCGGTGACACCGCCTGCGGCCGGCTGGTGCGCTCGCTCGACGCCGACGGCCTCCGCGCGCTGGGCATGTGGGTGCACCACTGGTGCATGCGGTTCTACGACGACGACACCCGGGTGGCGCTGCGCCTGGTCCGGGAGATCGCCGGCCGCGCCGGGCTGGGCTGGACGGCCGACGAGGTGCGCTGGATGCTCCGCGAGTCGTACGCGGCCGGTCCCGCCGCCGAGGCCCGCTTCACCCTGCCGCTGGCTGCCGCCGGGGAGTTGGCTCCCGGCGCCCTGCCGATCGAGGCCGTGGTTCCCCGCCAGGCCGGTCCCCGCGACTGACCCACCGGCCCGGGCGACTGACCCGCCGGTCCCCGCGACCGACGCCAGGCCGGCCCGCCGGGCGCGGTGCCCGCCGGGCCGGGCCGGCGTCCCGGCAGCTGCCCGGCCACGGTGGCGCCGACCGCCACGGCGAAGCCGGCGAGCTGCCAGCCGGTCATCGCCTGCCCGAGCACGGCCCAGCCGAGCACGGCGGCCGTCAGCGGGCTGAGCGCCCCGAGCAGCGACACCTGGGTGACCGGCAGCCGGGCCGCGCCCCGGAACCACAGCGCGTACGCCAGCGCCGTCCCGACCAGCGTCAGCCACGCGTAGCCGGCCAGTGCCGGCGGGTCGGGCACGGGCGGCGTCCCCTCGACCAGCAGGGCCGCCGGCACCACCATCAGCCCGCCGGCGGTGAGCTGCCAGCCGGTGGCGGTGAGCGTGCCGACGCCCGGCGGGCGGCCCCAGCGACGGGTCAGCACCAGGCCCGCGCCCATCGCGGCGGTGGCGGTCAGCCCGGCGGCGACGCCCGTCGGGTCGAGGCCCGCGTCGGGGCGCAGCACGACCAGGGTGACCCCGGCGAGTGCCGCGAGCGCGGCGGCCAGCGCCCGGGGGTGGGGCCGTTCGTGCAGCACGAGCACCGTCAGCCCCGCCACCAGCAGCGGCTGAGTGGCGCCGAGCACCGCGGCGGCGCCGCCGGGCAGGTGGTACGCGGCGAAGAAGAGCAGCGGGAAGAACGCCCCGATGTTCAGCGCGCCAAGTACGGCCGCGCGCCACCACCAGGCGCCGTGCGGGCGGTGCCGGGTCAGCGCGAGCAGCAGCAGGCCGGCGGGGAGGGCCCGGATCACGCCGGACCAGAGCGGCCGGTCGGGCGGCAGCAGTTCGCTGGTGACCAGGTACGTCGTGCCCCACGCGGTCGGCGCGGCGGCGGTGAGCAGGATGTCGAGCCGGCGTCGGTCCACGGTTCCTCGCTAACTCTTGTTGCTAAGTATCTTGCTACTAAGCTACTTCGTGGCGAGTGAAAGCGGGAGTGCGAGGTGCGGCACAATCCGGGGGTGACCGAGCGGGACGACGTCGACGGCATCGTCGAGCAGTGGCAGCGCGAGCGGCCCGGAATGCGCCCCGAGCCGATGGCGGTCTTCGGCCGGATCTACCGGCTGGCCCGGCTCGTCGGCGACGAGCAGGAGCGCACCTACGCCCGCTGGTCGATCAGCCGGGGCGAGTTCGACGTGCTCGCCGCCCTGCGCCGCGCCGGCACCCCCTACACGCTGGCACCGAAGGCGCTCACCGCCTCGCTGATGCTCACCTCCGGCGGGATGACCGGCCGACTCGACCGGCTGGAACGCGCCGGACTGCTCCGCCGCGCACCCGACCCGGCGGACCGGCGCGGGCTCCAGGTCACGCTCACCCCGGCCGGCCTCGAACTGGTGGAGGAGGCCGCCGAGGCGGGGCTGGCCGTCCAGCGCCGCCTGCTCGACGCGCTGCCCGCCGAGGACCAGCGGCGCCTCGCCGACCTGCTGCGTACGCTGCTGGGCGCGGTCACCGACGGCGGACGCTGACCGGCGGCGCGGACCTGGCGGCGACGGGCGGCCCGGGCCGGCGACCGTCCGTGGCGGGCCCGCGTGGCGGGCGCTGGGCGGCAGGGGAGCGGCCTCGGGCAGGATGGGCACAGTCGACCCCGACGGAAGGACGACCGTGCCCGCCAGTGAACCGACCATCCTCGCCACCAGCATGGGCATCTACGCGCCGCGCCGCGACGGCGGGCCCCGGCGGGTCAACCCCGTCTTCGACCTCGCCGCCGAGCTGGCCGGGGCCGGGCCGGAGCCCAGGATCTGCTTCCTCAACCAGGCCGAGGGGGACCAGCCGACCACGCTCGCCCGGGTCTACGAGGCGTTCGCCGGCAGCCGGTTCCGGATGACGCACCTGGCGCTCTTCCCGATGCCGAACGTCGACGACGTCCGCGCCCACCTGCTCGCCCAGGACGTGATCTGGGTCGGCGGCGGCAGCGTCGCCAACCTTTGCGCGGTCTGGCGGGTGCACGGCCTCGGCGAGATCCTGCGCGAGTGCTGGGAGGCCGGCGTGGTGCTCGGCGGCGTCTCCGCCGGCTCGATCTGCTGGCACGCCGGCGGGGCCACCGACAGCTTCGGCACCACCCTGCGCGGCTTCACCGACGGGCTGGGCTGGCTGCCCTACGGCAACGGCGTGCACTACGACAGCGAGGAGCAGCGCCGGCCGCTGATGCACAAGCTGGTCGCCGACGGCGTGCTGCCGACTGCGCACTGCACCGACGACGGCACCGGCCTGCTCTACCGGGGCACCCGCCTGGTCGAGGCGGTCGCGGACCGCGAGGGCCCCTCGGCGTACGAGGTCAGCCGCGCCGACGACGGCACCGCCCGGGAAACCCGGATCACCCCCCGCCTGCTCGCCTGACCCGCCTCACCCGACCCCGGCCCGACCCTCCGGGCCGGCCCGGCCCTCCGTGTCGATCTTGGTACGGGAGCGCCCCTGGAGGGGCCGTTCCGTACCAAGATCAGTCGGGCGTGGCGGCCTGCCTCGTCGGGGGTGTGGGGCATCGGCGTAAGCTGGCCCGTCGTGAGTCTCACCATCGGGATCGTCGGCCTGCCCAACGTCGGCAAGAGCACCCTGTTCAACGCGCTGACCAAGAACGACGTGCTCGCGGCGAACTACCCGTTCGCCACCATCGAGCCCAACGTCGGCGTCGTCGGGCTGCCGGACGAGCGGCTGCACACGCTCGCCGAGATCTTCAGCTCGCAGAAGGTGCTGCCCGCCCCCGTGTCGTTCGTCGACATCGCCGGCCTGGTGCGCGGCGCCTCCAAGGGGCAGGGCCGGGGCAACGCGTTCCTGGCGAACATCCGCGACGCCTCGGCGATCTGCCAGGTCGTCCGGGCCTTCTCCGACCCGAACGTGGTGCACGTCGACGGCAAGGTCTCCCCGGCCGACGACATCGAGACGATCAACACCGAGCTGATCCTCGCCGACCTCCAGACCCTGGAGAAGGCCCTGCCCCGGCTGGAGAAGGAGGCCAAGCTCCGCAAGGACCGGGCCGCCGCCGTCACCGCCGCCAAGCAGGCCGTCGAGCTGCTCGACACCGGCGTCACCCTCTACTCGGGCGCCAAGGACGCGGGCATCGAGCTGGAGCACCTGCGCGAGCTGCACCTGCTCACCACCAAGCCCTTCCTGTACGTCTTCAACGTCGACGAGGCCGAGCTGGGCAACGCCGAGTTCCTCGACGAGCTGCGCGCCCTGGTCGCCCCGGCCGAGGCCGTCTTCATGGACGCCAAGATCGAGTCCGAGCTGGTGGACCTGCCCGACGAGGAGGCCCGCGAGCTGCTGGAGTCGATCGGGCAGAACGAGCCGGGCCTGAACCAACTCGTCCGCGTCGGGTTCCGCACGCTCGGGCTCCAGACGTACCTCACCGCCGGCCCCAAGGAGGCGCGCGCCTGGACCATCCCGGTCGGCGCGACCGCGCCGGAGGCCGCGGGCGTCATCCACTCCGACTTCCAGCGCGGCTTCATCAAGGCCGAGGTGGTCTCCTTCGGCGACCTGGTCGCGGCCGGTTCGATGGCGGCGGCCAAGGCCGCCGGCAAGGTCCGGATCGAGGGCAAGGAGTACGTCATGCAGGACGGCGACGTCGTGGAGTTCCGCTTCAACGTGTAGTGACGATCCGACCCAAGCTCTGACGGAGTCGGTGCCCGGCTCAGCTCTTGCGGCCGGGCACCAGCCCATTCAGATCGAGCTCGATCGTGAACGGCGTCGTGGTGCGCAGCTCGTGTCGATGAATTGCGGTCGGCACATAGGACCGAGTGGGACCGTCGAGTTCGTAGGCGTGGATCACCGGTGATCCATCCTCCTCCTCGATGCGCCAGTAGTTGGCGATGCCGGCTTCCGCGTACGTGCGCAGCTTGACCGTCCGACCGCGGTGGGCCGACTCCGGAGAGACCACCTCCACGACCAGAAGAGTCTCCTCAGGCGTGTAGAAGGTTCGGGACGGATCGTAAGGTGCCGTCGTGGCCAGGAGATCGGGCTCGGGACGATTCCATCTGTCGAGTCGAATCGTGATCTCCCTGTCGACCTCGATGCCAGGCGGTGCCTGATCCGTCAGTCGGTTCACCAGCGCGGTGACCATCCGGGCGTGCCAGACCCGCTGGGGAGACCTCATGAAGACGAGTGCTCCATTGCTCGCATCCCCTACCGTCATGAACCATGACCCACCCGTACCAGGTGCCCCAACCGCCGAAGCGGCGCACGCTGCGCACCGTCCTGATCGTCGTCGGCGTGGTCGTCGTGCTGTGCTGCGGCGGCGCCGGCATCGGCGGCTTCTTCCTGTACAAGGGGGCCAAGGGCGCGACGGACCCGGCGCGGCAGGCCGCCGAGTCGTTCGTGAGCCACCTGGAGGCCGGCGATCCGGATGCGGCGTACGAGCTGTTGTGCGGCGACACGCGCGGCGGGTACACGAGGGAGGCGTTCGCCCAGGGTGTCGCCCAGCAGCCGAGGATCCACAGTCACAAGGTCAACGGCGTCAACGTGTCGAGCGTCAACGGCCGCACGTCGGCGACGGTGAACATGGCCCTGACGCTGGGCAGCGGCTTCACCAACCAGCACACGTTCAGGCTGGTGAAGGAGGACGGGGCCTGGAAGGTGTGCGGCCAGCCGTACTGAGGACGCGCACGCCGTTGCCGCCGGGCCGGATGCCGACCGTGGGGTCGCGCATGGCGGGACGCTGCTTCTTCTGAGTACCCGGACGGATGCCTGACGACGGGATCGCTGATCTCCTTACGTCATGTCACGGCACAGCGGTGGTCGACAGGCATTCGGTTCGGCCCTGCGGCGGGCGACAGGCAACGTCGGGCGCGGTGGTCTGCTGGCCTGCCTCGTCGCACTGTCCTGCGTCGGCTGCGCCCGCTCGGGCCACGACGCGGCCCGGGACCGCGTCCTGGAGAGGGCCGGGCAGATCGCCCACGAGACCGAGGCGTGGGCGACCGACTCGCACAGCCTGAGCGGCTGGGCGAGCAACGAGTCGGTGCTCGACCGGCTCGTCGCCCTGACCGGGGGCGAGCAGCTCGCCTCGTCGGTCCACGATCCTGACGATCATGGCGCGGGCCTACTGGCCAGGGTGGAGGTGGCGATGGTGGGCGCCGCCTCGGACACCTGGCTCGGCGAGGAGACGCACTACAACATCTGCGTCCGTTTCGACGTCACTCGGGAGAGGAGCGGGCCCCGAGAGATCACCCCGGTGACCGTCGACTGCCCTCCCCGGGTTCCGGAGACCCGGTCACCGGCCTGAGGGCGAGCGCGACGTTCCCGCGACCGCCGTCATCCATGTTGCGGGCGCGTCGCCGAAGGTGGCAGTCACCGTCATCCCTGCGACCGGTCGCCGGTCAGCCGCTGCGTGGGGCGTACATGATGATGGCGACCCCGACCAGGCAGATGGCCGCGCCGACGACGTCGTAGCGGTCGGGGCGGAACTTGTCGACAACCATGCCCCAGGCGAGGGAGCCGGCGACGAAGACGCCGCCGTAGGCGGCCAGGATCCGGCCGAAGTTCGGGTCGGGCTGGAAGGTGGCGACGAAGCCGTAGAGGCCGAGGGCGACGACCCCCGCCGCCACCCACAGCAGCCCCCGGTGCTCGCGCCAGCCCTGCCACACGAGCCAGGCCCCGCCGATCTCGGCGAGCGCGGCGAGCAGGAACAGCAGGATCGAGCGCACCACCGTCATGGTGGGAACGGTAGCGGGAGCACGACCCGGTCAGCGGTCGGCCGGATCAGGGCGTCACGGTGAGCGGGTTGCCGGCGGCGCGCGCGGCGTCGAAGCGTCGGGTGACGTCGGCCCAGTCGACCAGGTCCCAGAGGCGGTCGACGTAGTCCGGGCGCACGTTCCTGTACTGAAGGTAGTAGGCGTGTTCCCAGGCGTCGAAGACCAGGATCGGCGTGGAGCCGTGCCCGACGTTGCCGTGGTGGTCGTAGACCTGCTCGACGATGAGGCGCTGCGCCAGCGGCTCCCACGCCAGGACGCCCCACCCGGAACCCTGCACGCTCTTCGTGGCGGCGGAGAGCTGGCCGGCGAAGCCGTCGAACGAGCCGAAGTGTTCGCCGATGGCGGCGGCCAGCTCGCCGTCCGGGCGGTCGCCGCCATCGGGGGAGAGGTTGTTCCAGAAGATCGAGTGCAGGACATGCCCGGAGAGGTTGAAGGCCAGGGTCTTCTCCAGGCCGACCAGCGCCGAGTAGTCGCCCTTGTCGCGGGCCTCGGCGAGCTGGTCGAGGGCGTCGTTGCTGCCCTTGACGTACGCCGCGTGGTGCTTGCTGTGGTGCAGCTCCAGGATCTGACCGCTCATGGCGGGTTCCAGCGCTCCGTAGTCGTAGGGCATGTCGGGGAGCTTGTAGACGGCCATGAGGACCCTTTCGCGAGTGGACGCTCTTCCGGTCAGTATGCCTTATTGCAAAGTCTTGGCAACTGCGGAATATTGGCAACTGGAGCGGGTCGCACGGGATTCGCTCCACGGCCGACGCTGTCGGTAGGGCGCGCCTCCACGCCGCGATGATCACCGGTGGAGGCGCGCCCGCACGTGCCACCGGCCAGCCCCTGCACGTCACCGCCGCCCCTGCCGTCACCGCCGCAGCGGCCGCGCGGCCGTCCGCGCTCCCTCCCACGGGGGAGGGCGTCCCCTCGCGCTCGGGAGTCGGCGCGCGGTCCGCCGGGCCTAGCGTCGGGAGCATGAATGCTTCTCCCGGTGCGCGGCGATGGCCGGCCTACGCGGTGGCGGTGCTCTTCCTCGCGTACGCCGTGGGCAAGGCCGCCTTCGCCCTCGAATCCCGGCTCGGTTTCCCGGGCGGCCCGGTCGTCCCGGCCGCCGAGCACGAACGCTACGCCCGCGACGTGATGGGGGTGGCGACCGCGCAGTGGTCGGCGACCGCGTCGGGGGTGGCGGGCGCCTGCCTGGCCCTCGCCACGGTCACGGCGTCGGGGCGCCGGGTGCCGAGGCCCCTGATGCTGCTGGCGCTGGCGGGCATGCTGCTGGCTGTCGGGGCCGGCGCGACGATCATGATCGTGGACGGGTTCGTGGGCCTCGGGGTGGGCTGGCAGTGGTACCACGGGGTCCTCGGGCTCGTCGTGATCGGGCTGCTCGTGGCGATGATCCGGTCCTACGTGGTGGTGACGAGACGTGTCGCGCACTGACCGGGCGCGGGTGGG
Organism: Micromonospora sp. NBC_01740; assembly: GCF_035920365.1. Classification (NCBI taxonomy): domain Bacteria; kingdom Bacillati; phylum Actinomycetota; class Actinomycetes; order Micromonosporales; family Micromonosporaceae; genus Micromonospora; species Micromonospora sp. NBC_01740. The sequence goes on along the minus strand of NZ_CP109150.1, from coordinate 483,258 downwards.
CGCGTACGGCGCGGCGGCATGCGCGTCGGCCTACGGGGCGATGAAGCTCGCGCAGGCGCTGGGGGCAAACGCGCTGGCCGACAAGGATCCGCTCCCGCCGGAGCTGCGCGAACGGCTCCTCGCCCGTGATCCGCTGTTCGTGGCGAGCCACTGGGTGCTGGCCGCCGCCGCGGTCGTCGGCGTCGTGGTCGCGCTGGCCACCCTGCGCCCCTGGCGGGCCACCCTGCCGCGCCGGCTGCTGCTGGCGGTCACCTGGACGCTCGGCATCCTGATGATCGCCCGGTCGGTCGGGGTGCTGGGGCACGGCCTCATCGGTGACGCGCTGCTGCTGACCGGCGTCCGGCCGCCGCCGGTCGGGCACGCCGCCCTGGCACGCGACCTGGCGTGGTGGGACCTGCTGCTGTGGTCGCCGTTCTTCCTGCTCTGGGGGGCGTGCTGGACGGCGGCGGGCTGGCGGCTGGGCAGGCGGCACCGCTGACGCCGCCGGTGCGGGTTGCGCGCGTCGCGGGCCGGGCGGCGCCGGGTCGGACCTACGATCGGGCGGTGCAGAAGGTACGCCTCCGCCGGCTTCCGGTGACGTCACCGCCGATCCCGGAAGGTGGCGGTCGGATCCAGTCGCCGGCCGGCGAGCTGGCCCAGATCGTCAACGGCGGCACCTACCGCTTCCTGGCGTACCTGGAGTTCCGGCCGGATGCCGCCCGGCCGCGCGGCAACCACTACCACGCCCACAAGACGGAGACGCTGTACGTGATCAGCGGGCGGCTCCGGGCGGTGTTCCGCGACCTGGACTCCGGCGAGCGGACCGAGCTGACGATCGAGGCGGGCGACGCGGTCACGGTGGAGTCGCGCTGCGCCCACGTCTACTTCGCCCTGGAGCACTCCCAGGCCGTCGAGTTGGCGGACACGCCGTACGACCCGGGCGACACCCACCCCTGCGACGTCGTCGGCGGCGGCTGATCGGGAACCGTCGACCGCCTACGATCTCGCCATGATCACCCCGCCCCTCCCGCCCGACGTGCTCGCCCGCTACCCCGGCCTGGAGAAGTGGGGCCGCACGGCGACCCGCCTGCACCCGCGCCCCGGGGCGGTCACGGCCGCCGGGAGCCACGTCGGCGGGCCGCTGCTCTGGCCGGCCGACGAGCCCTGGCCCACCTGCGAGGCGCCGCACATGGTGCACGAGGAGGTGCCGGTCCCGGCCGAGCTGGTGGAGCGGATGCGGGCGGCGGAGCGTCGGCGCACGCAGTCGCACGTCCTGGCCGAGGGCGAGGTCGAGCTGCACCGGGAGATCGCCACCCTGGTCGGCCCGGGCTTCACCGGCTGGGGCTCGCGCGATGGCGGCCCGGTCGTCGGCTACCGGTACGTGCCACGACCGCACCCCGCGCCGAACCCGATGGTCCCACTGGCGCAACTGCGCGCGCAGGACGTCCCCGACCTGCCGCGCCCCGGCGGGGCGGACCTGTTACAGGTGTTGTGGTGCCCGTTCGAGCACGCCGAGGGCCCGTGGGGGCCGACGGTGGAGCTGCGCTGGCGGCGGGAGGCGGACCTGACCGATCTCCTCGGCCAGCCGCCGCGCGGCGAGATCGGGAACGACGAGTACGTGCCCCGGCCGTGCCGGCTGCACCCGGAGCAGGTCGTCGAGTACCCGTACCCGCAGGAACTGCCGGAGGCCCTGCGGACACTGGTCGACGAGCAGGACAAGGAGGGCGAGTACGACGACGACAACTACGTCGACACCCTCATGGCACCCGGCTGGAAGGTCGGCGGCTACGCCGACTGGAGCCTCACCGACCTGCGCCCGACGCCGTGCCCCCGCTGCGCCGGCCCCACCACGCTGGCCCTCGTCGTCGCCTCCTCGGAGCGGGGCGCCGGCCGGTGGCAGCCGATGCGGACGGACGGCCAGCCCGACCACGACCCGTACGAGCCGACCGAGGTCGTCGTCGGCCGGCACGGCGCGCTGCGCATCTTCGTGTGCCTGAGCTGCCCGGACACACCGTTCCTGCTAGACCAGCAGTGACCGCTGCCGCCACCGACCCGCTCCGCGGCGCCAGGTGCCGGTCGGGGTTCGGCCGGTGCCCGAGCCAACGCCCACGACGTTGCCGACTGCCCCGATAGCCCAACGCCGCCGGGACGAGTGGAACCCATGGGTGTCAAACAGGCGCTTTGACGCACGTGGTGTTCCACTCGCTGCTCGGCGTCGCGGCGCTGCGGGACGTCCCGGCCGGCGTGGCAGGACGCGCGGCCGCGCGTCGGGGGTTGGTGGGTCAGCCGGTGGGGCGGGTCAGTTTGACCTGGTCGCCGGCCAGCACCTCCGTGGTGCCCTCCGGGTGGCGAACCTCCAGCACCGGCACGCCCTCGTCGAGTTGCATGCTCCGCCGCTCCTCGCCCGTGGGCATCCGCGCGACCACCGTTGCGCCGGGAGCGAGTTCCACGGGTTCGCGTCGTGGGGTCTCCCGCACCCGGGTGCCGCGTCGGCTCGTGCTGACCAGTCCTTCGGACCGCAGGATGCCGATCGCCATGCGGACGGCGTCACGCCCGATGCCGTGCTCCTGGGTGAGCCTGGCCTCGCTGCTCAGGATGGAGCCGGTGGGTAGCTGTCCCGACTCGATCTGGTGACGCAACAGGTCGGCCAGCTGGACGTAGACCGGCGTGTGCGAACGCGGATCGATGGTCATGCCCCAAGCCTTGTGCCCTCGTCGCCATGACAACTTGTGGCTATATGGCTACATGCCCTTGATGGACGGTCGTTGCTTCGCTAGTCTCGCTGTCACCGTCCGTGCCCGGACGGAAACGCTCTGGTTCCCTCCGGCAGAGAGGCAGGCCGCCATGTGCCCCACCTACCCGTCGATCGGAAGTCGTTGCCGATGAGAGCCGCCCGGGAGCGTTTCGTCATCCACCTGCCGGTCGTCACGAGGGACCTGCTCTCCGCCGTACGCCTGGCTCGGGTCGTGGCGCGGTGGGCGAGCGTGCTCGCGCAGACCGACCCCGGCGAGACGACGGTCTCCGCCGAGGACGCGCAGCACCTGCGGCACCGGGTCTTCTGTGACACGCTGCTGCCCGAGGGCCGGCGCTGCCTGCTGCGGGCCGACCACGACGGTCCGTGCACCCGCCGCCCCGCGAGATTCTGAGACCGCCGGTCGCACGTCGTCCGGAACCGGGTCGCCCGTTCGTCACCCTGGTGAGTACCCGACATCGAGGAGCGACATGAAATACCTGATGTTCGTCTGCACCGACAGCGAGCCGGACACCGACCGGGCCGACTGGCCGGACATCGAGGCGTGGGTGGCGGAGAACGACGCCCGGGGCCGGCGGCTGACGGGCGACGCCCTCGCGGAGACGACGGCGGCCACCACGGTCCGCGTCCGCAACGGGGAGTTGCTGGTCTCCGACGGCCCGTTCGCCGAGACGAAGGAGGTCATCGTGGGCTTCGACCTGCTGGAGTGCGCCGACCTGGACGAGGCGATCGAGGTGGCGCGCGCCCACCCGATGGCGCGCGAGGGCCGGCTCGAACTACGTCCGATCGTCAGCCTGGGTGGCTGACGGCCCCACCGACCGGCTCGCGGTGGCCGACGCCGTCGCCACCGCGAGCACCGGGTCGTACGCCCGGATCGTCGCGACGCTGATCCGGGTCACCGGCGACTGGACCCTGGCCGAGGACTGCGCCCAGGAGGCGTCGGCGCTCGCGCTGGCCCGATGGCCGGTGGAGGGCGTGCCCGCCAACCCGGGCGGCTGGCTGATGACGGCGGCCCGCAACCGCGCGATCGACGTGCTCCGGCGCTCCTCGGTCGAGCGGCGCAAGCTGCGTGAGCTGGCAGTCCTCACGCTGACCGGAGCGGAGCCCGAGCCGGGAACGGCGGGGGAGGGGGAGATCGTGGACGACCGGCTGCGGCTCGTCTTCACCTGCTGCCACCCGGCCCTGGCGCTGGAGGCGCGGGTCGCCCTGACGCTGCGTACGGTCTGCGGGGTGTCGACCGCCGACATCGCGCGGGCCTTCCTGGTCACCGAGTCGACCATGACCCGGCGGCTCACCCGGGCCAAGGCGAAGATCGCCGCCGCCGGCATCCCGTACCGGGTGCCGACCGGCCCGATGCTCGCGGAGCGGCTCCCCGGCGTCCTCGCCGTGCTGTACCTGCTCTTCACCCGGGGCTACGACGCCGACGGCGAGCCCGCCTTCGCCGACGAGGCGATCCGCCTGGCCCGGCTGCTCGACCGGCTGATGCCGGGCCAGCCCGAGGTGGCCGCCCAGCTGGCCCTCTTCCTCCTCCAGCACTCCCGGCGCGCCGCCCGCCGCGACCGCGACGGCAACCTGCTCACCCTCGACCGGCAGGACCGCGCCCGCTGGGACCACGCCGCGATCGCCGAGGGCGTCGGCATCCTCGCGCGGGTCCCGGCGGACGGCCCGTACGCCCTCCAGGCCCGGATCGCCGCCTGCCACGCCACCGCCGCGTCCGCCGAGGCCACCGACTGGGGCGCGATCGCCGAGGCATACGACCGGCTCGCCGGGTGGCAGCCGTCGCCGGTGGTCGAGCTGAACCGCGCCGTCGCGCACGGTTACGCGTACGGGCCGGCGGCGGGGCTGGCGCTGCTGGCCGCCGCCCGGGCCGGCGGGGCGCTGGACGGCTACCCGCTCGCCGTCGCCGCGGAGGCGGAGCTGACCGCCCGGCAGGGCGACCGCGAGCGGGCCGCCGCGCTGTTCCGGCGGGCCGCCGACGCCCACCGCGGGGCGGAGCGCCGCGCCCTGCTGGAGCGCGCCGACCAGCTCAGCTGATGTGGTGCAGGATCACGTTGTGCACGTGGTGGCTCTTGTCGGCGCCCCGGAACTCCACCTCGTAGGTGTGCGTGCCGACGTGGATCGCGATGGCCCCGGTGGAGAAGAACGAGCCGCCCCACGACTTGTTGCTGACCACGCTGACGCTGGTGATCTTCGAGTACGGGATGCTGGTGATGGCGTACCGCTTACCGACGAAGGAGCGGTCCTGGATGATGACGCGCCGATCGGTCAGGCCGATGAAGCCGGTGCCGGTGCCGACGGCGTCGTAGACGGCGATGATCTGTTCTCCGTGGAGCAGGCCGCTCTGGATCTGCTGGAACTGCTCCTTGCGGTCGTACGTCGCGTTCGCCATGCCCCCACGGTAGGCCGCGCGCGCCAACCGAAGATCACTGCCGGCGGGCGAGGACGAGGAACTCGCCGTCACCCCGGCCCACCGGCTCCCCGCCCCAGCCGCCGTGGATCCGGTCCACGGCGAAGCCGGCGGTCCGCAGCGAACCGCGCAGCTCCTCCTCCGTGCGGAAACGCAGGGTGGCCGAGCTGAGCAACTCCTCGCCGTCGCCGAAGAGGTAGTGGTGGGTGAAGTCGACCCGCCCGCCGGCCACCGTGTGGACCTCCGTCCACGCCCGGACCACCTCGCCGCCGGGCAGCGTGATCCGTCGCCGCGAGTCGACCGGGTTCCAGCGTTCCCACCGCCGGTCCGCCGGGTCGCGCGAGTCGAACGCCAGCCGGCCGCCGGGCACCAGCGCCCGGGCCAGGTCGGCGAGCGTACGCGCCCACTCGTCGTCGTCCACGAGGAACTGCGCGACATGGCTGGTCAGCACCGCCACGTCGGACGACCGGTCCGGCAGTACGGCCGAGGTGCCCTCGACCCAGGTCACCCGCTCGGCGCCCGGCTTGGCGCGGGCGGCGTCCAGCGACGCGCCGGCCGGGTCGACGCCGGTGACGGTGTGGCCGGCCTCGGCCAGGGCGAGGGTGAGCCGCCCGGTGCCGCAGCCCAGGTCGATGACCCGTACGCCGGGCGTCTCGCCGACGACGGCGAGGAACCAGTCGTCGTCGCGCGACCAGGGGCACTCGGCGTCGTAGACCTCGACCAGCCGTGGATGGCGGAACTCTCCGTGCCTCATCGGCGTCGATCATGCCAGTCCGGGCGGGCCCCGTCAGGTCGTGTTCGCGTCGGTCGCGGCCCGCACGAACTCGTGGACCCGGGCCGTGCCGTTGCTCTCCCGCCAGACCAGGCCCCGCCGGATCGGTGGCGCGTCCCGGATCGGTACGTACGCCACGTCGGGGCGCGGGTAGTAGCGGCGCGTGTGCTCGCCCACCGGCAGCACCCCCCGCCCCATCGCGACCAGCGTCAGCATCTCCGAGAACGTGTTGCCCGCCGGCCCCTTCGGCACCGGCCGCCCCGACGGGGTCCGCTCGGGGGTGCGGTCGCGCTTGAACTCCGCCGAGGTCACGGCCGGGTACTGCACCACCGGGTGGTCGCCGAGCGTCTCCAGGGAGACCGACGCCTCCCGGGTCAACGGGTGCCCGGCGGTCACCGCGAGCAACCGTCGCTCCTCCAGCAGCGCCGGACCGCAGGCCATCCCGTCGAAGGGATACGCGGCCATCAGGACGTCGACGGAACCGTCGAGCAGGCTCTGCCGGGAGTTGAAGAGCTGCACCTCCCGCACCTCGACCTGGCAGTCTGGGTGGCGCTGCGAGAACAGGGCGACGGCCTTGAGCAGCGTCGGGGCGGTCCACTCGCCGAGGAAGGCGACCCGCAGCCGCCCGGTCACGCCCCGTCCCGCGTCGACGGCCCGGCGTACGGCGTCGTCGATGCCGGCGACCAGCGGCGCCAGGTCCTCGGCGAGTTGCCGCCCGATCGGGGTGAGCTGGACGACCCGGCTGGTACGGGTGAAGAGCGGGGCGCCGACGCGGCGTTCCAACTTCCTGACCACCTGGCTGATCCGCCCGGTGGTCACCCGCAGGCGCTCCGCCGTCCGGCCGAAGTGCAACTCCTCGGCGAGGGTCAGGAAGGTCTCCAGCTCGTGTCGTTCCAGCACGTCCCGCCCCATCGTTGACTCCGGCTCAACGATGGTAGTGCGATCGCGTCTTGGTCGGCGTCGCCGGCCGGCGGATCGTGAGGGGCATGGAAACGACGACAGTCACCGACTACCTGGCCGATCTCGACGCCCCGCTGCGGGAGATCGGCGAGAAGCTACGCCCCGTCATCGAGGCGGCCCTGCCGGGGGCGAACGGGGCGGTGTGGCACGGACACCCGGTCTGGGGCCTCGGCGACCGGCCGGGTCGGCGCCCCGTCTGCCTCGTGAAGGCGTACGGCTCGTACGTCACCTTCGGGCTGTGGCGTGGTGGCGAGGTCACCGACCCGTCGGGGCGGCTGGTCGCCGGCGCCCGGCAGATGGCCTCCGTCAAGCTGCGCACCCTCGCCGACGTCGACCCCGCCCTGTTCACCGACTGGCTGCGCCAGGCCCACGCTCTGGAGGTCAGGTGAGCGCGGTACGGGTCACGGGCTTCGACCACCTGGTGCTCAACGTGACCGACGTGGAGCGCGCGCTGGACTTCTACTGCGGGCTGCTCGGCCTGGCCCCGGTGCGGGTCGACCAGTGGCGGGCCGGCGCGGTCCCGTTCCCCTCGGTACGGGTCGACGCGGGGACCATCATCGACCTCGTGCGCCGGGACCGGGGCGAATCCAACGTCGACCACTTCTGTCTGGTGGTGGAGCCGCTGGACTGGGCGGAGGTCGTCGCGTCGGGTGCCTTCGCGGTGATCGAGGGGCCGGTGGGCCGGTTCGGCGCGCGGGGCAGCGCCACCTCGCTCTACGTGCGGGATCCGGACGGCAACTCCGTCGAGCTGCGCTGGTATCCCCAGGACGCCGCCTGAGCGGCCGACGCCCCGGGCCGACGCCCCGGGCGGAACGGGGTCAGGGCTGGGTGACCGCGCGGTAGGCGTCCTCGATGCGGGCGGCCAGCAGGACCTCCCCCTCGGTCAGCGGCGCGTTGCCGTGTCCCACCCGGATGCGGGTCTGGTCGGCCAGGCGGCTGATCTCCGGACGCAGGTGCAGCGCGTCGGCGACCACCTTCACCCGCTCGGTGAGGGCGGCGTGCTGCGAGTCGTCGATGACGAGGGTGCGTCGGATCTGCTCACCCTCGCGGATCCAGCCGGGGAGCAGGGTGAGAGCGTCGTCGAGGTAGTCGTGCTTGGATCGACTGCTGAACAGCGCGCGCATCACCGCACCTCCCAGGCGCCGTTGCCGGCTTGTGGCCAAATCGTCGCCGTCCCGTGTCTTGTCGGTGCCTTCTAGTCTGTCCTCGCATGCTGGGTGTGTCCACGCCCACACTTCCGGGTTCTCCTGCCCTGACGGTCGGCCACGCTACCCAAACCGCCGATTGATCTGGCACGCTGGACGCCCGTGCGGACCGAACGGGCGAATGGCGGCGGGCAGGCCGAGCGACGGGACCTCAGGGTGATCGTCGGGGCGGCGATCATCAGGGACGGCCGGGTGCTCGCCTGCGCCCGCTCCGCCCCGCCCGAGGTGGCGGGCATGTGGGAGTTTCCCGGCGGCAAGGTGGAGCCGGGCGAGAGCGAGACCGCCGCGCTCGCCCGCGAGTGCGCCGAGGAGTTGGCCGTACGCGTGGAGATCGGCGACCGGGTGGGCCGCAACGTCCGGATGGCCCACGGCCGCTCGGTGCTCAAGGTGTACGCGGCCCGCCTGCTGCACGACGACCAGCCGCAGGCCCTCGAACACTCGGCGCTGCGCTGGCTCTCCGCCGACGAGTTGGACACCGTCACCTGGCTCCCGGCCGACGCACCCATCGTCGCGGCCCTCCGGCCCATCCTGGCCGCCGCCTGAGCGGAAGCGGACATCCGGGCCGAAAGAGGACGGGGGCCGGCGGCATCAGCCGCGGCCCCCGTCGTCGTCAGCGCACGTCAGTGCTTGTCCTGCTCCGGGTGGGCGAAGTTCAGGTGCTCCGGCGGCAGCGGGAAGGTCACGTCGTCGCCGAACGGCGACGGCGCCGCCGCCCGGTCGAAGGTGAGCTCCGTCAGCGGCAGCCTGCCGTGGTCGTCGACGGCGGGCGCGGTCGGCCTCGGCACCTCGCGGTCCCAGTTGACGCCGCGCTGCGCCTGCACCTCGGCCCGCGGGTCGTGGGAGCCGCCCGCGTGCGAGTGCACGCCCCCGTGGGCGGCGCTGCCGCGGACCGCGCCGCTGGCGTGTTCGCTGGTCACGATGGTCTGAGGCACCTGACCCCTCCGGAAGATCTTGCTACCAAGCCACACGAGGGGATCGTACCTGCGGTCGACGACCCGTTCCTTCATGGGGATGATCCCGTTGTCGGTGATCTTGATGTGCTCGGGGCAGACCTCGGTGCAGCACTTGGTGATGTTGCAGAATCCGAGACCCTGCTCGGCCTGCGCGTACTCCTTGCGGTCGCTCTTCGCGTCCAGCGGGTGCATGTCCAGCTCGGCCGCCCGGATGAAGTACCGCGGCCCCGAGAACGCCTGCTTGTTCTCCTCGTGGTCCCGGATCACGTGGCAGACGTTCTGGCACAGGAAGCACTCGATGCACTTGCGGAACTCCTGCGAGCGCTCCACGTCGACCTGCTGCATCCGGTACTCGCCGGGCGCCAGGTCGGCCGGCGGCGCGAACGCCGGCGTCTCCCGCGCCTTCTCGTAGTTGAACGAGACGTCGGTGACCAGGTCCCGGATCACCGGGAAGGTGCGCAGCGGGGTGACCGTGACCGTCTCGTCCTCCGTGAAGGTGGACATCCGGGTCATGCAGCTCAGCCGCGGCTTGCCGTTGATCTCCATCGAGCAGGAGCCGCACTTGCCGGCCTTGCAGTTCCAGCGGCAGGCCAGGTCGGGGGCGTCGGTCGCCTGGAGCCGGTGGATGACGTCGAGGACCACCTCGCCCTCGTTGACCTCCACCATGTAGTCCTGGAGGTCGCCGCCGTTCTCGTCGCCGCGCCAGATGCGGAACTGGCGCTTCGCGCCCGGCTTCCCGGGCCCCTGGGGGTTCTGGTTACCCATGCGTCAGCGCTCCTTCTCGGTCTCGACGTCGGCGACCTGGGCGTCGAACTCGGCGAGTTCCTCGTCCGTGAGGTACTTGGCCAGCTCCGCGCGGTCGAAGAGGCCGATCAGCTCCGGGCGCATCCTCGGCAGCGGCTTGCGCTCCAGGCGCACCGCGTCGCCGTCGAGGGAGCAGACCAGGTTGACCCGACGCCACGCCGGATCCATCGCCGGGTGGTCCTCCCGGGTGTGCCCGCCGCGCGACTCGCGCCGCTCCAGCGCCGCCTTCGCGGTGCACTCCGAGACCACCAGCATGTTGCGCAGGTCGAGCGCCAGGTGCCAGCCCGGGTTGTAGCGCCGGCCGCCGCTCGCGCTGACCTTCGCCACCCGCTCCCGCAGCTCCGCCAGCCTGCCCAGCGCGTCGACCAGCTCGCCCTCGCGCCGGATGATGCCGACCAGGTCGCCCATCACCGCCTGGAGGTCCTGCTGGAGGGTGTACGGGCTCTCGCCGGTGTCCCGCTGCAACGGGGCCAGGGCCGTCTCCACCGCGGCCTCCACGGCGGCGACGCCCACCTTCGGGCGCGCGGGGAGGCTGTCGGCGTACGTGGCGGCGTGGCCGCCCGCGCGCTTGCCGAACACCAGCAGGTCGGACAGGGAGTTGCCGCCGAGCCGGTTGGAGCCGTGCATGCCGCCGGACACCTCGCCCGCGGCGAAGAGCCCCCGCACGTGGCCGAACGCGGCCCCGCTGTCCGGGTCGACCTCGACACCGCCCATCACGTAGTGACAGGTCGGCCCGACCTCCATCGGCTCCTTGGTGATGTCGACGTCGGCCAGCTCCTTGAACTGGTGGTACATCGACGGCAGGCGGCGGCGGATCTCCTCCGCCGGCTTGCGGGAGGCGATGTCCAGGTAGACGCCGCCCGCCGGCGTGCCCCGCCCGGCCTTGACCTCGCTGTTGATCGCCCGGGCCACCTCGTCGCGCGGCAGCAGCTCCGGCGGTCGCCGGTTGTTGTCCGGGTCGGTGTACCAGCGGTCCGCCTCCTCCTCGGTCTCCGCGTACTGCTTGCGGAAGACGTCGGGGACGTAGTCGAACATGAACCGCTTGCCGTCGGAGTTCTTCAGCACGCCGCCGTCGCCGCGCACCGACTCGGTGACCAGGATGCCCTTCACCGAGGGCGGCCAGACCATGCCGGTCGGGTGGAACTGGAGGAACTCCATGTTGATCAGCGTCGCGCCGGCCCGCAGCGCGAGCGCGTGCCCGTCACCCGTGTACTCCCAGGAGTTCGAGGTGACCTTGTAGGAGCGGCCGACGCCGCCGGTCGCCAGCACCACCGCGGGCGCCTCGAAGAGGACGAACTCGCCGGACTCCCGGTAGTAGCCGAACGCGCCGGCGACCCGGTCGCCGTCGAGCAGCAGCTCGGTGATCGTGGTCTCGGAGAAGACCTTGATCCGGGCGTCGTACGAGCCGTGGTCGCGCTTGTCCTCCTGCTGGAGCGACACGATCTTCTGCTGGAGGGTGCGGATCAGCTCCAGGCCGGTCCGGTCGCCGACGTGCGCCAGGCGGGGGTACTCGTGGCCACCGAAGTTGCGCTGCGAGATCTTCCCGTCCTTGGTGCGGTCGAAGAGCGCACCGTACGTCTCCAGCTCCCAGATCCGCTGCGGCGACTCCTTCGCGTGCAGCTCGGCCATCCGGAAGTTGTTGAGGAACTTGCCGCCGCGCATCGTGTCGCGGAAGTGCACCTGCCAGTTGTCCCGGCTGTTCACGTTCCCCATCGCGGCGGCGGCGCCGCCCTCGGCCATCACCGTGTGTGCCTTGCCGAAGAGCGACTTGGAGATGATCGCGGTCTTCTTGCCGGCGAGGCGGGCCTCGATCGCCGCGCGCAGGCCGGCGCCGCCGGCCCCGATCACGACGACGTCGTAGTGGTGTCGTTCGATTCGCGTTGTGTTGGTCATGTCAGGGGCCCTCTAGTTGATGAACCGCAGGTCGTTGAACCAGCCGGCCGCGACCGCCATGACGTAGAAGTCCGTCAGGGCCAGCGTGCCGAGGGTGATCCAGGCGAGCTGCATGTGCCGGACGTTCAGGGCGGAGACGAAGCTCCAGGCCCGGTAGCGCACCGGGTGCTTGGAGAAGTGCTTGAGCCGCCCGCCGATGATGTGCCGGCACGAGTGGCAGGAGATCGTGTACGCCCACAGCATGACCACGTTCAGGAGCAGGACGATGTTGCCCAGCCCGAACCCGAAGCCCTTGGGGGAGTGGAAGGCCAGGACCGCGTCCCAGGTGTTGATCAGCGAGATGATCGCGGCGGCGTAGAAGAAGTAGCGGTGCAGGTTCTGGCCCAGCAGCGGGAACCGGGTCTCGCCGCCGTAGGACTTGTGCCCGTCGGGGACCGCGCAGGCGGGCGGCGACAGCCAGAACGACCGGTAGTAGGCCTTGCGGTAGTAGTAGCAGGTGAGCCGGAACAGCAGCAGGAACGGCAGCGTCAGCGCCGCGTCCGGGATGATCCACCAGCCGGGCAGGAACCGTCCGAAGTGGGAGGCGCCCTCCACGCACCGCTCGGTCACGCAGGGCGAGTAGAACGGGGTCAGGTAGTGGAAGTCCTCGACCCAGTACCACTTGTGCATGAAGACCCGGACCGTCGCGTACGCCACCCACGCGCTGAGCCCGATCACGGTGATCAGCGGGGCGAGCCACCAGCGGTCGGTTCGCAACGTCTTCGCCGCGATGGCGGCGCGCGCCCGCGCTCCCCGCGGCCTCGTTGCCGTTGATGTCATTAGAGTCGTCTCCCTGACAGGACCCTCACGGGCGGATCAAGTTCCGGTCGGCAACGCGGACCGGCAGACCCGCACCCGCTTGCCACGTCATGCGCACACCAACGACCGCGCCGGTGATACGGCGCAGCTAAGTGACACACGTTACGCCGATCTTCGCGAGCCGTCCGCGCAAGGCAGTGTCCCGTGTGTCCCGGCCGGTGGAAAGCCCCGCACGATGATCGATGTCCGGATGTTAAGAACCTCACCCGGCGCCTGTCCGGCGTACCGGAGCGGCTCACCCGAAAAGCGTCCCGCGGCGGTGGCCCGTCAGGCGAGCAGGTCCGCCGGCCGGATCGTGGCCCGGACCGGCTCGGTCAGCTCCAGCGTCTCGCCGGCCTTGGTCACCGACCGCTCGACGTAGTGGGCGCCCTGCCGCTGGTAGACGTGCACGCTCAGCGTCTCCTGCTCCACCAGGAGATACCACTCGATACCGGCCGCCGCGTAGTAGTGCATCTTGAGCACCTTGTCGGTGGCCGCGTTGCCCGGCGAGATGATCTCGCAGACCAGCTTCACGTCGGCCGCCTCGATCCAGGGGTCGTCGAGGTCGATCGGGGCCGTGACGACGAGGTCCGGGATGGGGATGCGCCCCGGCCGGAGCCGGACGTTCACCGCTTCCAGGACGCGGAGGCCGGCTTCCCGCGTTGGTCCTCGCAAGGCGGCCCGCAGCTCACCGGAGATGTTCTGGTGGCGGGGCGTGGGGGCTGGGGTCACGTGAAGGCTCCCGTCGAAGAGTTCGACGCGCTGCTGCGTCTCGCCGAGGGCGAGGTACTCCTCTTCACTCCACGGGCCGTCGTGGCCGAACACCGCCGCGGTCATCGTCACCTCCACCTCGTGCCGGGGGACATCCTTGCGGGACTGCCGCGCCCATCGTCGCACCCGCTGTCCGGGGGCGTGAGGTCAACGCCGGTGAATGCCGAGGTGAGGGCTGTTCACGCCCGTTGCAGAGTCGTTACGCTGTGGCCCGCTGACAGCTCCGGTTATGTAGCTTATTTTCACCCTCAGTGCTTTCCTGTAAGTTCTCTTCGTCGCTGAGGGAGGCGGTCGTGGACAGGCCGGAGTCGGCGCCGTCCGGGAAACCGGACCGCCCCAACGTGCCGGAGCAGCGCTCCGGCCAGGACCCCTACCTGCGGGTGAGCGACCTGCGGGTCCGGTTCGACACCGAGGACGGCGTGGTGCGCGCCGTCGACGGGGTGTCGTTCGAGGTGGCCCGGGGACGCACCCTCGGCATCGTCGGTGAGTCCGGCTCGGGCAAGAGCGTCACCTCGCTGGCCATCCTCGGGCTGCACAGCGCCAAGCGGACCAGCATCACCGGGGAGATCTCCGTCGGCGGCCGCCAGCTCGTCGGCCTGCCGGACGAGGAGGTACGCCGGCTGCGCGGCCGGGACATTGCGATGATCTTCCAGGATCCGCTGTCCGCGCTGCACCCGTACTACACGGTGGGCCGGCAGATCGCCGAGGCGTACCGGGTGCACCACCCGAAGGCCGGCAGGCGCGAGGCCCGCCAGCGCGCGGTGGACATGCTGGGCCGGGTCGGCATCCCGCAGCCGGCCCGCCGCTTCGACCAGTACCCGCACGAGTTCTCCGGGGGCATGCGGCAGCGGGCGATGATCGCCATGGCGCTGGTCAACGACCCGGACCTGCTGATCGCCGACGAGCCGACCACCGCCCTGGACGTGACGGTGCAGGCGCAGATCCTCGACCTGCTGGCCGACCTCCAGGCCGAGTTCAACTCCGCGATCATCCTGATCACCCACGACCTGGGCGTGGTCAGCCAGGTCGCGGACGAGGTGCTGGTCATGTACGGCGGGCGGGCCGTCGAGCACGGCAGCGTCGAGCAGGTGCTCCGCCGGCCGCAGCACCCGTACACCTGGGGTCTGCTCTCCAGCGTGCCCTCGCTGCACGGCGACGCGGACGCGGACCTGGTGCCGATCAAGGGCAACCCGCCGAGCCTGATCAACCTGCCGTCCGGCTGCGCCTTCCACCCGCGCTGCCGCTACGCCGACCGCAACGGCGACCGGTCCCGCACCGAGGTCCCGGAGCTGCGCCCGGCGGGCGCGCCCGGCCACCTGGTGGCCTGCCACCTCTCCGCCGACGACCGGACCCGGCTGTACGCGGAGGACATCGCCCAGGTGGGAGTGGCCCGGTGAGCGCGAGGAACGCAGCGCAGCGGAGTCCCGCAGTCGCGAACGGAAGGTGGGCCCCGGTGAGCGCGAGGAACGCAGCGCAGCGGAGTCCCGCAGTCGCGAACGGAGGTTGGCTCCGATGAACGTGGAGATCAAGGAGCCGGTGGAGCCGCTGCTGCGGGTGCGCGGGCTGGCCAAGCACTTCCCGGTGCGCAACGGGCTTCGGCGTAGCGGCCTGGTCCGGGCCGTGGACGGGCTGGACTTCGACGTGCGCCCGGGCGAGACGCTCGGCCTGGTGGGCGAGTCCGGCTGCGGCAAGACGACCACCGGTCGGATGCTGGTGCGCCTGCTGGAGCCCACGGCGGGCAGCATCGAGTTCGCCGGGCGGGACATCACCCACGCGGGCCGCCGCGAGCTGCGGGCGCTGCGGCAGGACCTCCAGATCATCTTCCAGGACCCGTACGCGTCGCTGAACCCCCGGCACACCGTGGGCCGGATCGTGGCGATGCCGTTGCAGGTCAACGGGATCACCCCGCCGGGCGGGGTGAAGAAGCGGGTCCAGGAGCTGCTGGAACTGGTCGGGCTGAACCCGGAGCACTACAACCGCTACCCGCACGAGTTCTCCGGCGGCCAGCGGCAGCGCATCGGCATCGCCCGCGCGCTCGCCCTGCAACCCAAGCTGATCGTCGCCGACGAGCCGGTCTCCGCCCTGGACGTGTCGATCCAGGCGCAGGTGGTCAACCTGCTGCGCGACCTGCAACGCGACCTCGGTCTGGCGTTCGTCTTCATCGCCCACGACCTGGCCGTGGTGCGGCACTTCTGCCAGCGGGTCGCCGTCATGTACCTCGGCAAGGTCGTCGAGATCGGCGACCGGGACGACATCTACGAACGGCCGCAGCACCCGTACACCCGGGCCCTGCTCTCGGCCATCCCCGACGTCACCCAGCTCGGCGCGGCGGGCCGGATCCGGCTCTCCGGGGACGTCCCGACGCCGCTGGACCCGCCGTCGGGTTGCCGCTTCCGCACCCGGTGCTGGAAGGCGCAGGAGCGGTGCGCCACCGAGGAGCCGGCGCTGGTGTCGCGCGACGGCGGCGCCCAGGCCATCGCCTGCCACTTCCCCGAGACGGGGCCGGTCGGCGCCACCACGGGACCGGCCGGCGACGACGCGCGGCCGGTGGACCCCGGGTCGGCCGGGGTCGGCACGACCGCCGAGGAGGTGGCGAAGTGAGCTTGTCCCCGGTCGAGGGCACGGCGCTGGCCGAGATCGAATCCGGCGGCGACGCCGGCGAGGGGAAGACGCTGGTCGGCCGCTCGCCGGGTCAGCTCGTCCGCAGCCGGCTGCGCAGCGACCGTACGGCCCTGGTGAGCGGCGTGGTGCTGGTCTTCTTCGTGCTGCTGGCGGTGGGCGCGCCCCTGGTCCAGCGGCTCTACGGGGTGACCCCGAACGAGCAGTTCGGCGAGCTGCTGGACAGCACGGGGATGCCGCTGGGATACGTCGGCGGGATCAGCGGCGACCACTGGTTCGGTCTGGAGCCCGGCCTGGGCCGGGACATCTTCATGCGGATGATCTACGGCATCCGCACCTCGCTGCTGATCGCGCTCGGCGCGGCCCTGATCACCACCACGATCGGCGTGGTCCTCGGGATCCTCGCCGGCTACCTCGGCGGGGTGGTGGACGCGGTGATCAGCTGGATCACCGACGTGGCGCTGGCGATGCCGTTCCTGATCTTCGCGCTGGCCGTGGTGCCGACGTTCTCGCTGCGCTTCTACGGCCCGCGCGACGAGGTGCCGACCTGGTTCGCGGTCACCACGCTGATCGTGGTCTTCACCGCGTTCGGCTGGACCAGCACCGCGCGGCTGGTACGCGGCCAGGTGGTGTCGCTGCGCGAACGCGAGTTCGTGGAGGCGGCCAAGGCCAGCGGCGCGGGGCTGGGGCACATGCTCTTCCGGCAGCTGCTGCCGAACATCTGGGCCCCGATCCTGGTGTCGTTCTCGCTGCTGGTGCCGTCGTACGTGACCAGTGAGGCGGCGCTGTCCTTCCTCGGCGTCGGGCTGCCCGAGTCGGTGCCCAGCTTCGGCCGGATGATCTACCGGAGCATCGACTACCTGCAGACCGACCCGGCCTACGTCTTCTTCCCCGGCATCACGATCTTCGCGCTCGTGCTGGCGTTCAACCTCTTCGGCGACGCGTTGCGTGACGCGCTCGACCCGAAGTCGTCACGGTAAGGGGTACTGCGCATGGTGCGCTTCCTGGTGAAGCGGGTGCTGCTGGCGATCTCGGTGCTGTTCGCGGTGAGTGTGGTCAGCTTCCTGCTGTTCTTCGCGCTGCCCGCCGACCCGGTGACCGGCATGTGCCCGAAGAACTGCAACGCCGAGCGTCTGGAGCGGGTGCGGACGGAGTTGGGGCTCAACGAGCCGAAGGTGCAGCAGTACGCCGACTACATGAAGGGCATCTTCGTCGGCCGTGACCTGGGCAGCGCCCAGGGCGGCGAGTGCGCGGCGCCCTGCCTCGGCTACTCGTACGTCAACAGCGAGGCGGTCACCGACACCTTCGCCCGGGTGCTGCCGGTGACGTTGAGCATCGTCCTGCCCGCGGCGGTGCTGTGGCTCGCCATCGGGGTCGGGCTCGGCATGGTCTCGGCCCTGCGGCGCGGCTCGCTGCTGGACCGGATCTCGATCGGCCTCACCCTGACCTTCGCCTCGCTCCAGCTCTACTTCGTCGGCGCGGTCCTGTTGCTGATCTTCGTCTACACCCTGCGGATCCTGCCCACGCCGCGGTACACGTCGCTGTTCGAGAATCCCGTGGAGTGGGCGCGGGGACTGGTGCTGGCCTGGGTCACCCTGGCGCTGCTCTTCTCCGCGATCTACGCCCGGCTGTCCCGGGCCCAGATGCTGGAGACGCTCTCCGAGGACTACGTGCGTACCGCCCGGGCCAAGGGCATGCCGAAGCGGCAGGTGTACGGCAAACACGCGCTGCGGGCGGCGATCACGCCGATCGTCACCATCGCCGGTCTCGACGTGGGCACGGCGCTCGGCGGCACGGTGATCACCGAGACCACCTTCGGCATCCAGGGGCTGGGGCGTACGGCGGTGGAGGCGGTCAGCCAGGGGGACCTGCCGACCATCATGGGGACGGTGCTGATCGCCGCGCTGTTCGTGGTCGTCGCCAACATGCTCGTCGACCTGCTCTATGCGTTCATCGACCCCCGGGTGCGCCTCGGCTGACCCGAGGCGTGCCGGGTGCCGATCGTTGTAGCCCCGTTATCTGCTCGAAATTTACCGTCATTGAAGGCTAGGCGAAGCTTTCCTTCATCGGCGATCCGGAGGAGTGAGTATGCGAGCAAGACGCGTCACCGCCCTGGGCGGTGCGATCGCACTGATGGTTTCCCTCGGTGCGTGCAGCGAGAACACCGGTGACGACACCGGCGGGGTGGACACCACCAAGCCGCGCACCGGTGCCATCGCGACCGACCCCAAGGACTCTCTCGGCCCGGCGCCGGAGGTGCCCGGCGCGGCCAAGGGCGGCACGTTCTACATCCTGCGGGAGAACAAGATCTCCCACATGGACCCCCAGCGGATCTACTCGTTCGCCGGCCTGATGGGAAGCCAGCTCTACGCCCGCTTCCTCACCACCTTCAAGGACGACGGCAAGGGCAACGTCACCCTGGTCGGCGACCTGGCCGAGACCCCCGGCACCAACGTCAACAACGACTGCAAGGTCTGGGAGTTCAAGGTCAAGCAGGGGGTGAAGTTCGAGGACGGCCGGCCGATCACCAGCAAGGAGATCGCGTACGGCATCGCCCGGTCCTTCGACCCGGACCTCACCGGCGGCCCGACCTACCTCCAGGAGTGGCTGGTCGACAGCCCGCAGTACGACACCAAGTGGGACTTCAAGGCCAACAAGACCTCGCTGCCGCCGGGGCTGACCACGCCCGACGAGAAGACCCTGCGCTTCGAGTTCAACAAGCCCCGCTGTGACCTGCCGTTCGCCGTTTCGCTGCCGGCCACCGCGCCGCTGCCGGCCGACAAGGACACCGGCGTCAACCTGGACAACCAGCCGTTCTCCTCGGGCCCGTACAAGTTCACCAAGCACACCCCGGGCGTCGAGATCGTGCTCGAGCGCAACGAGCACTGGGACGCGGCCACCGACGCCGTGCGCCACCAGTACCCGGACAAGTTCGTCTGGTCGCTGGGCGCGGACCAGGCCGCCCAGACCAACCGGGTGCTCGCCGGCACCGGCAACGACGCCGCGGCGGTCGCCACCGGCGGTGTCCCGTCGGAGCTGCTCGCCAAGGTCACCGGCGACCCCAAGCTCAAGGAGCGGATGATCGTCGCGGCCACGCCGAACGCGTACCGCCTGAGCATCAACACCGCCCGGGTCACCGACCTGTCGGTGCGGCAGGCGATCAACCACGCGATCGACCGCACCAGCATCACCAAGAACCTCGGCGGTCCCTACGGCGCCGTGCCGATGACCACGCTGCTGCCGCCCACCACGCTCGGCTACAAGCAGTTCGACGCGTACCCGGCCGGCGACGGCGGCAACCCGGAGAAGGCCAAGGAGCTGCTCGCCGGCAAGACGCAGAACCTGGTGCTGCTCACCTCCGACGTGACCAGCTCCCAGGAGCGGGCCACCCAGATCAAGAACGCGCTGGAGAAGGCCGGCTTCACCGTCACGATCAAGACGATCCCCGAGGACGGCTACCTCGACACGGTGAAGAAGAAGGACAACCCGTACGACATCTGGGTCGACTCGTGGGCGGCCGACTGGCCCAGCGGCGCGTCGATCCTGCCGGTGCTCTTCGACGGCCGTGGCATCAAGGCCGAGGGCAACAGCAACACCTCGCAGCTCAACAACGAGGCGCTCAACACGGAGTTCGACCGGATCCTCGCGCTCGACCCGGCCAAGCAGGCCGACGAGTGGAGCAAGATCGACGAGCGGCTCATGAAGGAGACGGCGCCGGCGGTGCCGCTCTACGTCGAGGTGGTCTCCGTCGCGCACGGCGAGAAGGCCGGCGGCGTCTTCATCGGCAGCATCTTCGGCTGGCCGAGCTTCGTGGACGCGTACGTCAAGCAGTGACAACGCCCGTGAGGCGGTGACACCCCAGCGGTGACACCGCACGGACCGACCCCCGGTCGACAACGTCGTCGGCCGGGGGTCGCCGTGTCCGCACGTCCCACCCGCGACCTGCCCCGCGGCGCCACCGCCCAGCGGGAGCCCACGCGGGTACGCTCCCGGCCCGAGTTGGCCGTCCACGCCTGCGCCAACTCCAGGAAGTTCTCCGCCGGCCCGCGGTGGCGACGGCCACGTCGGAGCGGCTAGAGGTGCCGGCGGACGAAGTCGAGTTCCAGCCTGAGCAGGCGCTCGGCGATGCCGCCGGCGGCCATGTGGGTGGCCCCGGTCAGCGGGAGCACGGAGTGCGGCCGGCCGGTCGCCAGCAGCGCCGCCGACAGCCGCAGCGTGTGCGCGGCCACCACGTTGTCGTCGACCAGGCCGTGCACCAGCAGCAGCGGCCGGGCCGCCTCCCCGGCCGGCACGGGCTCGCCGGCCAGTTCCACCAGCGAGTGGTGCGCGTAGATGTCCGTGCCGTCGTCCGGCAGGCCCAGGTAGCGCTCCGTGTAGGCCGTGTCGTACAGCGCCCAGTCGGTGACCGGCGCTCCGACGATGCCGCACCGGAACAGCTCCGGGTGCCGCAGCACCGCCAGCCCGGCCAGCCAGCCGCCGAACGACCAGCCCCGCACCGCCACCCGCTCCAGGTCCAGGTCGGGGTGCTTGCCGGCCAACGCGGTGAGCGCGTCCACCTGGTCGAGCAGGACGACGTCGGCCACCCGGCGGTGGATCGCCTTCTCGAAGGAGGGGGCCACCCCCGGCGTACCCCGGTTGTCGATGGTGACGACCGCGAAGCCGGCGTCGGCCCACCACTGCCGCTCCAGCCACGCCGCGCGGGCCGCGAGCACCTCCTGGTGCCCCGGCCCGCCGTAGACGTCCAGCAGCACCGGCAGCCGCCGGCCGGTGACGTAGTTGTCCGGGTAGAGCACGGCCGTCGGCAGCCGCCGGTCGGTGACCCGCTCCAGCAGCGGCAGCGGCGCGTACGGCGGGGTGGCGGCGAGCGAGCGCAGCACGGCCACCTCCTGCTCGCCCCGGCGCACCGTCCAGCGGACGCCCGCGTGGTCGAGCGAGGCGGTGCCCACCACCAGCACGTCCCCGCCCACGGCGGCGGTGTGCCAGCCCGGGTCGGTGGTGATCCGGCGGGCGTCCACGCCGCCGCCGATGGTGGTGCGCACCCGGAACAGGTGCCGTTCGCTCGGCTCGCCGTCGCTCGCCTCCACCAGCAGGTCGGCCGGGCCGCTGCCGCCGGGCAGCCGCCCCACCACCCGCCGCACGTAGAGCGAGGGCGGGGTGAGCAGGGTGCCGTCGGCGAAGAGGCAGCGGGCGTCGTACCCGTCGTGGGCGAGCTCGCCGCCGACGAGCACCCGGCCGTCCGGCAGGTGCGCCGGGGTGCCCGGGATCGGCTCCACCCAGCGCGGATCGGCCAGCTCGGCGTGCACCTGGGTCTCGCCGGTGCGCGGGTCCACGGCGAGCACCAGGCCGTGCTGCTGGGACCGGCGCAGCACGGTGATCAGCGGGCCCCCGTCGGCCCAGTGCACGGCCGTCAGGTACGGGTAGGTCTCCCGGTCCCAGTGCACGTCGACCCAGCCGTCGTCGAGATCCAGCAGGTGCAGGCTGACCTCGGCGTTCGCGGTGCCCGCCCGGGGGTACGCGACGGTGGTCGGCGGGCTCGCCGGGTCGGCCGGGTCGTGCAGGTGCCAGCGCTCCACGCGGGACTCGTCCACCCGGGCGGCCAGCACCGCACGACCGTCCGGCGCCCACCAGTAGCCGCGATAGCGGTCGAACTCCTCGGCCGCGATGTGCTCGGCCAGCCCCCAGGTCACCCCGGAGTCCTCGCCGGCCAGCAGGGTGTCCGTGCCGTCGTGCTCGACCACCCGCAGCTGCCCCCGCCGGACCCCCTCGGCGGCGTCGGTGACGTACGCCAGGCGCTGCCCTGTGGGATCGGGCCGGGGGTCGAGCACCGGGCCGACGGTGGCCACCTCGACCACGTCGCCGTGCACCAGGTCGGCCCGGAACAGCCGCCCGGCCAGCGCGAAGACCGCCACCCGGCCGGCGCCGTCGAGCGTGTAGGAGCCGATGCCGGAGGCGCTCAGCCGCAGCCGCTCGCGCAGCGCGCGCTCGCCCGGGCTCAGCGCGTCGGCGTCGGCGTCGGCCCCGAGCAGCGCCGCCGGGTCGGCGACGAGCCGCTCCTCGCCGGTCGCCACGTCGAGCTGCCAGAGCGCGTCGGCCGGGTCCTCCGGGCCGGCCGAGCGCAGGAAGACCACCCGGGAGCCGTCGTCGGCCACGGTGACCGCCCGCGGCGCTCCGCGGCTGAACCGGCGGGTGCGGGCGGCCAGCTCCGGAAAGTCCACAGTCCAGATCGTAGAGCGGGGACCGGGGGTGATGTGGCCGACCTGCGCGGACGCGTCGGGGTCGGCGGAGGAGAACCGCCGGATAGAGTGACCGGCGTGACGACGCTGCCTGACCGCCGCCTCCTGCTGGTCCACGCGCACCCCGACGACGAGTCCATCGGCACCGGCTCGACGATGGCGCACTACGCCGCCGCCGGCGCTCACGTCACCCTGGTGACCTGCACCCTCGGCGAGGAGGGCGAGATCCACGTGCCGGCGCTCGCCCAGCTCGCCGCGGCCGAGGCCGACCAGCTCGGCGGTTGGCGGATCGCCGAGTTGACCGCCGCCTGCGCCGCGCTCGGCGTCACCGACCACCGCTTCCTCGGCGGCGCCGGCCGTTACCGCGACTCCGGCATGATGGGCCTCGCCACCAACGAGCACCCCCGCGCCTTCTGGCAGGCCGACCTCGACGAGGCCGCCGGGCACCTGGTGGAGATCATGCGGGAGGTACGCCCGCAGGTCATGGTCACGTACGACGACAACGGCTTCTACGGGCACCCGGACCACATCCAGGCGCACCGGGTGGCGATGCGCGCGTACGAGCTGGCCGACGCGGAGGGCTTCGCCCCGGCGAAGGTCTACTGGACGGCGATGCCGCTCAGCGTGCTGGAGGCCGGCCTGACCCACTTCGCCGAGTCGGCGGACAACCCGTTCGCCGGCATCCAGGACATCTCGGAGCTGCCCTTCGGCACCCCCGACGCGCAGATCGCCGCCCGGATCGACGCCACGGACCAGCACGCCGCCAAGGAGGCGGCGATGCGCGCGCACGCCACCCAGATCCCCGACGCCTCCTGGCTCTACTCGATCGCCGGCAACTTCGGCAGCGAGTTCATGGGCGTGGAGTACTACACCCTCGCGGTGGGCGGGAGGGGACCCGGCAGCGGCCCGTACGGCTGGGAGGACGACCTCTTCGCCGGGCTGGACGTCGCCGACGCTCCGGACCGGTCCCCGGTCTCGGCGGCCGGTAACCGGTGACCCTGCCCGTCGCGTCGATGTCGACCGCCCCGCAGGAGACCGTCCCGCCGCCGTCCGGGCCGTCCCGGCGGCTGCTCGACCTCGCCCTGCGGATCGCCGGCGGACTGGTCGCCGTCCTCGCCGGGACGCTCACCGCGGTGCTGGAGCTGCTGCTGGCCACGCTCCGGGTCGGCGGGCACCTGATCGGCGTCTCGGTGCTCGTCGCGATCGCCGCGAACATCGCGCTGAGCTGGTTCGCGCACGAGGCCGTCGGTCGCCGGTGGGCCGTGGTGCTGCCCGCGACGCCCTGGTTCGTCCTGATGTCGGTGGCGGCGGTCCGCACCGCGGAGGGGGACCTGCTCGTCACCGGCGACAACTGGGTCGGCCTGGCGATGATCGTGGCCGGCGCGATGACCTTCGCGGTGATGGGTTTCCGGCAGATCCTGGCACCGCCACCGGTCCGGTCGGGGGACTGACGGAGCACAGGTTCCGGTGGTAGACATTCCTGCCAGGAGGCCCGCCGCTTCGGCGGGCGGTACGGCGGGAGGCGTGCGATGAGTGAGCGGTGGCGCGCGATCGGGGTTCTCGCGGTCGCGCTGTTCGCGGTCAACGTGGTCGCCCGGCTGGTCACCCGGTTCGGTTTCGACGGCGACGACACGGCCGCCGCCGACCGGGTGTCGCTGGGGATGTTCGTGGTGATCGGGCTGGTCCTGGCGGCGGTCGCCTTCGTGTGGGGCAGGCGTCGCCCCGTCTCGGCCTGGAGCGCGGACCTGGCCGCCGCGGTCGGCATCGCGCTGCTGCTGACGGTGCTGGTCGGGCCGCTGCTGGTCGGCAACGACCCGTTCGGCGGGGGTGCGGGCACCTTCTTCGCCCAGATCTGGCTCTACCTCGCGGCAGCCGGCGTGGGTGTGCTGCTCGGCTACCTGCTCCTCACGGCGCTGGGCCTGGACCACCGCTCGCAGTCCCTCAAGCGCTACGCCGAACTGAGGGCCACCAAGCCCCGCCGAGTAGTCCGCCGCTAACCCACCCCGACCCCACCCACCCCCCCACTCCACCCCCTGACCTCGTTGATCATGAAGTTATTGCCGCTGTAAGCGCTTTCCGCTGGCAACAACTTCATGATCAACGCTGCGGCGGACGACGGCGCCGTGCGGAGGGGACGGCGGAGGGGGCGGACGGCGCGGTCAGGGGGGTGGGGTACGGGTCAGGTAGGTGTGGTGGGTGGTGAAGCCCAGGGTGCGGTAGAGGGTCACCGCCGGGGTGTTGCGCTGCTCGACCTGGAGGAAGGCGCGCGAGGCGCCGGTCGCGGCGCCCCAGTCGGCCAGCGCGCGGATGATCCGGCCGGCCAGACCCTGTCGCCTGGCCTCGGGCAGCACCTCGACGAGGCTGAGCCCGAGCCAGCGGCCCTGCCCGGTGACCGTGCCCCGGCCGATGGCGAGCAGCGTGCCGTCGGCGTACACGTGGGCGAAGCGGACCTGGTCCACGGCGGTGAGCACGTGCCGGGCGGCGTCCGGCAGGCCGCCCTTGCGGCCGGCGGCGACGGCGAGCCAGTCGTCCGACGGCTCGGCGGTCAGCTCGACCGGCGGCGCTCCGGCGGGCTCCGGCGCGGCCGGCGGCAGCCCCGCCAGCGGCACGGTCTGTACCAGCACGGGCGGCCTGCCGACCCAGCCCCGGGCGTCCAGCTCCGCGCCCACCGGGGCGGCGAGCGGCAGCGGGGTGTTGACCATCGGCGGTTGACCGAGGTCGGCGTACCAGCGCTCCACCGCGTCGAGCGCGGCGGGCAGGGGCCGGTCCGGGTCGCCCACGGGCAGCGCCGAGTTGGCCCGACCGGTCCAGCCGTCGGCCGCGCGCAGCCGCCAGTCGCCGAGCCGTCCCCGCACGGCGGCGGGCCACGCCTCGTCGGCGGCCAGTTCCAGCTCGACCACGGCCGCCGCGGTGGGGCGACGGGCCGGCGGCACCCGCTTGGCCCGGTGCACCTCGGCCACGGGGATCCGGAGCCGGCCCTGCGCGGTGGCGAGTGTGAGATGGGTTTCGCTCAGCTCGACCAGCTCGCCGAGGGCGTCCGAGAAGAGCGGCCGACCTTCGCGAATCCCCACGATTCGGCGAACCACGATCCGGTGTCCCACATCCTGCTGTCGGAGCACGATCGACCCCCTCCCCGGCGAGATACTAGGCTCTAACCGTCGCGGGTGATCGCGGCGTGTCTTGCGGAGGAGAAGACCGGTGACCTACATCATCGCCGAGCCGTGCGTGGATGTGCTCGACAAGGCTTGCATCGAGGAATGCCCGGTCGACTGCATTTACGAGGGCAACCGGATGCTCTACATCCACCCCGACGAGTGCGTCGACTGTGGGGCCTGTGAGCCGGTCTGCCCGGTCGAGGCGATCTTCTACGAGGACGACGTCCCGGAGCAGTGGAAGGACTACACCGGCGCCAACTACGAGTTCTTCGAGGAGCTGGGCTCGCCCGGCGGCGCCTCGAAGATCGGCAAGGTGGAGAAGGACGCGACCTTCGTCGCCGCGCAGCCGCCGCGCGGCGAGGGCCACTGAACCGGCCCGCGCCGGTCTCGTCACGGCTGCCGGAGTTCACCTGGGACACCCTGGACGCCGCGGCCACACTGGCCGCGGCGCACCCTGAGGGCCTGATCAACCTCTCCATGGGTACGCCGGTCGACCCGGTGCCCGAGGTGATCCGGCGGGCGCTGGCCGACGCGTCCAACGCGCCGGGCTATCCGCTGACCGCTGGCACGCCGCTGCTGCGCGAGACGATCGCGGCCTGGGTGGCGCGGGCCTGCGGCGCCGGCGTCGACGGCCTCGGCGTGCTGCCGACGATCGGCTCCAAGGAACTCGTCGCCTGGCTGCCGACCCTGCTCGGGATCGGTCCCGGCGACGTCGTCGTGGTGCCCTCGATCGCCTACCCGACGTACGAGGACGGGGTCCGGCTCGCCGGCGCCACCGTCGTGCGCGCCGACTCGCTGACCGCCGTCGGCCCCACCTCCCGGGTGCGCCTGGTCTGGGTCAACTCGCCGGGCAACCCGACCGGCCGGGTGCTGCCGGCGGCCCACCTGCGCAAGGTGGTCGACTGGGCCCGGGAGCGCGGCGCGGTGGTCGCCAGCGACGAGTGCTACCTGCCGCTGGGCTGGGCCGCCGAGCCCGTCTCGGTGCTCTCGCCCGAGGTCTGCGGCGGGTCGTACGACGGGGTGCTGGCCGTCCACTCGCTCTCCAAGCGGTCCAACCTGGCCGGCTACCGGGCGGGATTCGTGGCGGGCGACCCGGCACTGGTGGCGGAGCTGCTCAAGGTCCGCAAGCACGCCGGGATGATCGTGCCGGCGCCGGTACAGGCGGCGATGGTGGCCGCGCTGCGCGACGAGCGGCACGCCGACGAGCAGCGGGAGCGCTACCGGGCCCGGCGGGACACCCTGCACGCCGCGTTCACCGACGCCGGCTTCACCGTCGAGCACTCCGAGGCCGGGCTCTACCTCTGGCTGACCCGGGGCGAGGACTGCTGGGAGACGATCGACTGGCTGGCCCGGCGGGGCATCCTCGCGGCTGCGGGCGTCTTCTACGGCCCGGGCGGCCGGCAGCACGTCCGGGTGGCGCTGACCGAGTCCGACGAGCACGTGGCGGCGGTTGCCGGCCGGCTGCGCGCCTGAGTGACCGCCGAGGCGCGTGATGGTGGACAGTTCGCGAGGGCGACCCCGGGTCGCCGTGGTGGGCACCGGCCTCATCGGCGGTTCGGTCCTGCTGCGGCTGCACGAGGCGGGGCTGGACGTCGCCGGCTGGGACCCGGACCGGGCCACCCGGGCGGACGGGCGCGCACGCGGGATGACCTTCCCCGACGACCTGGGCGGGGCCGTCCGCGACCGTGACGTCGTGTTCCTCTGCGGCCCGCTGCCGAGGCTGCCGGAGACCCTGCTCACCGTCGCCAAGCACGCCGGGGACGGCTGCGTCCTCACCGACGTGGGCAGCACGAAGGGCGCGGTGGCCGCCTTCGCCACGGCCAACGGGTTGACCGACCGGTTCGTACCGGGCCATCCGATGGCGGGCACCGAACGCTCCGGGCTCGCCGCCGCCGTGCCGGCGCTGTTCGAGGGGGCCGCGTGGGTGCTCTGCCCGGCGGCCGAGGGGATCCGGCCGTTCCGGATGCTGTCCAACCTCATCGTGGACGTCTTCGCCGCCCGGGTGGTGCCGATGTCGCCGGCGGTGCACGACTCGGTGGTGGCGCTCTCGTCGCACATCCCCCACCTGCTCGCCGGCAGCCTCGCCGGCGCGGTGGCGAAGTCGGACCTCCGGGACGCCGTGCTGGGCCTCGCCGCGGGCAGCTTCCGGGACGGCACCCGGGTCGCCGGCACCCCGGCCCGGCGTACGGCCGACATGCTCTTCGACAACCGCGAGCAGGTGGTGCGACAGCTCGGCCAGGTCGCCGCGTTCCTCGACGGGCTCGCCACCGCGTTGCGCGAGCAGGACATCGACGCCCTGGTCGGTCACTTCGAGGGGGCGCGGGACTTGCGTACCGTCCTGTTCGACCGTGACCTGCTCGCCCACCGGCAGGAGTTCCCCGCCGACGGCGACCACCGCGCCGAGGTGGAGTTCCTGCTGGAGCTGGGGGCCGCCGGCGGTTACCTCACCGAGTGCCGGGTCGACGGCGACCGGGTCGCCTACACGGGCCACCTCCCGGCGACGGCCCACTCGGCCTGATCCGGACCGGCCGGGGCGTGCGCACCGGGCCGCCGACCGCACCCCGGTCGACGTGCGGTCGGACGGCGGGCGGGCCGGCGGGCGCGCGGTTAGGGTGAGGGCATGGTGGACGGGCCGGTGGTGGCGGTGCGCGGCGAGGCGTACCGGGAGGTGGCTCCGGAGATCGCCCGGTTCGCGGTGACGGCCAGGGCGCGCGACCGGGACCGCGAGGCCACCCTGACACGGCTGGCCGAACGGGCCGCCGCCGTCCGGGTGCTGCTCGACGGCGAGGGCCCCGGCATCGACCGGCGGGAGACCGGCGAGCTCCAGGTCAGGCCGGAGACCCGGCGCTCCGGCGAGCGGGTGGTGGCGTACAGCGGCAGCGTGACCACCACCGTGACGGTCAGCGACTTCACCGCGCTCGGCGAGCTGATGCTGCGCCTCGCCGACCAGGACCAGATCGAGGTGGCCGGGCCGTGGTGGTCGCTGCGGCCGGACAGCCCGGCCCACCGTGAGGCCCGGCACGCCGCGCTCGCCGACGCCCTGCTGCGTGCCCGCGAGTACGCGGAGGCCCTCGGCGCCCGCGTGACCGCCCTGATCGAGCTGGCCGACGCGGGCGCGGCGGAGCAGCCGATGATGAGCCGGATGGCGTACGCGATGGGCGACGGCGCGGAGAGCGGCCCGCCGGAGCTGGAACTCGACCCGCAGCCGCAGACCGTGCACGCCGCGGTGCAGGCGCGGTTCGCGATCAGCGAGCCGGTACTCGGCTGATGGCCGGCGCCCGGGTCGTCGGCACCGACGAGCTGGTGGCGCGGGCGCGGGCCCTCGCCGGGGCCGGCCCGCGGCAGCTGCTCGGCATCGCCGGGGCGCCCGGCGCGGGCAAGTCGACGCTGGCGGAGCAGATCGTCGAGGCGGTCGGCCCCACCGCCCGGCTGGTGCCGATGGACGGCTTCCACCTCGCGCAGGCCGAGCTGTGCCGGTTGGGCCGCGCGGAGCGCAAGGGCGCCGTCGACACCTTCGACGCCAACGGCTACGTCTCGCTGCTGCGTCGCCTGCACCGGCTGGAGCCGACGGCGGTCTACGCGCCGGCGTTCCGCCGGGACCTGGAGGAGCCGGTGGCCGGCTCGATCGAGGTGCCGCCGTCGGTGCGGCTGGTGGTCACCGAGGGCAACTACCTGCTGCTGACCGGGACGCCCTGGGACGAGGTGCGGCCGCTGCTGCACGAGGCGTGGTTCCTCGACCTGGACGCCGAGCTGCGGCTGCGCCGGCTGACCGCCCGGCACGAGTCGTACGGGCGGTCGGCGGAGCAGGCCCGGGCGTGGGCGACGGGCAGCGACGAGGCCAACGCCGCCCTGGTGGCCGGCACCGCGCACCGCGCCGACCTGGTCGTCCGGCTCGCCGAGCCGCCGCCGCTCTGACGGGTCGGCCCTCGGGAGGCTGTCCGGCGGACTGACGCTGTCAGTCGAGCTGGCGTACGACGCGGGCCGGGTTGCCCACGGCGACCACGTTCGCCGGCAGGTCCTTCGTCACCACGGCGCCTGCGCCGACGACCGTGTTCTCCCCGACGGTGACGCCGGCGAGCACGATGGCCCCACCGCCGAGCCAGACGTTGTCGCCGATGGTGATCGGCTTGGCCCCCTCCCACTTGTCGCGGCGGGGCCCGGGTTCGACGGGATGGGTGGGGGTGAGCAGCTGCACGTTCGGTCCGATCTGGACGTCGGCGCCGATGGTGATCGGGGCGACGTCGAGGAGGACCGCGTTGAAGTTGACGAAGCTGCGCGGCCCGATCCGGACCTGCCAGCCGTAGTCGACGTAGAGCGGCGGTCGGACGTAGGTCCCCTCGCCGACCTCGCCGAGCAGGGCGCGCAGGGCCGCGAGCCGGGCCTCGGGGTCGGCGGCCGGACTGGTGTTGAAGGCTTCCATCAGCCGCGTGGCCCGGTCCAGGTCGGCGGCGATCTCCGGATCGTCGGCGATGTACGGCTCGCCGGCCAGCATGCGTTCCTTCATGGATGTCACCGGTCGATCATCTCCGAGGATCGGTCCTGTTCGTTGGCTGCTCCGTCATCTTTGTGTCTTCACTTTGCATACTCGGTATGCAACTCTGATGACTGTCAATGCGTCTCTCCCTACAGGTAGTAACGCCCGACGAGGAGGATCCGTTGCAGCGAAGAAGAAAACTGGTCGGTCTCGGTCTGGTGCTCGGCATGGTGCTCGGCACCCCCGGCATGGCCGTCGCCCAGAAGCCCGCCCAACCGACCGTCCGTCCCGACGCGACCCCGCCGTCCCGGGTGGGTGACGCCAGCCGCCCGGTCACCGTCACCCTGCTCACCGGCGACCGGGTCACCGTCAGCGGGACCCGGGCCAGTGTGCGACCCGCACCCGGGCGCGAGGACGTCCGCTTCCTGACCCGACGGGAGCGGGGGCACGTCTCCGTCGTACCCGAGGACGCCGTGGCGCCCATCCGGGACGGGCGGATCGACCGGCGGCTGTTCGACGTCACCGAACTGGTCGCCGCCGGCTACGACGACGCCCGGCGCGACGACCTGCCCCTGCTGATCACCGGCAGTGCCGGCGCGGCCCGGCGCTCCGCCGTGCCCGCCGGGGTGACGGTCACCCGTGAGCTGCCCGCCGCCGGCGGGCTCGCCGCCACGGCGAGCAAGCGGCGGGCCGCCGAGGTCTGGGCGGCGGTCACCGCCGCCGGTGCGAGGGTCGGCGCGGCAGGGGGTGCCGACCGGATCTGGCTCGACGGCCGGCGGCAGCTCACGCTCGACCGCAGCGTGCCGCAGATCGGCGCACCGGAGGCGCACCGGAACGGCTGGACCGGCCGGGGCATCCGGGTCGCCGTGCTGGACACCGGGATCGACGCCACGCACCCGGACCTGGCCGGCCGGGTGGCGCAGACGCGCAACTTCACCGAGGAGTCCGCGCCGGGCGACGTCGTCGGGCACGGCACCCACGTCGCCTCGACCATCGCCGGCAGCGGCGCCGCCTCCGGCGGCCGGATGCAGGGCGTGGCCCCGGACGCGACACTTCTCGACGGCAAGGTCTGCGAGACGTACGGCTGCCCGGAATCGGCGATCCTCGCCGGCATGCAGTGGGCGGCGGTCGAGCAGCGGGCCCACGTGATCAACCTCAGTCTCGGCGGCTTCGACACCCCGGAGGTCGACCCGCTGGAGGCGGCCGTCAACACGCTCACCGCGCAGACCGGCGCCCTGTTCGTGATCAGCGCCGGCAACTCCGGCCGGTTCGCGCCGGTCAGTTCCCCCAGCACGGCCGACGCCGCCCTCTCGGTGGGCGCCGTCGACCGGGACGACAGCCTCGCCGACTTCTCCAGCCGTGGTCCCCGCACCGGTGACGACGCGCTGAAGCCGGACATCACCGCTCCGGGGGTGGGGATCGTGGCGGCGCGCAGCCGGGACGGAGTGATCGGCGACCCGGCCGGGACCGGGTACGTGGCGATGTCGGGCACCTCGATGGCGGCCCCGCACGTCAGCGGCGCGGCGGCGCTGATGGCCCAGATGCGGCCCGGCTCGAAGGCCGGCGAGATCAAGGCACTCCTGATGTCCTCGGCGAAGCCGAATCCCGAGCTGACCGCATACGAGCAGGGAGCCGGGCGGGTCGACCTGGCCAAGGCGACCTGGCAGTCGCTGACCAACGACCCGCCGAGCGTGTCGTTCGGGCGGACGCTCTGGCCGCACGGCGACGACGCCCCGGTCACCCGCACGGTGACCTGGCGCAACGACAGCGGGACCGCGACCGACCTGGAGTTGGCCGTCGAGGCGACCGGCCCGGACGGCAGGCCGGCCCCGGCCGGCATGTTCACTCTCGGCGCGACCCGGATCAGCGTGCCGGCCGGCGGCACGGCGAGCACCACCGTCACCGCCAACACCCGTGTCGACGGCCCGGACGGCCACTACACCGGCCGGATCGTGGTCCGCGGCGACAACTTCCCGGCGGGCATCCCGCTGGCGGTGCACCGGGAGGTGGAGAGCTACACGGTGACCGCCCGGCACCTGAACCGCGCCGGCGCGCTCTCCGGCGAGCACAGCACCACGCTGGTCTCCCTGGACGAGCTGCACCCGTACGACCTGTACGACCCGGACGGCACCGCCGAGCTGCGGGTCCCCAAGGGCCGGTACGGGCTGGTCAGTTACGTGTTCGAGGTGGACGGCGACGAGCTCACCGGGGCCACCCAGCTCGTCCAGCCGGAGCTGGTGGTCGGCGGGGACACGCGGATCACCCTCGACGCCCGACGGGGCAAGCCGGTCAGGATGAGCGTCCCGCAGCGCTCGGCCACCCCGGCGCTAGCCGTCACCGAGGCCGGCTTCCTCGCCGAGAACGGCAGCTACACCTTCGGCCTGCTGGACTCCGACTTCGACGGTCTCTTCACCGCAGGGCTCGGGAAGCCGGTGCCCGCAGAGCGGTTCGTCGCCACGGTCAGCGGCCAGTGGGCCGACCTGAAGGCAGCGAGCAGCCCCTACCTCTACGCCCTCAACGAGGCCGTGCCGGGCCGGATGCCGACCGGCTTCGTCCGGCACTACCGGGCGAGCGACCTGGCCACCGTCACCCACCGGTTCAACGGCGGCAGCCCGGGGCTGGCCGCGATGCGCCTGGTCTTCCCGCACCGGGATCCCGACCTCGGCGGCTGGGCGGTCGGGCTGCCCACCGCCACTCCCGGGCAACGGGTCGAGCACTACAACACCCGGGGCGTGCGCTGGTCCTCCGAGCTGGACTTCGGGGTGCCGACCGACGACGGCTGGCTCGACACCAAGGCGATCCTGTTCTCCGAGGAGCGGAGCCTGCGCGCCGGGCGGCACTACCGGGAGAGCTGGAACAGCGCGCCGTACGGGCCGTCGTTCCCGGAGGCGGGGATCGTCCGCCGGGGCGACCGCATCGAGGTGGGCCTGCCGCTGCACAGTGACGCCGAGGGGCACGCCGGCGGCTCGGTCGCCGACACCGCCCGCACCGCCCTCTACCGCAACGGGACGCTGGTAGGGGAGAACGAGGAGCCGGCGTACGGCGGGTTCGACGTGCCGCCGGGCGCGGCCGACTACCGGCTGGAGACGTCGTCGAAGCGGAGCTTCACCGACCTCTCGACCGAGGTGTCGGCCACCTGGACGTTCCGGTCCCGGCACGTCGCCGGGGACGACCCGGCCGCGCTGCCGGCGTCGGCGATCCGGTTCACGCCCCGACTGGACCGGGACAACGCCGCCCCGGCGGGCCGGAGCTTCGTGATCCCGGTGACGGTGCAGCGGCAGCCGGGCGCGCCCTCGGCCCGGGTCGCCGCGCTGACCGTCGACGTCTCCTACGACGGCGGGAAGACCTGGCAGCGGGCCCGGATCCGTGGCGGCGGGGACGGCTGGACGGCCACCGTGCGGCACCCGGCCGGCACCGGACACGTCTCGCTGCGGGCCACCGCCCGGGACACCGCCGGCAACACGGTCACCCAGCGCGTCATCCAGGCGTACCGCCTGCGCTGAGGCGTACCCCCGCCGGGTCCGCGGCCGACCGCGGGCCCGGCGGGGCGACCGTCAGTCGTTGGCGTGCAGCGCGGCGTTCAGCTCGATGCCCCTGCCGCTGCGCTGCTTCGCCTCCAGCGCACCGGTCACCGAGTTGCGCCAGAACAGCAGGTTGTCCACCCCGGACAGCTCGCGGGCCTTGACCACCCGGCCGTCCGGCAGGGTGATCTTGGAGGCGGCGGTGATGTAGCAGCCGGCCTCCACCACGCAGTCGTCGCCGAGCGAGATGCCCACGCCGGCGTTCGCGCCGACCAGGCTGCGCTCGCCGATGCGGACCCGGTCGGTGCCGCCGCCGGAGAGGGTGCCCATGATCGAGGCGCCGCCGCCGATGTCGGAGCCGTCGCCGACCACCACGCCCTGCACGATCCGGCCCTCGACCATCGAGGTGCCCAGGGTGCCGGCGTTGAAGTTGACGAAGCCCTCGTGCATGACGGTGGTGCCGGCCGCCAGGTGCGCGCCGAGGCGCACCCGGTCGGCGTCGGCGATCCGCACGCCCGACGGCACCACGTAGTCGGTCATCCTGGGGAACTTGTCCACCCCGTACACGGCCAGGTGGCGGCCGGCGGACCGCTCGATGACCCGCAGCTCGTCGACCCGCTCCGGGGGGCAGGGCCCGGCGGAGGTCCAGGCCACGTTCGCCAGCTTGCCGAAGATGCCGTCGAGGTTGAGCTCGTTGGGTCGCACCAGGCGGTGGGAGAGCAGGTGCAGCCGAAGGTACGCGTCGGCGGCGTCCTTGATCGGCTCGTCCAGCGAGCCGATCACGGTGACCACCTGGACGGTACGCAGCCCGGGCAGCGCCCGGTCGCCGACCGCCCCCGGGGGCAGGTCCAGCACGTCCGCCTCGTCCTCGCCGGCGACCAGCGGCAGCTCGCCGAGGCCCAGCTTGCCCGTCGGATACCAGGTGTCGAGCACCTGGTCGTCAGCGGTAACGGTGGCCAGGCCGATGCCCCAGGCGGATTCGGACGTCACTGATTCACCTCTCGTTCGTGCTGCGGGCCGGCGAGCCCTCCGCGCCCCGCCTCCCGCGCGGGCCGCCCCGGAACGCTCGCTCCACGCGCTCGCCGGATCTGACGGTACCGTGCGAACCATGGAGAACCCGCTGACCCCCGAGGTCCTGGCCGATCCGGTGGCGCTGACCCGCGCGCTGGTCGACATGGAGTCCGTGTCCCTCAACGAGAAGGCGATCGCCGACTGCGTGGAGGAGGTGCTGAGGGGCGTACCGCACCTGACCACGTACCGGCACGGCAACACGGTGATGGCGCGGACGGACCTGGGCCGTGACCAGCGGGTGGTGCTCGCCGGTCACCTGGACACGGTGCCGCTGAACAACAACTTCCCGTCGACCACGCGCGGCGACCTGATGTACGGCTGCGGCACCTCGGACATGAAGTCCGGGGTGGCGTTCGCGCTGAACCTGGCGGTGAGCCTGCCGGACCCGCGCTACGACGTGACGTACTTCTTCTACGAGGCCGAGGAGATCGAGTCGAAGTACAACGGCCTCTTCCTGGTCGCCGACGCGTACCCGGAGTGGCTGGAGGCCGACTTCGCGCTGCTGCTGGAGCCGACGCACGGCATCGTCGAGGCGGGGTGCCAGGGCACCATGCGCGGGGTCGTCACCACCACCGGCGTACGCGCCCACTCGGCCCGTTCCTGGCACGGGGTGAACGCGATCCACGCGGCCGGCGAGGTGCTCGACCGGCTGACCAACTACGAGGCGCGGCGGGTGACCATCGACGGCTGCGACTACCGGGAGGGCATGAACGCGGTCCGCATCCACGGCGGCGTGGCCGGCAACGTGGTGCCCGACCGGTGCGAGGTCGAGGTCAACTACCGGTTCGCGCCGGACCGGACCCCGGCCGAGGCCGAGGCGCACCTGCGCGAGGTCTTCGCCGGCTTCGACGTGCGGGTCACGGATTCGGCCGCCGGCGCCCCGCCCGGGCTGGAGGCGGCACCCGCCAAGGAGTTCCTCGCCGCGGTCGGTGCCGCGCCGATCGGCAAGCTGGGCTGGACGGACGTGGCCCGGTTCGCCGCGATGGGCATCCCGGCGCTGAACTTCGGCCCCGGCGACCCCAACCTGGCCCACCATCCCGACGAGCACGTGGAGATCAGCAAGATCCGGGAGGGCGCCGTCACCCTGCGCCGCTGGCTCGCCTCTTCCTGAAGCTCCCCGCGCGGGGCGTGCCCCGGATGGACGGAAGGTCCGCGTCGAAGGACGCGGACCTTCCGTGCACGGTGTCGTCGGTGCGGTCAGACGGTGGTGGACGCGTCGGCGGAGGGCCGGGCGTCGGTCTGGCCGCCCTGGTCGGTGGACGGTTCCATCAGGCGGGCGCGGCGGCGCTCGGCCACCACGTCGCGGATGCGGCGCTGCATCTGCCGCCGGATCCGGATCATCTCGCTGTTGCTGATCACGCTGACTCCTCCCCCGAAGGCGCGCGCCGGGGCATACCCGGTATGTGAATAGTAAGACGCCCGTGCGACCGAATTAGTTGCCCAAGATCCGGAAAAATATTTCCGATCGTCGCCCGGCCCGGCCCCGCCCGTCGCCCGAGGTGGCCGCCGAGGTCGCGTCGTCCGTCGCCGGGGGCCGTGCCGTCGACGTCCGAGGCCGCGTCCTCCGGCGCCCGGGGGTGGCGTCGTTTGTCGCCTCGCCCGTCACCTGCGGCGGCCCGGCTCACGGTGCGCGCACCTGGCGGGTGCGGCTCCACTACGGTTGCTCCCATGGGTCAGAGCAACGGGCGGGAGGCCGGCCGCGAGCCGGGACAGGAACGGCACCGGGGGGCCGTGACGCTGCGGCGGCAGGCGATGACGGGCAGCACCGCCGACCAGCGCCTGCTCGATTCGCGGGGGCGTGAGGACTGGAAGACCAAGGACGCCTGGCGGGCGCTGCGCATCCTCTCCGAGTTCGTCGAGGGCTTCGACACCCTCGCCGACCTGCCCTCGGCGGTCAGCGTGTTCGGTTCCGCCCGCAGCCACCCGGATAGCCCCGAGTGCCAGCTGGCCGAGGCGCTGGGCGCTGCCCTGGCCCGGGCCGGCTACGCGGTGATCACCGGCGGCGGGCCGGGCGTGATGGAGGCGGCCAACCGGGGCGCCAGCGAGGCCGGTGGGCTGTCGGTCGGCCTCGGCATCGAGCTCCCCTTCGAACAGGGGCTCAACGACTGGGTCGACCTGGCCATCGACTTCCGCTACTTCTTTGCCCGCAAGACCATGTTCGTCAAGTACGCCCAGGCGTTCGTCGTGCTGCCCGGCGGGTTCGGCACCATGGACGAGCTCTTCGAGGCGCTCACCCTGGTGCAGACCGGCAAGGTGACCCGGTTCCCCGTGGTGCTGATGGGCGCCGACTACTGGAGCGGCCTGCTCGACTGGCTGCGCGACACGATGGCCGCCGACGGCAAGATCGGCCCCGTCGACCTGGAGCTGATCTGCGTGACCGACGACGTCGACGCGGCGGTCCGGCACATCGTGGAGGCCGAGGCCGCCCTCAACGTCGAGCAGGAGGCGGTCCGCGAGGAGGCCGTCGCCGTCACCGCCGCCGACCAGCAGGCCGCCGCCGAGGCGGGCGACGAGAACCGGAAGCGCTGACATGGCGGCGATCTGCGTGTTCTGCGCCTCCTCCCGTACCCTCGACCAGCGCTGGCTGGACCTCGCGGCCGAGACGGGCGCGGAGATCGCCCGGCGCGGGCACACCCTCGTCAGCGGCGGCGGGTGCGTCGGCATGATGGGCGCGCTGGCCGACGGGGCGCGGGCCGCCGGCGGCCGGACGGTCGGGGTGATCCCGCAGTCGCTGGTCGACCTGGAGGTTGCCGACCTGGCGTCGGACGAGTTGCTCGTCACCGACTCGATGGCCAGCCGCAAGACCCTCATGATCGACAAGTCGGACGCGTTCCTCACCCTGCCGGGCGGGCTCGGCACCCTCGACGAGCTGTTCGAGGTCTGGACGACCGCCACCCTGGCCCTGCACGCCAAGCCGATGGTGCTGGTCGACACCGACGGCTTCTACCGCCCGGTGCTCGACTGGCTGGGCGCGCTGGCCGACCAGACCTTCCTCAAGCCCGCCGGCCTGGGCCTGCTCACCGTGACCGACACGGTCCCCGCCGCCCTGGACACCCTGGAACTCCAGCTCCTCTGACGGGGGAGTGCGGGTTGGTCCCCGGCGGGGTGGCGGGGTGGGGGTGTCGTACCGGCGTGGTGGGATGGACGGATGCAGGCGTACCGGCTGGTGCGCCGGCCTGCGGAGGCGGTCCGGGGGGACCACCGGCCCGGCGGGCCGGCCCGGGGGGACGGTCGGTCCGGGGGGCCGACCGGGGGTGAGCGGCGGTCCGGAGGGCCGACGGAGGGTGAGCGGCGGTCCGGGGGGCCGGCCGACGGGGACGCGCACCGTGGGGCGGCGCGGCTGGCCGATCCGCGCCAGGTCGAGATCGTGGCGCACACCGACGGGCCGATGCTGGTGCTCGGCGGTCCCGGCACGGGCAAGACCGCCACGCTGGTCGAGGCCGTCGCCGCGCGGGTGGCCGAGGGCGTCGACCCGGAGCGGATCCTGGTGCTCACCTTCGGCCGCCGGGGCGCCACCGCGCTGCGCCAGCGGATCGAGGCCCGCGTCGCCGAGGGCGGGCACCGCGTGCTGCGCGAGCCGCTGGTGCGCACCCTCCCGGCGTACGCCTTCGGGCTGCTGCGGCGGGCGGCGGCCGAGCGCGGCGAGCCGTCCCCCCGGCTGCTCACCGGGCCGGAGCAGGATCTGATCATCCGCGAGCTGCTCGACGTGGTCGGCGAGGCGCCCGACGACGACCCGGTCGGCTGGCCGGAGGACCTGCGCCCCGCGTTGCGCACCCGGGCCTTCGCGGCGCAGCTGCGCGACCTGCTGATGCGCGCCGCCGAGCGGGGCGTCGGTCCCGTCGAGCTGGCCCGGCTGGGCGAGAAGCTCGGCCGCGCCGACTGGCCCGCCGCCGCGCGGTTCCTGCGGGAGTACGTGGCCGTGCTCGCCCTGCGCGACGTCAGCAACCGCGGCTCCGTCGCGTACGACCCGGCCGAGCTGGTCCGGGCCGCCACCGGAATGCTGCTCGACGACCCCGAGCTGCTCGCGGCCGAGCGCCGGCGGCTGGCGTACGTCTACGTCGACGAGCTGGCCGACACCGACCCGGCCCAGCAGGACCTGCTCGCGACGGTGGCCGGAGGCGGCAAGCCCCTGGTCGCGTTCGCCGACCCGGATTCCTCCACGTACGCGTTCCGGGGCGCCGACCCGGCGGGGGTGGCCACGTTTCCGCACCGCTTCCGCACCGCCTCGGGAGCGCCCGCGGCACAGGTGGTGCTCACCACCTCCTACC
The DNA here is from genome assembly GCF_035920365.1 of Micromonospora sp. NBC_01740. Lineage (NCBI taxonomy): Bacteria > Bacillati > Actinomycetota > Actinomycetes > Micromonosporales > Micromonosporaceae > Micromonospora > Micromonospora sp. NBC_01740. The sequence goes on along the minus strand of NZ_CP109150.1, from coordinate 444,584 downwards.
GGGCCGGTGCCCGCCTGCTCGCCGCGTCCGGCCGGCTGGCGCGACGGCTGCGCGGTCCGGCTGCGCACCGCCGGCTGCACCCGCTGCCCGACGCGCCCCCCGGCGCGGTCGAGGTACGCACCTTCCGCTCGGCCACCAGCGAGGCGGCCTGGCTGGCGCACGCCCTGCGCGAGGCACACCTGCTCGGCGGCGTGCCCTGGTCGGAGATGGCCGTGCTGGTGCGCTCCACCGGGCGGCAGCTGCCCTCGCTGCAACGTGCCCTGCACGCCGCCGGGGTGCCCACCGTCGTGCACGGCGAGGACCTGCCGCTGCACCTGCAACCGGCGGTCGCGCCGCTGCTGCTCCTGCTGCGCTGCGCCCTGGAGCCCGAGCGGCTCGACGAGGAGGCCGCCGTGGCGCTGCTGCACTCGTCGCTCGGCGGCGCCGATCCGCTGGCCGAGCGGCGGCTGCGGCAGGGGCTGCGCGCCCTGGCGCTGGCCGGCGGCGACCGCCGGCCCTCGGGCGAACTGATCGTGGAGGCGCTGCGCGACCCGGCCGGGTTGGCCGGGATCGAGCGGCACTGGGCGGAGCCGGCGCAGACCGTGGCCGGTCTGCTGGCCGTGGCCCGGGAGTCCGCCGCGCGGCCCGGCGCCACGGCGGAGGACGTGCTCTGGGCGGTGTGGCGGGCCACCGGGCTCGCCGAGCTGTGGTCCGCGGCGACCGGCCGCGGCCAGACGGTGACCGGCGAGGGCGACGTCGCGCGGCGCCGCCGCGCCGAGGCGGCCGACCGCGACCTCGACGCCGTGATGGTCCTCTTCGACGCGGCGGCCCGGTTCACCGACCGGCTGCCCGGCGCGCGTACGGAGGTCTTCCTCGACCACGTCCTCGGTCAGGACCTGCCGGCCGACACCCTCGCCCCGACCGCCGACCGGGGGGAGACGGTGCGGCTGCTCACCGCCCACGCCGCGAAGGGGCTGGAGTGGGATCTCGTGGCGGTCGCCGGGGTGCAGGAGGGCGTCTGGCCCGACCTGCGCCTGCGTGGCAGCCTGCTCGGCTCGGAGCGCCTGGTCGACGTGCTCGCCGGCCGGACGGCCGGCGCGGGCGTGGTGGCGGCCCTGGTCGGGCAGACCTCGGCGCTGCTCGACGAGGAGCGCCGGCTGTTCCACGTCGCGGTCACCCGGGCCCGGCGACGGCTGCTGGTCAGCGCGGTCGCCTCCGCCGCGGTGGGCGGCGACGACCACGAGGAGCAGCCGAGCCGCTTCCTCTACGAGCTGGGCCCCAGCGACCCGACCGACCCCACCGACCCCACCGACCCCACCGACCCGACCGACCCGTCCGCCCCGACGGATCCCACCGATCCGCCGGATCCGACCGGCCCGACGGATCCCACCGACCAGGAGGAGCCGGATCGACCGGGGGCGTTGCCGGTGAGCCGGCCGCCCCGGGCGCTGACCCTGCCGGCGCTGGTGGCGGAGCTGCGTACCGCCGTCAGCGACCCGGCCGTGACCTACGCCCGGCGGCAGGCGGCGGCTGCCGAGCTGGCCCGGCTCGCCGCCGCCGGGGTGGCCGGCGCGCACCCGGACGACTGGTGGGGGCTGCGGCAGCTCTCCGACGACCGCCCGCTGGTCGACGAGGGGGAGCCGGTCCGGGTCACCCCGTCGGCGATGGAGAGCGCGCTGCGGTGCAGCCTGCGCTGGCTGCTGGAGCGGCACGGCGGCAGCCCGCCGGCCAGCGCCGCCCAGGGCGTCGGCAACCTGGTGCACGCCGCCGCGATGCTCGCCGAGGACGCCAGCGCCGACCGGGGGGCGCTGCTGGACTACGTCGCCGCCCGGTTCGACGTCATCGAGCTGGCCGCCCGCTGGATGGTCGGTCCGGAGCACAGCCGCGCCGAGGCGATGGTGGACAAGCTGCTCCGCTGGCTGGCCGCGAATCCGCGCCGGCTGCTCGCCATCGAGCACGAGTTCGCGGTGCGCCTCGACGGCCCGCACCGGCCGGTCGAGCTGGTCGGCCGGGTCGACCGGCTGGAGGTCGACGAGGACGGCCGGCTGGTCGTCATCGACCTGAAGACCGGCAAGTCCACCGCCGTCACGGCCAACGACCTCGCCGAGCACCCACAGCTCGGCGCCTACCAGGCGGCGGTGGAGGCGGGGGCCTTCGCCGACTTCGGCGAGGAGTCCGGCGGCGCGGCCCTGGTGCAGCTCGGCACCGGCGCGAAGGACGCGAAGGAGCAGAGCCAGGCGCCGGCGGGGGAGGGCCCGGAGGCCGGCTGGGCGACCGCGCTGGTGCGGCGTACCGCGGATACGATGGCCGCCGCCACCTTCGCCGCGGTCGCCAACTCCAAGTGCCGGGTCTGCCCGGTGCGTACGAGCTGCCCGGTGTCCGGGCAGGGCCGCCAGGTGGTCGAGCCGCCGACCACCCGTCGTCCGGAGACGCCTTGACGCAGCCCGCCCTCTTCAGCAGCGCGACCCCTGCGCCCCGGGTCGCCGACGCCGGCCCCCGCTACACGCCGGTGGAGCTGGCGAAGCTGCTGCGGCTGCCCGCGCCGACCCGGGAACAGGCCGCGATCATCGCCGCCCCCGTCGAGCCGCTGCTGGTGGTGGCGGGCGCCGGGTCGGGCAAGACGGAGACGATGGCCGCCCGGGTGGTCTGGCTGGTCGCCAACTCGTACGTGCGGCCGGAGCAGGTGCTCGGGCTCACCTTCACCCGCAAGGCCGCCGGGGAGCTGGCGCACCGGGTGCGTACGCGGCTCGACCAGTTGGTGCGGCGGCTCGGGCGGCGGGGGCGCGACCCGCTCGACGACCCGCTGGCCGGGGAGCCGACCGTCTCCACCTACCACTCGTACGCGGGCCGGATCGTCACCGAGCACGGGCTGCGGGCGGGCTACGAGCCGTCCACCCGGCTGCTCACCGAGGCGTCCCGCTGGCAGCTGGTCGACCTGCTCGTGCGCAACTACGACGGCGACATGTCCGGCGTGGACCGGATGCCGAGCACGATCACCGACGCGGTGCTGGCGCTGGCCGGCGAGCTCGACGAGCACCTGGTCGACCCGGACGCGCTGGCCGCGTGGACGGGCCGGTTCTTCGCCGAGGTGCAGGTGCGCCCCGGCCGGGTCTACGCCGACGTGCGCAAGGCGCTGCAACTCCAGCAGATCCGGCTGAAGCTGCTCCCGCTGGTGCGCGCGTACGCCCGGCGCAAGGAGGACTTCGAGGCGATGGACTTCGCCGACCAGCTCGCGCGGGCGGCCCGGGTCGCCCGCGACCACCCGGGCGTCGGCGAGATCGAGCGGGACCGGTTCCGGGTGGTGCTGCTCGACGAGTACCAGGACACCAGCCATGCCCAGGTGGTGCTGCTCAACGCGCTCTTCGGCGGCGGGCACCCGGTGACGGCGGTCGGCGACCCCTGCCAGTCGATCTACGGCTGGCGCGGGGCGAGCGCCGGCACCCTGGACCGCTTCCCCACGGAGTTCGCCCGCGCAGGCGGTGCGCCGGCCGAGGTGCTCAGCCTCACCACGAGCTGGCGCAACCGGCCCGAGATCCTCGGTGTCGCCAACGCGTTGGCCACCCCGCTGCGGGCCGCCGGCGCCCGGGTGCCGGAGCTGCGCGCGGCGATGAGCGTCAAGGAGCCGGTCCCGCACCGCAGCGCCCGCGGCGCCGCCGGCGGCACCGTCCACTGCGCGCTGCTGCGGACGTACGCCGACGAGGCCGACTGGATCGCCGACAGCGTGCTGCACGCCTGGCGCGGCGCGGCCGGAATGCCCGGCGTGCTGCCCGAGCACATCCCGGTGCCGCTGCGGCCCACGACCGCCGTGCTCGTACGGCTGCGCAGCCAGATTCCGGCGATCGAGTCGGCGCTGCGCGAGCGCGGCCTGCCGGTCGAGGTGGTGGGCCTGGGTGGCCTGCTGGACACCCCCGAGGTGCGGGACGTGGTGTGCACGCTGCGGGTGCTGGCCGACCCGACGGACGGGGCCGCGCTGCTGCGGCTGCTGACCGGCGCGCGCTGGCGGATCGGGCCCCGTGACCTGGTGGCCCTGCACCGCCGGGCGAAGTCCATCGCGGCGGCTCGGCGCAGGCTCGCCGACGACGGCACCCCGGAGATCAGCCCGGACCTGCTCGACGAGGCGACCCTGGTGGAGGCGCTGGCCGACCTGGGCCCGGCGCAGGCGTACTCGGCGGAGGGCTACGCGCGGCTGCGGGCGTACGCCCGGGAGCTGGGCCTGCTGCGCTACCGGCTGGACCAGTCCCTGCCGGAGCTGATCGCGGACATCGAGCGGACGATCGGCCTGGACGTGGAGGTGGCGGTGCGGGCCGGCCGGGACGGGGCCGGGGACGCCGGCCTGGCGCGGGGCCACCTGGACGCGCTCGGCGACGTCGCCGCCCGCTTCAGCGGGGAGACGCCGGGCGCCACCCTGTCGGGGTTCCTGGCCTACCTGGCCGCCGCCGAGGACGAGGAACGCGGCCTCACGCCGGGCGAGGTGGAGGTGGTCGAGGGCGCGGTGCAGATCCTCACCGCGCACGCCGCGAAGGGCCTGGAGTGGGACGTGGTCGCGGTGGCCGGCCTGAGCCGGGGCGTCTGGCCGGGGCCGGTGCGCAACTCCGACCACTGGCTCGGCGGGCTGGGCGTGCTGCCGTTCCCGTTGCGCGGCGACGCCGACGGGCTGCCGGAGCTGGGCCTGGCCGAGGCCGAGGACCAGCGGGGGGTGGCCCGGGCGCTGGAGGACTTCACCGACGCCTGGCGGGCGCACGACGAGCGGGAGGAGCGCCGGCTGGCGTACGTGGCGGTGACCCGGCCCCGGCGGCTGCTGCTCTGCTCCGGCTACTGGTGGGGGGAGGGCACCAAACGGCCGCGCGGCCCGTCGGTGCTGCTGCGGGAGGTGCACGACGCCTGCCTGGACGCCCGCGCCGGGCACCTGGTGGACGAGTGGGCGCCGGAGCCGCCGGGCGACGCGGTCAACCCGACGACCGAGGTGGTGCTGCGCGCCGAGTGGCCGGCCGACCCGCTGGGCGCCCGCCGGCCGGCGCTGGCCGAGGCGGCAGCCCTGGTCCGCCGCTTCCTCGCCGACGGCGACCCGGCGGCCCGCCCACTGTCCGACGGGGACGCGGCTGCCCGCCCGCTGCCCGGCGGCGAGACGGCCGAACGGACGCCGTCCGGCGGCGACGACACCGCCGGGGTGGGCGCGGACCCGTCGGCCGACGACGCGGACGTGGCGCGGTGGCGGCGGGAGGCCGACCTGCTGCTCGCCGAGCGGGCCGAGCTGACCCGGCAGTCCGGTGCCGTCGAGGTGGCCCTGCCCGGCCAGCTGTCGGTGACCCAGTTGGTGGCGCTGCGCCGGGATCCGGCGGCGCTGGCCCGCGCGCTGCGCCGCCCGGTGCCCACCGAACCCAATCCGTACGCCCGCCGGGGCACCGCCTTCCACACGTGGCTGGAGCAGCGGTTCGGCGCCGACCGGCTGCTCGACCTGGACGAGCTGCCGGGTGCGGCGGACGCGGACGCGGCGCCGGACGAGGCGTTGGCCGAGCTCCAGGAGCGCTTCCTGGCCAGCGAGTGGGCCGACCGGGTGCCGGTCGAGGTGGAGGTGCCCTTCGCCACAGTGATCGCCGGAGTGGTGGTCCGGGGGCGGATGGACGCCGTCTTCGCCCGGCCGGGCGGGCGGTTCGACGTGGTCGACTGGAAGACCGGCCGGCAGCCCGCCGGCGTAGCCGCCGAGGTGGCCGCCGTGCAGCTCGCGGTCTACCGGCTGGCCTGGGCGGAGCTGGCCGGCGTGCCGGTGGAGCGGGTCGGCGCGGCGTTCCACTACGTGCGGGACGGGGTCACGGTCCGGCCGGCGGACCTGCTCGACGCGGACGGGCTGACCGCGCTGATCGCCTCCGTACCGGAAATTCCGGCAGACGGTGGTGCCGGGACGAATCCATGATAGGTTGGTCGCGTTGCAGTTATGGTTCCCAGAGACTCTGTGTGCGCCTGGAGGATTGTGGCCCAGGCGCTCTTTGTTGTGTCCGGAGTTCTCCGGGCGGGGCGACCAGAAGCGACAAGCGAGCCAGGCAGTTCCGCGTGGCGCGCTCCTCTTCGAGCCCGCAACAAGTGCGGGTTCGACGTTCCGTCAAGGAGACGAAACAAAAATGGCTATTGGCACCGTCAAGTGGTTCAACGCTGACAAGGGCTTCGGCTTCATCACCCCGGACGGCGGCGGCGCCGACGTCTTCGCCCACTTCTCGGCGATCCAGTCCTCCGGCTACCGGAGCCTGGACGAGAACCAGCGGGTCGAGTTCGAGGTGACCCAGGGCCAGAAGGGCCCGCAGGCGGAGAACATCCGCCCGCTCTGATCTTCGGATCTTCCAGTAACACCCATCGCGCCCTCCGGGTGCGGTGACGGGACCGGCCCGCCGCACCGTCGACCTGCGTGAGCAGGCGGCGAACGGCGGCGGGCCGGGGCCCGTACCCCTTTCGGTTCGTGCTTGTGAGTCACCCGCGGCCTGGTCCGCCGGTGACAGCGCCGCCTCCGGCGCCCTCCCTCGACACGTGCCGCGTCGAGGAAGGCTTCCGCATGACCACTGTCGTACCCTCTTTCGCCCTCACCGGGCTGGCCCCGGCGCTGCTCGCCGAGCTGACCGCCCAGGGCATCACCGAGCCGTTCCCGATCCAGTCGGCGACCCTGCCGGACTCGCTCGCCGGCCGGGACGTGCTCGGTCGGGGCCGCACCGGCTCCGGCAAGACGCTCGCCTTCGGGCTTCCCCTGCTGTCCCGCACCGCCGGCCGCCGGGCCCGCCCGGGCCGACCGCTGGCCCTGGTGCTGGTGCCCACCCGCGAGCTGGCCCAGCAGGTCACCACCGCGCTCGACCCGTACGCCCGCGCCGTCGGGCTGCGCTGCGCCACCGTCGTCGGCGGGCTCTCGCTGCAACGCCAGGCGGACGCCCTGCGCACCGGCGCCGAACTGGTCGTGGCCACCCCCGGCCGGCTGCACGACCTGATCAACCGCGGCGACGCCCGGCTGGACCAGGTCGGCATCACCGTGCTCGACGAGGCCGACCAGATGGCCGACATGGGCTTCCTGCCGCAGGTCACCAAGCTGCTGGAGCAGGTCGCCCCGAACGGGCAGCGGATGCTCTTCTCGGCCACCCTGGACGGCGGCGTGGACAAGCTGGTGCGCCGCTTCCTCAGCAACCCGGTCTCGCACTCGGTCGACCCGGGCACCGCCACGGTGACCGCGATGACCCACCACGTGCTGCACGTCGACGCGGTGGACAAGCCCACCGCGCTGACCTGGATCGCCGCCCGCGAGGGCCGCACCATCCTGTTCATGGGCACCAAGCACCGCGCCGACCGGCTCGCCCGCCAGTTGCTGGCCAAGGGGGTACGCGCGGCCGCGCTGCACGGCGGCAAGTCGCAGCCGCAGCGCACCCGGATCCTGGAGCAGTTCCGCACCGGGCAGGTGACGGCGCTGGTCGCCACCGACGTGGCGGCCCGGGGCATCCACGTCGACGGGCTCGACATGGTGGTCAACGTGGACCCGCCAGCCGAGGCGAAGGACTACCTGCACCGTGGTGGGCGTACCGCCCGGGCGGGGGAGTCCGGCACGGTCGTCACCCTGGTCCTGCCGGAGCAGCGCCGGGACGTGTCCCGGCTGATGTCGACCGCCGGCATCCGTCCCGAGTCCGTCCAGGTGCGCTCCGGCGACGAGGCCCTGGCCCGGGTGACCGGCGCCCGGGAGCCGTCCGGCGTGCCGGTGACGATCGCGCCGCCCGCGCCGCAGGCCGCCTCCGCCGGGTCTGCCGGCGGCCGGTCGGTCGGCCGCGCCGGTGAGGGCGGCCGGGCTCCGCACCGCGCCTCGGGGCGGCCCCGCCGCTCGCGGCGCCCCCGCACCCCGCACGCCTCCTGACCAACCCCTCCGCGTTCCGCTCTCCGTCGGCTCCGGGCACCCGTGCCCGGAGCCGACGGCTGAGTCTGGAATCAGCGAACGTTACGTCCGATCGGCGACTGTTTCCGCCGCCGGGGGTGGTGAAAGCTGGGGGCGGGGGAAGATCCGGGCGGGACCGCCCGGCATGGGAGGGGTGACCATGGCGGGCGACGCCGGCTCGGGCGCGGCGCGGGAACTGTTGCTGGTGCTCGCGGTGGCGCTGGCCGGGCTGCTGCTCGCCGTGGTCGCGGTGTTCACGCCGTGGCACGCCACCCCGGACGGGGCCGCGCCAGCCGCTCCGGTCGAGCTTCGCAGCCCGACGGAGCGGCCGGTGCCCACAGTCGGCTGACCGTCGCTGGCCCGCCTGCCCGTCGCCGGAGGAGCCGGTGCGCGGTCAGCGGGCGCGGGTCTCCCCGGCGCCGGCCGCAGAATGTTCCGCCCCCAGCAGGTCGGCGAGGGTGGTCCGGTCGACCACCAGGGCGATCGCGCCGTGCACGGCCAGCCAGACGTCCCGCAGGCCGGTCGCCACACCCACGTAGCCGGCCCGCTCGGCCGGCAGGCCGCGGACGGTCGTCAGGGAGCCGCCGATCGCGCGGAGCACGTCGCCGACGCTGATCTCCACCGCGGGACGGGCCAGGGCGTACCCGCCCTCGGTGCCCCGGTGGCTCACCAGCAGGCCGGCCCGGCGCAGGTCGACCAGGATGCCCTGGAGAAAGCTCAGCGGGATGCCCTGGCTGTCGGCCAGCGTCCCCGCCTTGACCAGCTCGCCGCCGCCGACCGGAGCCGCGGCGGCGACGGCGAGCATGGCCCGGAGCGCGTAGTCACTGCGCGCGGAGACGTACACGTCACTGACCCGCCTGGTCCAACACGCCCCACCGACGCCGGATCGCCTTGTCCGCCGCCCCGAACGCGGCGTCCACCGCCAGGCCCAGCACCAGGATCACGATCATCGTGGAGATCAGCCAGGGCGAGTCGGAGAGTTCCCGCGAGTAGGTCAGCTGCGCGCCCAGCGAGGTCTGCGAGATGCCGACCACGATCAGCTCGCCGGCCATCAGGCTGCGCCAGGAGAACGCCCAGCCCTGCTTGAGGCCGGCCACGATGGCCGGCAGCGCGGCGGGCGCGATGACGTACCGGTACAGGTTGAGCCCTCGGGCGCCGAGGTTGCGGCCGGCGCGCAGCAGCAGCGGCGGCACGTAGTCCACACCGGCGATCACGCCGTTGGCGATGGACGGCGCGGCGCCGAGCACCACCACGAAGAAGATGGCCTTCTCGCTCAGCTCGAACAGCAGGATCGCCAGCGGGAACCAGGCGATCGACGGCATCGTCTGCAACGCGGTGATCATCGAGCCGATCGCGGCCCGCAGGATCCGCGACCGGGCCACCGCGAGGCCGAGCAGCAGGCCGACGGCGACCGAGAAGACGTAGCCGAGGGCCGCCCGGCGCAGGGTGGTGACCAGCCCCTCCCAGAGCTGGACGCCGCTGACCTGCCGGAGCAGCTCCTGACCCACGGCCACCGGGCCCGGCAACGAGTACTCGGGCTTCCAGCCGGTCCAGACCACGACCTGCCAGGCGCCGACGGCGAGGACGAGCGCGGCCAGCTTCGGCCAGGTCGCCGCCCAGAACCGGCTGGCCCGCGTGCGGCTCTTCTCCCGACCGGCCAGCTCCAGGGCGTCCAGCCCGGAGATCTCCGCGTCGGTACGCGGGACGGCGGCGAGGGTGTCACCGGCCATGGCGGCCCACCTCCGTACGCAGGCGGCCGGTGACCTCGGCGGCGATCGCGGCGACCTCGGGGGAGTCGATGCGGCGCGGCCGGGGCACGTCGACCGGGGTGGACCAGATGATCCGGCCGGGCCGGCTGGAGAGCAGGATGATCCGGTCGGCGAGCCGGGCCGCCTCGCGGACGTTGTGCGTCACGAAGATCACGGTGAGTCGCCGCTCGGTCCAGATCCGTTCCAGCTCGTCGTGCAGGATGTCCCGGGTCATCGCGTCGAGCGCGCCGAACGGCTCGTCCATCAGCAGCACCGGCGTGTCCAGGGCGAGGGTGCGGGCCAGCGCCACCCGCTGGCGCATGCCGCCGGACAGTTCGTGCGGGCGCTTGCGGCCGAAGTCGGCCAGGTGGACCGTGCCGAGCAGCTCGGCGACCCGGTCCCGCCGCGCCGCCCGGGGCAGCCCGCGCAGCTTCAGCGGCACCTCGACGTTGCCCTCGACGGTGAGCCAGGGGAAGAGGGCGGGCTCCTGGAACATCAGTCCCGGGTCGACGCCCTCGTCGAGGGTGATCCGCCCGCCGCTGGGCCGGTCGAGGCCGGCGACCAGGTTGAGCAGGGTGCTCTTGCCGCAGCCGGAGGCCCCGACCAGGCAGACGAACTCGCCGGGCGCGACGTCGAGGGAGACCCCGTCCAGGGCGACGACGGCGTTCGCCCCACGCCCGTACACCTTGGTGACGCCGTGCAGCGCGACCGAGCCGGTCGCGCTGCGTGGCATCGTCGTGGTCGACGTCATGGTTGGACGACCTCGGGCTTGCCCTGGCCCTTGAGCACCTCGTTCAGGTGGGTGAGGTCGTAGAGACCGTCGAGGCTGACCGGCTGGGTCAGCCCGACCGCGACGGCGTGGTCGAGCCCGGTCTTCAGCGACGTGGCGATCGGGTCGTTGGTGAACTCCAGCGTCGGCCAGGCCTGCTTGATCAGCTTGAGGTCGAGCGGCTTGCCGCTGATCTTTCCGATGTGGTCGGAGATGGCCTGGTGCGTCTCGTCGGGCTTGGTGTTGACGAACTCGTTGGCCGCCACCTGACCCTCGACCAGCTTCTTGACCACGTCCGGGTGTTCCTTGAGGAACTTGGTGCTGACGATCAGGTTGGTGATCACGAACTTCCGGTCCGGCCAGAGGTCGCGCTCGTCGACGAGCACCTTGCCGCCCGCGTTGACCAGCCGGGACACGAACGGCTCGGGCACCCAGGCGCCGTCGATGGCCCCGCTGTTGAAGGTCTCCACCGTCTGGGCGTTCTCCTGCGGGACGATCTTGACGTCGCCGCCGCCCTCCTTGGTCGTCGTGAGGCCCTTCTCCTTGAGCCAGTAGCGGATGGCCACGTCCTGGGTGTTGCCCAGCTGCGGGGTGGAGATCTTCTTGCCCCGGAGCTGCTCCACCGAGGTGATCTCGGGCTTGACCACGAGCGCGACGCCGCCGGAGGCCGCGCCGGAGATGACCCGGACGGCCTCGCCCTTCGACTTCGAGAAGGCGTTCACGGTGGGGTTCGGGCCGATGTACGTCGCGTCGAGCGCGCCGGAGAAGATCGCCTCGATGGCGGCGGGGCCGGCGTTGAAGGTCTTCGTCTCCAGCTTGACGTCGCCGCCGAGTTTCTCGGCGAAGATGCCCTTCTCCACGCCGACCACGGCCGGCGCGTGGGTGATGTTGGGGAAGTAGCCGAGCCGCAGCGTCGTCGGGCCGGAGCCGCCGCCTGCGCCCTCGCTGTCGTCGCCGCAGGCGGCGGCGGTGCCCAGGGTCGCCACGCCGACGACGGCGAGGGTGGCCAGGGAGACCCACCGACGCATGGGGAGCCGTCTCATCGTCCATCCAATCCGCAGTATTCCTACTTAGTTGGTAGGAAGACTGGGGCAGGCGGTGAACTGGCGTCAAGGGCCAACCACATGCCGGGATATGCGTCCCAGAAAAAGCGGCAATCTCTACTGATTGAATGTGCTTTGCGGCCGGTGTTCCCGGCGCCGTCGCCGGCCGCCGGGGCGGCTGCGTGCGACGCCCCGGGCGCTGGTCGGGGCGGCAGGCGAGAGGTCGCCGGTGGCGGGGGTGCCGACGCGCTAGGGTCGATCCCGTGGCGGCGCGGAGATCGAGAATTCCAGCGACGAAGTACCCGGTAGAGCGGTTCACGCTCGACAACGGCCTGCGGGTGGTCCTGACCCCCGACCGCAGCGCCCCGGTGATCGGGGTGGCGGTCGTCTACGACGTCGGCATCCGCTCCGAACCCGAGGGGCGTACCGGCTTCGCCCACCTCTTCGAGCACCTCATGTTCCAGGGCTCCGAGAACCTGGAGAAGCTGGCGCACTTCCGGCACGTGCAGGGGGCGGGCGGCACCTTCAACGGCTCCACCCACCTGGACTACACCGACTACTTCGAGACCCTGCCGAGCAACGCCCTGGAGCGGGCGCTGTTCCTGGAGGCCGACCGGATGCGCGGCCCCCGGCTGACCGAGGAGAACCTGCGCAACCAGGTCGACGTGGTCAAGGAGGAGATCCGGGTCAACGTCCTCAACCGCCCGTACGGCGGCTTTCCCTGGCTGACCCTGCCGCCGGTCATGTTCGACACCTTCCCGAACGCGCACGACGGCTACGGATCCTTCGTCGACCTGGAGTCGGCCACCGTCCCCGACGCCGCCGACTTCTTCCGCCGCTACTACGCGAGCGGCAACGCGGTGCTGGCGGTCAGCGGCGACATCGACGTAGCCGAGGCGACCACGCTGATCGAGCGGCACTTCGGCGACGTGCCGGCGCGTCCCGCCCCGAAGCGGCCCGACTTCACCGAGCCCGACCTGACCGAGGAGCGGCGCACCTCGTACACCGACGAGTTGGCCCCGCTGCCGGCGGTGGCAGGCGCCTGGCGGGTGCCCGACCCGATCACCGACTTCGCCGCCTACCTGCCGTACGTCGTGCTGGCCGAGGTGCTCACCGACGGCGACGCGTCCCGGCTGGTCGAGCGGCTGGTCCAGCGGGACCGGGCGGTGACCAGCCTCGGCGGCTACGTCGGCTTCATGGGCGACCCGTTCGACGTGCGGGACCCGACGGCGCTGCTGCTCCAGGCGCACCTGCCGCCCGGCGGGGACGTGGACAAGGTGCTGCGCACCATCGACGAGGAGCTGGACCGGCTGGCCACCGACGGCGTGGCCGAGGGGGAACTGGCCCGCACCCAGGCCCGGATGGCGACCCACCTGCTGCGCGACACCGACGCGGTGCTCGGCCGGGCGTTGCAGATGGCCGTGCTGGAGCAGCAGCGCGGCGAGCCGGGGCTGCTCAACGACCTGCCCCGGCTCGTCGGCGAGGTCACCGACGAGCAGGTCCGCGCCGCCGCGGCCACCCTGCGGCCCGAGCGCCGCGCGTCCATCGAGGTCATCCCAGGAGGGGCCCGGTGAGCGCGAGGAGTGAGCCGGTCTTGCGAGCCCCGCAGTCGCGAACGAAGGTGGATTCGGTGAGCGCGAGGAGTGAGCCGGTCTTGCGAGCCCCGCAGTCGCGAACGGAGAAGACACAGTGAGCGTGACCGCACCGGCCGCGCCCCGGGCGCTGCCGCCGCTCGGCCCGAACCGCAGGCTCAAGCTGCCGAAGCAGGCCGAGCGCACGCTGGGCAACGGGCTGACCGTGATCGCCGTACGCCGGCCGGCGGTGCCGCTGGTGGAGGTGCGGCTGTGGATGCCGTTCGGCCGCGCCCACCTCGCCCGGGGCGCCGTGCTCGCGCAGACCCTGCTCTCCGGCACGGGGACCATGTCCAGCGTGCAGATCGCGGCCGAGTTGCAGAAGGTCGGCGGCGGGCTCTCCGCCGGGATCGACCCGGACCGGCTGATGCTCTCCGGCGCCGGGCTGGTCACCGGGCTGGACCGGATGCTGGAGATCCTCGCCGAGGTGCTGACCGACGCGGCCTACCCGAACGACGACGTCGCCACGGAGCGGGACCGGCTGGTGGACCGGATCCACGTGGCGCGGAGCCAGCCGGCGCACCTGGCCCGCACCGCCCTGCTCCGGCGGGTCTACGGCAGCCACCCGTACGCGGTGCAGACCCCCGAACCGGAGGCGGTCCGGGCGGTCCGGCCGGGAGCGCTGCGGGCCCTGCACGCCCAGCGGGTGCACCCCGCCGACGCCGTGCTGGTGCTGGTCGGTGACGTGCAGCCGGACCGGGCGCTGGACGCCGCCGAGAAGGCACTGTCCGGGTGGACCGGCGCCGGGCACACCGCCGACCTGCCGCCCGCCCCGCCGCTGGAGCCCGGGCCGCTGCTGCTGGTCGACCGCCCGGGGGCGGTGCAGTCCTCGCTGCGGATCGCGTTGCCGGCGGTGCCCCGCACCCACCCGGACCACGCCGCGCTGCAACTGGCCAATCTGATCTTCGGCGGCTACTTCTCCTCCCGCTGGGTGGAGAACATCCGCGAGGACAAGGGCTACACGTACGGAGGGCACTCCCTCGTCGAGCACTCGGTGGCCGGGTCGGTGCTGGTCGCCGCCGTCGACGTGGCCACCGAGGTCACCGGGCCGGCGCTGCTGGAGACGACGTACGAACTCGGCCGGCTGGCCTCCCTCCCGCCCCGCGAGGACGAGCTGGAGCAGGCCCGCCAGTACGCCCTCGGCACCCTCCAGCTCGGGATGTCCACCCAGGCCGGGCTCGCCTCGCTGACCAGCGCGTACGCCGGCAGCGGGCTGCGCCTGGAGTTCCTGGCCGAGCACGCCGCCCGGCTGGCGAAGGCGACCGTGGCCGACGTGGCCGAGGCGGCGGCCCGCTACCTCGCCCCGGCGCAGGCGGTCACCGTGGTGCTGGGCGACGCCGAACGGATCGGGCCGCAGGTGGCGGCGCTGGCCCCGGTCACCACCGAGCCGGCACGACCGTGAGCGGTGAGCCCGCGCCGCCGCTGGCCCGTTCCACCCTGGACCGGGCGGCCCACCGGCGCACCGACCCCGGGTGGCTGGCGCAGGCGTGGAGCCGGGCCCGGGTGCTGGTGCTCGACTCCGCCGACGGCGGCCGGGCGCTGGTGCGTACCGACACGTCGCCACCGAAGCTGGTGCTGGTCGACCCGGCCGGGCTGCCCGAGCCGACGTCGCCGATGTTCCTCGGCGTCGAGCCGGACGGGGTGCCGGTCTTCGCCGTGGACGCCCCGCTGCCGGCGGTGTCCGGGGCCCGGGCGGCGCACCTGCGCGAGGTCGGGCACCTGCTCGGCGACCGCGACGCCGGGCTGTTCACCACCGCGCTGGCGCTGGTCAACTGGCACCTGCGGCACCGCTACTCGTCGGCCACCGGGCACCCGACGGAGGTGGACGAGGCCGGCTGGTCCCGGGTCGACCCGGCCGGGGAGCGGATCTGGCCGCGTACCGATCCCGCGATGATCGTGCTGGTGCACGACGGCGTTCCGGGCCTGGACGGGCGGTGCCTGCTCGGCAACAACGCCACCTGGCCGCACACCGCCGGCGAGCGCCGGTTCTCCTGCCTCGCCGGCTACGTCGAGCCGGGGGAGTCGGCCGAGGCCGCGGTGCTGCGCGAGGTCCGCGAGGAGGTCGGCGTCCCGGTCGACGACATCGCGTACGCGGGCAGTCAGGCGTGGCCGTTTCCCGGCTCCCTGATGCTCGGCTTCCTCGCCACGGCGGATCCGGAGCATCCGGTGCAGGTGGATCCGACGGAGATCGCGTTCGCCCGGTGGTTCTCCCGCCGGGAGATCGGCGCGGCCCTGGCGGGACGGCCGGTGGAGGTCGGCGGGGCCCGCCTGGTGCTGCCGCCGCCGTCGTCGATCGCGCTCTTCCTGATCCACCGCTGGCTCGACGGGCACTGCTGAGCCGGTCCCGCCGCGCGCGGGCGCGCCGGTGGCCGGGGGCCGTGCGGTCCCGGCCCGTGGCCGCCGTTGCCGCGGCGGTCACGGACCGGGAACACGGGCCGCCGTGGTCGGCTGGGGCAAAGGAGCACGGCGGGGGAGCCGGTCCGACCACGACGGACGTCTGGGTGCGGGTCAGCTGCCTCGGTCGTCGGGTGCGGCCCGCCGTCCGCGGCCCGGCTCGTCGAGCGGGAGCACCTTGACCCGCTGCTTCCCGGAGCGGACCGCGCCGACCGTGGCGAGGGCCCGGGCCAGCAGCAGCGCGGCGTCGCGCTCCTCGGCGTGCACGATCTGGCGGCGCGGCTCGGGCGTGGTGGTCTCGTCGCGGAGTCGGTCACCGCACGCCCAGGCGGCGGCGATGTCCACGTCGGCGGCTGCGCGGATGTCGGTGCGAACGATCAGGAACCGCATGCGGGTCTCCGGATGAATCGCGAGGGTGGGGAACGGGTGGAAGTTCCACGTCACTCTGTCGTCATGTTACGCCGCGCGGTCGTCTCATCAAGTGAAACGCGACGATTGGTCCGGAGGCTCATCCGATCAGCGGATGCCTGGTCGGCGGGGTGGCAGGGCGCAGACGCGGCGGGGCCGCCGGCACGCTGCCGGCGGCCCCGCGACGGTCGACGGATCAGTTCAGATCGAACTGTCCGTTCTTCGCGCCGGCGATGAAGCCCAGCCAGCCGGCCCGGTTGAACAGCAGCACCGGACCGCCCTGGTCCTTGCTGTCGCGCAGGGCCACCGCGACCGGCCCGGTCCTCAGTGGTGCGACCTCGACGCAGTTCGAGGTCTGGCTGCGCGTGCTCTTACGCCACGGGGCGTCGGCGAGCTGGGCGAGTACGGACGGCGTGTTGCGGATCTCGTTCATCGTGCCACTCCTGAGGTGAACTGCTCCGATGGAACGAGTGGCGCCGCACGACCCGACGGTGGGCCCCCGTGCTCACCGGTCCGTCAGGCGCCCGGAATGCCGGCGGCGTTGGGTCGGCGCCGTTGCCGGCCCGTACGCCACCGTGGACGCGGTCGCCGTGCCGGGCAGCCGCCCCGTCGCCTCGATCAGCCAGGAGAGGGTGTCCGATTCGGAGAGCGCCGCCGTGCATAGCCACTCGAACACCACTTTATAGCGATTTAGGGCGTTTACCTCGGTCGACATGACGTCGGTGAACCCCCCTTCGATGGCCAGGGTCTCCGGATCGAGCGGATCCGCGAACCGGTAGACCGAGAACGCGGTCGGCGGGAGGTACCAGTCGCCGATCTGGGTGTCACGCGGCAGGACGTGCAGCGTGACGTTCGGCAGCATCGCCAGTTCGCAGAGCTGCACCAGCTGCGCGCGCAGCACCTCCGGCGGCCCGGTCCGGCCGCCGAGCGCCGCCTCCTCCAGCACCGCCGTGTAGCGGGGCGCGTCGGTCGAGCGGGTGAGCAGCGACTGCCGGGCCAGCCGGGCCCGCACCTCGGTGTCGATGTCCTCACCGGCCTCCGGGTCGCCGGCCTCCTCGTCGACCTGCCGGGCCGAGGCGATCCGCACCGACGCGTAGTCCGGCGTCTGGAGCAGGCCCGGCACCAGGACGGGGTTGTATTCCGAGATTTCCGCGCAGCCCGCCTCCAGCTCGGCGAAGCTGCGCTGCTGCTGGGTCATCACCGGGTAGTTGCGCAGCCAGCCGCGGATGTCGCCGGCCTCCTCGGTGATACCGAGGAGTTCCCGCCGCAGCGCCTCGTCGGCGCCGTAGAGATCCAGCAGCACGCGTACGTCGTCCGGGTCCGGGCGGCTGCGGCCGTTCTCCAGCCGGGACAACTTGGACGCGGACGCCCAGCCGATCCGCTCGATGACCTGGTCTCCCGTGAGACCCGCGGCCTCGCGCAGCCGGCGCAGCTCGGTGCCCAACCTGCGGCGGCGCAGGATCGGGCTGGGTGAGGCAGGAGGCACGACGTCCTCTTTTCCCGTGGACCGCCGCAGACGCGACGGTAACTGTATGAAATTCGCCCCCCACGGTCAGTATGGACGGCGCGCCTCCCGCCGGAGGTCCCGGTGGGGGCGTGTCTCGCAGAAAAGAGGACCGTGGAAGGGCACGGCGTCCGGTACGACGCCGTCGGCCCGACCGTGCCACCCCAGACCGCGCCACGCCGCGCACCACCCCCGCCGGAGGGACCCCATGCGCACCGTCCTGCGCCGCCCGGATTTCCGCCTGCTCTTCGGCGGCCTGCTCGCCAGCATGGCCGCCGAGTCGATCCTGTTGCTGGCCCTCGCCATCTGGGTGAAGGACCTGACCGGGTCGGACGGGCTGGCCGGCGCCACCATCTTCGCGGTCATCGCCCCGATGACCCTGGCCCCACTGGTGGGGTGGATCGTCGACCGCTACCCCCGGCGCCCGTTCTTCGTGGCGGCGAACCTGGTGACGGCCGTGCTGCTCACCCCGCTCCTCGTGGTGCGGGACCGGACCGACGTGTGGATCATCTACGTGGTGGCGGCCCTCTACGGCCTGTCGTACATCACCCTCAGCGCGGTGCTCAGCGGCCTGATCCGCCAGCTCGTGCCGGTGGAACTGCTGGCCGAGGCCAACGGCGTGCTCCAGACCGTACGCCAGGGGCTGCGGCTGGTCGGCCCGCTGGCCGGCGCCGGGCTCTACGCCGCCGTCGGCGGTTGGATGCTGGCCGTGATCGGGATGGTCGGCTTCCTGTCGGCGGCCGTCGTGGTGGGCCTGCTCCGCACGACGGAGACGCCGCCCGCCGGGCCCGGGCTGCGCTGGCCGGCCGAGGTGAGCGCCGGGCTGCGTCACCTGGCCGGGGAGCCGGCGCTGCGCCGGGCGCTGCTCGGCTACGGGCTGGGATCGCTGGCGATGGGCTTCAGCGAGTCGTTGATCTTCGCGTACGTCGACCAGGGGCTGCGCCGGGACGCCGCGTTCGTCGGCGTGCTGGTCACCGTGCAGGGCATCGGCGGACTGGTCGGCGGGCTGCTCTCCCCGGCCGTGGTGCGCCGCGCCGGCGAGGTGGGCACGCTCGCCGCCGGGGTGGCGTTCTTCGGGCCGGCCTCGCTGGCGCTGGTGTACCCGAACCTCTGGCTCGGCTTCGTCGCGGTACTGCTGGCCGGGGTGTCGCTGCCGCTGACGATGGTCGGGCTGCACACGCTGATCCAACGGCGTACCCCGCAAGCGCTGCTCGGCCGGGTCGCCGCGGCCTCGGAGGCCGTGGTCAGCGGCCCGCAGGCGCTCTCGATCGGCGCGGGGGCGCTGCTCGTAGGGGTGCTGGACTACCGCGTCCTGTTCGCCCTGATCGGGGTGGCCACCCTGCTCGCCGGCGGCTACCTCTGGCACGGCCGCACGCTCAGCCCACCGCCACCCGTCCGGATCCCCGCCCCCCGCCGGCCTGCCGAAGGGGCCGCCGCCGTCGACCCGGCCGCCGCGAGCCAGGAGGTGGTCGGCACGACCCCACCGGGCCCGGCGCGCTGAGCCGCCGCGTCGTCAGGACCCCCCGTGGTACGCGACGAGCGGCCGCCCGGGTGGGCGGCCGCTCGTCGGCGGTGCTGCGTCCGGTCAGGCGTCGATCGTGGCCAGGTGCTGCTTGACCTGGATGATCGAGGGGTTGGTCAGGGCGCTGCCGTCGGCGAAACGCAGCGTCGGGACGGTCTGGTTGCCGCCGTTGACGCTCATCACGAACTCCGCGGCCTTCGCGTCCTGCTCGATGTCGACCACCTCGTAGCCGATGCCCTCCCGGTCGAGCTGCGACTTCAGCCGGTGGCAGTAGCCGCACCAGGGGGTCGAGTACATCGTCAGCATGGTCAGATCCTCCAACGGTCCGCGTGGCGGCTTGCCGATCAAGCCCAGGCTAACCGCTGCAACGTCTGGCGGAGCTGAGACAATTCCTCGCTGTGGTGGTTCACTCAGCATCCGAACGCGTGCTCGCCGGGCTCGACCCCGAGCAGCGCTCGGCGGTGACCGCCCCCGCCGGCCCCGTCTGCATCCTGGCCGGCGCCGGCACCGGCAAGACCCGCGCGGTCACCTCCCGGATCGCCCACCGGGCGCTCTCCGGGGAGATCTCCGCCCGGCACGTGCTCGCGGTGACCTTCACGGCCCGCGCCGCCGCCGAGATGCGCGCCCGGCTCACCGCGCTCGGGGTGGGTGGCGTCCAGGCGCGCACCTTCCACGCGGCGGCGCTGCGCCAGGTGCGCTACTTCGCGCCCCGGCTGCTCCAGGGGCGGGCCATGCCCGAGCTGCTGGACAGCAAGGTCCGGCTGGTCACCCTCGCCGCGGCCAAGGCCGGCCTGCGTACCGACCGGGCGGCCGCCCGGGACCTCGCCGGCGAGATCGAGTGGGCGAAGTCGTCGCTGGTGGAACCGGGGGAATACGTCGTCGCGGCGGCGAAGGCGATGCGGGACACCCCGCACGAGCCGGCCCGCGTCGCCGAGGTCTTCGCGGCGTACGAGCGGCTCAAGCGGTCCAACGGGGTGATCGACTTCGAGGACATGCTGCGCGCCGCGGTCTGGGGCATCGAGGAGCACCGGGACGTCGCCGAGCAGGTCCGCGCCCAGTACCGGCACTTCGTCGTCGACGAGTACCAGGACGTCAACCCCCTCCAGCAGCGGCTGCTCCAGGCGTGGCTGGGCGGGCGGGACGACCTGACCGTGGTCGGCGACGCCAGCCAGACGATCTACTCGTTCACCGGGGCCACCTCGTCGTACCTGGTCGACTTCCCGCGCCGGTACCGGGGCGCGACGGTGGTCCGGCTGGTCCGCGACTACCGCTCCACCCCGCAGGTCGTCGGGCTGGCCAACGCGGTCATCTCCCAGGCGCGGGGCACCGAGGCCCGGCTGCGCCTGGAGCTGGTCGGCCAGCGCCCGCCCGGCCCCGAACCGGAGCTGCGGATCTTCACCGACGAGCCGGCCGAGGCCAACGCGGTGGCTGCCCGCTGCCGCGCCCTGGTCGACGCCGGCACCCCGGCGAAGGAGATCGCCGTGCTGTTCCGGACCAACGCGCAGTCCGAGGCGTACGAGAAGGCGCTGACCGAGGCGCAGGTGCCGTACGTGGTGCAGGGGGCGGAGCGGTTCTTCGAGCGGGCCGAGGTGCGGCAGGCGATGGTCGCCCTGCGGGCCGCCACCCGGTCGATCCCCGGGGAGACCCCGCTGCCCGCCGCCGTGGTGGAGGCGCTCACCGCGGTCGGCTGGGCCCCCGACGCCGCCCCGGCCGGTGGCGCCGCCCGCGAGCGGTGGGAGGCGCTCGCCGCGCTGGTGCAACTCGCCGAGGAGTACGCCGCCACCCCGGAGGTGGTGCCGATCGGGCCCGCCGCCTCGGTCGAGCGCCCCGTCACCCTGGCCGACTTCAACGACGAGCTGGCCCGTCGCGCCGCCGCACAGCACGTGCCGACGGTCGACGGGGTGACCCTGGCCTCGCTGCACTCCGCCAAGGGCCTGGAGTGGGACGCGGTCTTCCTGGTCGGCCTCTCCGAGGGCACCCTGCCCACCACGTACGCCAAGACCGTCGAACAGGTCGAGGAGGAACGCCGGTTGCTCTACGTCGGCGTCACCCGGGCGCGCGAGTGGCTCTGGCTGTCGTACGCCTCGGCCCGCTCGCCGGGCGGGCGGGCCCGGCGGCCCTCGCGGTTCCTGCCGCAGCTCGACCGCTCGGGCGGGACGGAGCGGGCCGGGGCCGCTCCGGCGGCGCGTCGGCCCGAGCGCCGCCGGACCCAGATCGTCTCCTGCCGGATCTGCGGCGCCACCCTGCTCGCGGGGCCGGACCGCAAGCTCGGCCGCTGCCCCACCTGCCCCTCGGACATCGACGAGGAGCTGCACGAACGGCTGCACGAGTGGCGCCAGCGGGTGGCCGGCGGGCAGCGGGTACCGGCCTATGTGGTCTTCACCGACGCCACTCTGGTCGCGCTCGCGGAGCGGCGGCCCGGCCGGGCGGAGGAACTGATCGCCATCGCCGGCATCGGGCCCCGGAAACTCGGCCTCTACGGGGAGGCGGTCCTGGCGCTGGTGGCGGGCGCGGCGGTCGACGACGTCTGCCCGGAGAAAACTTTCGAAATCTCGCCGTAAATTCGTTTGCCCTCGCCCCGTGGCGAGGAATAGCCTCATGACACACCTCGCGAGCGGCGCCATTCGGGCTGCTCACGAGGGGTAGAGACCGTATCGGCACGAGTGAACGTCAGAGGAGGTGGTCCCGATGGAGATCGTCTACATCAACGAGCGTCCGGCGGCGCTGCCCGCTGTCGTCGCTCCGTTGTCGGCTGTCCGGGTGGCCCTCGCCACTGCGCGACCGTCGGTTTCCCAGGTGCACCGTGTCGAGGCTCAGGCCGAGCTGATTCTCGCCACCGCGCCAAACGGAAACCAGGGGACCAGTGGCTTCACGGGCAAGGGCGTCGATGCTGTCAAGCGTTACATGGGCGCCCGCGGAGTTCCACCTCGAGGTAGACCGGTCTGATTCTCAGACACCGGCTCACCTCGAGGCCGCGGAACCCGCTACCGGGATCCGCGGCCTCAGTTTTTTGCCCGCCAAGTACGTCGGAAATGCGATCCACGAGATCGAAGTGAGAGAGAGGTGACCGGGCGATGAGTCTGGCGTTGGCCCCACTCGACGTGAGCGTCGAGGTGGAGGCGAACCTGCCCTGCCGGAAGTTCGACCCCGACCTGTGGTTCTCCGACTCGCCCGCCGAGCTCGAGCTGGCCAAGTCGCTCTGCGGGGACTGCCCGCTGCGCGTCGAGTGCCTGGCCGGGGCGGTGGAGCGGGCCGAGCCCTGGGGCGTCTGGGGCGGCGAGATCTTCGAGCGTGGCGCGGTCGTCCCGCGCAAGCGGCCCCGTGGCCGTCCGCGCAAGGAGGACCTCGCCCGCGACGCGGCGCTCCGGGTCGAGGCCGAGGCACGACTGGCGGCCAGTGGGCTGTCCGAGTCGCGCACCACGGTCCGGCTGGCGGCCTGACATGCACCCGATCCAACCCACCCACGCCGGTGTCACGCCGGCGACGAGAGAGCTGACCACCATGCTGAACGTTCTTGACGGAGTCGCCGAGATGCAACTACTTCACGAAGCGTTGTCCCGGGCTCGAATGCGCCGGCCTCAGGCCGGTCGTACCACCACGAGCACTGAGGCAACCCTTTCCGCCCGTACCGTCGCCATGAACAGCCGCAACCGAGCGGCGCGCGACCTGGGCGTTCTCTAGTACCCCACCGATAGACGAGGGGCGGTGGCCGGAATCCGGCCACCGCCCCTCGTCGCGTTCCCCCGCCCCGTGTCGTCTTCCGCGCGCTGCGCCGTCTTCTTCGCGCCGCGCGCCGCGTCCGGTTGCGCGGCCGTCGTTCAGCCGCCCGCCGAGGGCTGGCCGGCCGACGGGGCGAAGCCGGGCAGCCAGCGCTCCAGGATGCCCCGGTAGGGCGCCTTCGCCTCCAGTTGGCAGAGCACGCCGATCGAGCCGAGCGTCACCCGGTGGATGAGCAGGTACGACGGCGGCAGGTTGAGCTGCCGGCTCAACTGGTACGCGGGGGAGCGGGGGCTGGCCAACCGGGTCGCCTCCGTGCGCAGCCAGGCCCGGGTGAACCGGAACTCCTCGGCGGCGATGGGCTCCAGCATCGGACGGAGGAAGTCGAGTACCGCCTCGGCGTCGATCTCCTCGGTGGAACCGATGAAGCCCTCCGAGCGCAGGCCCGCGACCACCTCATCGGCGTCGCCCCGCAGCGCCAGCGCGGCGATGCGGCCGATCGGCTCGGGCGTGCCCTCCGGCATCCGGGCCACCGCGCCGAAGTCGATCACGCCGAGCCGGCCGTCCGCCAGCAGCCGGAAGTTGCCCGGGTGCGGATCGGCGTGCAACAGCCCGGCCCGCTGCGGCGCGGACAGGTGCAGGATGGCCATCAGCCGGCCGGCCTCGTCGCGCTGCTCCTCCGTGCCCTCGCGGATGATCTCCGCCAGTGGGGTGCCCTCGACCCACTCGGTGACCAGGACCCGGGGCGACGCCGAGACCACCGCCGGGATGTGGATCTCCGGATCGTCCGCGTACGCGGCGGCGAAGGCGCGCTGCGACTCGGCCTCCAGCTCGTAGTCGAGTTCCTCGGTGATCCGTTCCCGCAGCTCCGCCAGGAGCGGCTTGACGTCGAGCCCGGGCTGGATCGCCCGGAACATCCCACCGAGGCGGGAGAGCTGCTTGAGGTCGGCGAGCAGGGCGTCGCCGGCGCCCGGATACTGGATCTTGACAGCCACGTCGCGGGTCTGCGGCGCGCCGGACGGCCCGTAGCCCGGTTCCCGCCACACCGCCCGGTGCACCTGGCCGATGCTGGCCGCGGCGGCGGGGGTGTCGTCGAACTCCACGAACCGGTCCCGCCAGTCCGGGCCGAGCTGCTCGGCGAGCACCTTGTGCACGCTGGCCGCCGGCAGCGGCGGCGCCGCCTCCTGGAGCTTGGTCAGCGCCTGCCGGTAGGGGGCGGCGATCTCCTCGGGCAGGGCGGCCTCGAAGACCGACAGCGCCTGCCCGAACTTCATCGCACCGCCCTTGAGCTGCCCCAACACGCTGAAGAGCTGCTCGGCGGTGCGTTGCTGGATCTCCGCGGAGATCACGTCGGAGGCGAGCCCCGTGACGCGCTTACCCATGCCGAGGACGGTCCGACCGGCGAAGCCGAGCGGCAGAGCGGCGAGCTTGGCGGTCCGGGACACGGCCCGGCGCGGGATGTCGGTCACCCGGCCATTGTTACCGACTCCGGGGGCCCGCGGCTGCTCTGCCGCCGGGCTGGGTGCCCGTCCCCGCCTTCGGGGGCGTCACCGGCGCCGTCGCGAACATCCGCAGGAGGGGTGCGGCGGCCACATCCGGCGGCGGAACCGCCCCGCCCCGGTGATCTCCACCGCGCAGCCCAGGGTCTCCGGGGTGCCCCCGTCGAGCTGCGCCAGCGCCTCGGCCGCCGCGTACGCCCCGGCCGCCAGGAGGGTCGCGGTGGCACACGCCTGCTCGCCCGCGCCCGTGGCGAGCTGGGCGGCCAGCGCCGGCCAGTCCGGGTCCCGGTCCGCCCGGTGCAGGTCGAGGCAGTTCAGGCAGGGGCCGGCGGGCGGGCGGACGAGCGGGCCGACCACGGGCACGCCCTCCCGGAGGCCGAGCAGCAGGTGCGGCTGGCGGCGCTGGGCGTGACCGGCGGCGAGCAGGGCGGCCGGTCGGTCCGTACCGAGCTGGACGACCAGGTCGACCCGGCCCCGCCGGAGCGGGCCCGTGCCCGTGCCGGGGGCGGCCCGCTCGACGGCGTCGCGTACCGCCCGGGCGAGCGGATGGCCGAGCGCGGCGGCCGGGATGCCCGTGCCGACCAGGTCCGCCGGCCGCACCGGCCCGGCCAGGTCCGGGTGCACGTGCCCCACCCCGGCCTGGGCCAGCGCCAGGGCGACCGGGGCGCCGAGGCGGCCGGTGCCGCTGACCACCACCCGGGCGGCCAGCCGCCGGCGCAGCACCTGGGCGGGCGTTCCGGGCAGCCGCGCCGAGGCCAGGGCGAGCGCCTCCGCCTCGGCGGTGAGCCGGGCCCGGGGCGGGCCGGCCAGGTCTTTCGGCAGCAGGGTGTGCGCGGGTACGACCAGGCCCGCGGCCCGCAGCGCGTCGAGCAGGGCGCGGGCCTCGTCGGGGGCCACCTCGGCGGCGACGGCGTGCGCCAGGACCAGCCGTTCGCTACGGGTGCCGTCGAGCAGGTCGAGCAGGCGGGCGGCCCGGGGGTCGGCGATCTCCAGCAGCACGGCGCGGCCCGGCTCGACGCCGAGTTGGAGGGTGTGACGGTCCCGCCAGAGTCTGGTGAGGCCCGGCAGCAGGACGGGACGGGGCAGCGTGGCTCGGCGCATGACACCGATCGTGACCGTGTCCGTGCTCACCGTCGATCGTTGTCCACAGGTGCGCGGTGCCCTGTCCAGGGCTGTCCACAGGAAATGCCGGGATATCCACAACCCGCCGGTAACCATGTCGGCGAGCCGACAGTGCGCGACCGGGTGCGCCGGCGGATGAGGCGCGGTCATGCCGGAGGGGGCGGCCGACGGCCGCCCCCTCCGACGCATCCGTACGGGTCAGACCTTCGCCTTGCCCAGGATGCGGTTCACTGTTGTGCCGCATACCGGACACTTGCCCTTGGCCATGTTCATCCCGGTCTTCGAGACCTCGACGCGGCCCTCGAAGTCCCGCTTCTCCTTGCACTTGACGCAGTAACCGTTGTAGGTCTGGGCCTGGTCGGCCACGGTGCCCTCCTCGTCTCGTCCGCCGGCCGATGCCGTCCCGGCGGGGGTTCCCGGCGGCGGGCCACTCGGGCACCGGCGCTGGGTCGTTCTCCCACGGCCACGCTCGTGACCGCTGGTCCGCGGACCCTACCCAGGTGTGGGCGGTTCCATGTCAGCTGTGCTTCGTCACTGTGAGCAAGTCGACGTCGAGAGTGTGCATGGCGAATTACGTCGGATAAGTCAGTTTGGCGGGGACACGCCGACCGAACCCGGCCAGATGCCCCGTGCGGGGACCCCGAGCTGCGCCTGCCACGGAGATCACCTAACGTGGGGGTGTGCCCGCCGCACCCCGGCGGAGGCCAGCGGTGCGACACCTCCGCACCCGCGGACGGCCGCCACGAAGGGTGACGGCGACGATTCACCGTGGCCCGGCAAAAGATTTTTTGGGACTCCTGCCGACCAATCACCATTTTCCGGGCGGGTGTCGGGGTGTTGACCCTTGCGGACCCCTGGTCAGTACGCATTAGCTTTCCTTCGTGACAGGAATCCGAGGCTGCGCGGCCCGCTGATGGCAGGGGCGCGGAAGCCGGTCGTCGAAGTGCGGCGCAGCCAGCGTCGGCGACGCACGGTGTCCGCGTATCGCGACGGTGAACGGGTCGTCGTCCTCATCCCGGACCAGTTCTCCCGCGCCGAGGAGAGCGAGTGGGTCGACCGGATGCTCGCCCGGCTCGCCGCCCGGGAGGGGCGCCTCGCCCGGTCCGACGCCGAGCTGCTCGCCCGGGCCACCCGGCTGATCAAGCTCTACCTCGCCGAACACGGCGCGCAGGCCGTACCGACGAGCGTCCGCTGGGTCACCAACCAGAACGGCCGGTGGGGATCCTGCACCCCGGACGACGGCACGATCCGCATCTCGCACCGCGTCCAGGGGCTGCCGGACTGGGTGATCGACTACGTGCTCCTGCACGAGCTCGCGCACCTCATCGTGCCCAGTCACAACGCGCGGTTCTGGGCGCTCGTCGCGCGCTACCCGAAGTCCGAGCGGGCGCGCGGCTACCTGGAGGGCGTCGCGGCGGCCTCGGGCACCCCGCTGACCGACTGACCCCGTCAGCGCCGCCGCCGGCCACCCGCCGTCCCGACCTCCGTCAACGCCTGCTGCCCGCGCCGGTTTAATCCGCGCTGTCCGCGCTGCCGCGCCGGCTTCGTCCGCGCTGCCGCGCCGGCTTCGTCCGCGCTGCCGCGCCGGCTTCGTCCGCGCTGCCGCGCCGGCTTCGTCCGCGCTGCCGCGCCGGCTTCGTCCGCGCTGCCGCGCCGGCTTCGTCCGCGCTGCCGCGCCGGCTTCGTCCGCGCTGCCGCGCCGGCTTCGTCCGCGCTGCCGCGCCGGCTTCGTCCGCGCTGCCGCGCCGGCTTCGGGGCGGACGGAGCCGGCGAGATCTTGGTACGCGACGGCCCCTCCAGGGGCACGTTCCTGCCAAGATCTCGACGCGACTCGGGCAGCCGGCTGCTCATGTCGGACGTCGCCGAGCGGGTGGACGCCGCTTCCCCGTGCCCGTGGGTCGTGGCTCGTGGCGTGCCCGGCTAGGGTCGTGGGGTGGCCCGACGTGTGGTGGTGGCGTTGCTCGGACCGGTGACCTGGGCGCCGCCCGGCACCGACCCGGTGGACTGGCGGGCCGCGCTCGCCGAGGACGTGGTCGACCTGCTCGCCACGCTCAACGAGGTGGAGACGGCCGTTGCCGTCACCCCGGCGGACCGGGAGTTGGCCGACGCGGTGGTCTGGCCGGGCACGACCGTGTACGAGGTCCCCGAGGCGACCCCGAACGCCGTCTTCGCCGCTCTCGCCGACACCGGCTACGACCAGGTGGCCGTGATCGCCGGCGACGCGCCTGACGTGCCGGGCCTGACCATCGGCAAGCTGCTGCGCCCACTCACCACCCGGCCGGTCGCGGTCGCCCCGGTCGAGGGCGGTGGACCGGGGCTGCTCGGCGTGGCCACCCGGCTGCCCGTACCGGCGTGGCTGCCGGCGCTGGACCTGGACACCGCGCGACCCACGGCCGTGCGCGCGGCGGCGCCGCGACCCGGCGACCTGGCGGTGACCCCGGCCTGGCGGCGTCTGCGTGGGCCGGGCGACCTGGCGTTCCTCGACCCGGCCGTGGAGGGCTGGGAGACCACCCGCGCCCTGCTCTCCGGCACCGCGCAGCCCCGCTGAGCCGACCGCGGGCCGGAAGCGACTCGCGCTGACCTGCTCCGGACCACGGCCGGGCCCCCGACCCCGCGACGCAGCCCGACCCCGCGACGGCAGCCCGACCCCGCGACGAGGGCCGCGCGCGAAGACGGGCGGCCGCCCGACCTTGCGGCGCGACCCGACCGTGCGACGTGAGCCGCCCGACCCCGCGACGCGGGCTGCCCAACTTCGCGATGTGGCCCGACCTCGCGACGTGGCCCGACCGTGCGACGTGGGCCGACCGTGCGACGTGGGCCGACTCCGCGATGTGGCCCGACCGCGCAACGTGGGCTGCTTGACCGCGGCGAGGGCCGCCCGACCGTGCGATGAGGGCCGCCCGACCCACCAGGGGTCGGGCGGCCCTCGTCGTCGACGCGGTCAGGGGCGGCTGGCGTCGCCGCCCTCGGGGTCGTCGTCCGGGCGCCGCTGCTCCGGCTCGCCCGGGGCCTTCTCCTCCGGGCCGCCCGGCGCGCTGAAGTCGAAGCTCTCCAACTCACCGAGGTCCCACTCGGACATCGCGAAGGCCACGGGGTCGGCGAAGTCGTCGTCGGAGGGGAGCAGGTCGGGGTGGCCCCACAGGGCGTCCCGGCCGGCGATGCCCCGGTGCTCGGTCAGTGCCGCCCAGAGCGCCGCCGCCTCGCGCAGCCGGCGCGGACGCAGCTCCAGGCCGACCAGCGCCGCGAAGGTCTGCTCGGCTGGGCCACCGGCGGCCCGGCGGCGGCGGAACGCCTCGCCGAGGCTCACCACGTTGGGCAGCCGGCCGCTCGCCGCGCTGTCGACCACGTGGCACACCCAGCCCTCGACCAGGGCCAGGGCGGTCTCGAGCCGGGCCAGCGACGCCTTCTGCGCCGGGCTGTCCTCCGGCGTGAAGATGCCCTCCAGCGCGATCGCCTGCATCGACTCCGGGTCGGTCGGGTCGACCCGGCCCATCGCCTCCTCGATCGCCTCCCGGTTGACCCGGATGCCGGCCGCGTACATCTCGACGGCGTTGAGCACGTGCCCGCGCAGCCACGGCACGTGCTGGAAGAGCCGCTGGTGGGCGGCCTCGCGCAGGGCGACGTAGAGGCGCACCTCGTCCTCGGGCAGCTCCAGGCCCTCGCCGTACGCCCGGATGTTGGCCGGGATCAGCGCGGCCGTGCCGGCCGGGCCGAGCGGCAGCCCGATGTCGCCGGCGGAGAGCACCTCCGCGGCGAGCGAGCCGAGTGCCTGGCCGAGCTGGCCGCCGAAGAGCGCGCCACCGAGGGTGGCGACCATCGACTGCATCGGGCCGAGCTGGGCGCGCGCCTCCGGCGGCACCAGGTCGCCCATCGCGCCGACCATCCGGCTGGCGACCGGGTCGCAGAGCTTGCGCCAGACGTCGAGCGTCTTGTAGATCCACTCGTTGCGGTTCCAGGCCAGCGAGGTCTGGATGCCCGAGGGCAGGGCGGAGGCCGGCTCCAGCCACAGGTCCGCGAGCCGCAACGCCTCCTCCACCGCGTTGCGCTCGAAGGGCGACACCGCCGGGTCGCCCGCGGCGGCGAGTTGGCTGGCGGCCACCTGCCGGGCCAGGTCCCAGTTGACCGGCCCGCTGCCCGACGCGGAGAGCAGGTGCTGCAACTGCGACATGAACTGCTGCATCTGCGCGGGATCGTTGGGGTCTGGTGGTTGCCCACCCGGGAGCGCGAA
Organism: Micromonospora sp. NBC_01740; assembly: GCF_035920365.1. NCBI lineage: Bacteria > Bacillati > Actinomycetota > Actinomycetes > Micromonosporales > Micromonosporaceae > Micromonospora > Micromonospora sp. NBC_01740. The sequence continues at coordinate 415,129 of NZ_CP109150.1, read as the reverse complement.
ACCGAACGGAATATCAGGCACGACGTCTACGGTACGCGCGCCGCGCCCCAGGTAGCTGCCGCTGGCGTTGCGCTGAGGGCGAAGTCGCGATTCACCCGCCGGAGGCCCCGATCCTGGTCGGTACGCTCTGCCGCATGAGACGTCGCGGCGTGACCGTCCTGCTCGGTGCTCTGCTCACCGCTCTGCTCAGCATCGGCGTGCTCGGCGCGCCCATCCCGTACGTGGTGCTCGGCCCGGGGCCGACGGTCAACACGCTCGGCAAGGAGAACGGCAAGGAGGTCATCCAGGTCACCGGCCGGGAGACGTCCACCTCCGCCGGCCAGCTCCGGCTGACCACGGTCGGGGTACAGCCCTCGGTCAAGCTGCGCTCGGCGATCCAGGGCTGGTTCTCCGACGACGAGGCGGTGGTGCCCCGCGAGCTGGTGTACCCGCCGGGGGAGAGCCGCAAGCAGGTCGAGGAGCGCAACGCGGAGGACTTCCGGGTCTCGCAGACCAGCGCGGAGACCGCGGCGCTGCGGGAGCTGGGCTTCCCGGTGCAGGTGGTGGTCAAGACCGTCGCCGCCGACGGTCCGGCGGCCGGCGTACTCAAGCCCGGCGACGTGCTGACCTCGGTGGACGGGGAACCGGTCCCGTTGGCCACGCGCCTCACGGACCTGATCAGGGCGAAGCCGGCCGGGACCGCGCTGAGGATCGGCTACACCCGCGAGGGCGCCGCCGCGACGGCGGCGGTCACCAGCCGGGAGCAGGACGGGCGACCCCGCATCGGGGTGGAGATCGAGCAGCAGCAGCCGCACCCGTTCACCCTGAGCATCGACCTGGAGGACATCGGCGGGCCGAGCGCCGGCCTGATGTTCGCCCTCGGCATCGTGGACAAGCTGACCCCGGAGGACCTGACCGGCGGGAAGGTCATCGCCGGCACCGGCACGATCGACGACGCCGGCCGGGTCGGGCCGATCGGCGGCATCGCCCAGAAGCTGGTGGGCGCGAAGGAGGCCGGCGCGGTGGCGTTCCTGGTGCCGGCGGCGAACTGCGCCGAGGCCGTACGCAACCCGCAGCCCGGGTTGCCGCTGCTGAAGGTCGGCTCGCTGGACGAGGCACTGACCGCGCTGGAGACGCTGCGCGCCGGGGGTCAGCCGACCCGTTGCTGACTATGGGCGCGGGCGTTCCCGGCGTACGTGACGGGCCCGCACCGGCCGCCCGTCCGTCGACGCCTCCGCCGCGCGGCGCGACGCCGTGTGACCTTGGACCGACACGTTCAGGAACACCCCGTACTCTGGGTGCCTGGTCGGAGCCGATCACATCGAGCGTGCGGAGCCAACAGTGGTCATGAAGAGCAGCAGCCCCCTGCCGAGGATGAGCCGACGCGGACGCGTCACGATCGGTGTCCTGGTCGGGGTGTTCGTGCTCTTCACCCTGCTCGGCTGGGGTGTCCGGGCGTGGACGGACTGGCTGTGGTTCGACGAGGTCCGCTACACCGGGGTCTTCACGGGGGTGCTGACGACCCGGCTGCTGCTCTTCTTCGCCGTCGGCCTCGGCATGGCGCTGATAGTCGGCGGCAACCTCTGGCTGGCCCAGCGGCTGCGCCCCCGGATGCGCCCGCACTCGCCGGAGCAGGCCACCCTGGAGCGTTACCGGATGCTGCTGGGCCCCCGGCTAGGCCTGTGGATCACGCTGGTCGCCACCGTGGTCGGCCTCTTCGCCGGGCTGTCGGCGCAGAGCCGGTGGAACCAGTGGCTGCTCTTCCGCAACGGCGGGGACTTCGGCGTGAAGGACCCGGAGTTCGGCATCGACGTCGGCTTCTACGTCTTCCAGTTGCCGTTCCTGCGCTACCTGCTCGGCGTGGGCTTCACCGCCGTGGTGCTCTCCGTGATCGGCGCGCTCGCCGTGCACTACGTCTTCGGCGGCGTCCGCCTCCAAGGCGTCGGCGACCGGATGACCAACGCCGCCCGGGCCCACCTGAGCACGCTCGTCGCGGTCTTCGTCCTGCTCAAGGCGCTCGCGTACGTGCTGGACCGGCGCGCGATGCTGCTGGAGTACGGCAACGGCCCCGTCTACGGCGCCGGCTACGCCGACGTCAACGCGCTGCTGCCGGCCAAGGAGATCCTCGCCTACATCTCCATCGTCGTGGCGATCGCGATCATCGTCTTCTCCAACGCCTGGATGCGGAACCTGGTCTGGCCGGGCATCTCGCTCGCCCTGCTGGGCGTCTCCGCCGTCGCCATCGGCGGCGTCTACCCCTGGGCGGTGCAGACCTTCGAGGTCAAGCCCAGCGCGAAGGAGAAGGAGGCGCCGTACATCGAGCGGAGCATCAAGGCCACCCGCTCGGCGTTCGGCCTGGAGGCGGCCACCACCACGCCGTACGCGGCGAGCAACCTGACCCCGCCGGCGACCCTCGCCACGGACACCTCCGTGGTGCCGAACATCCGGCTGCTCGACCCGCAACTGGTCTCCGAGACGTACACCCAGCGCCAGCAGGTCCGGCAGTTCTACGACTTCGGCGAGAAGTTGGACGTCGACCGGTACGGCGTCAACGGCAAGGTGCAGGACTACGTGGTGGGCCTGCGCGAGGTCAACTACCGGCAGTTGACCCCCCAGCAGAACACCTGGATCAACCGGCACACCGTCTACACCCACGGCTACGGGCTCGTGGCGGCGCCCGGCAACCGGGTGGTCTGCGGCGGTCAGCCCTTCTTCGTCTCCGGCTTCCTCGGCGACCCGCAGGAGCAGCAGAAGGAGCAGGGCCAGCAGACGAGCGAGCAGTGTGCCTCGCAGACCGAGCAGATCGCGGCGAAGCAGCCCCGCGTCTACTACGGCGAGCGGATGGACGCCAGCGACTACGCGATCGTCGGCCAGAGCGACCCGGCGCGGAAGGCGGAGTTCGACCGCCCGGTCGGCGAGGGCGGCGAGTCCTACACCTACACCGGTGAGGGCGGCGTCGAGATCGGCTCGTTCACCCGGCGGCTGCTTTACGCGATCAAGGAGCAGGAGTCGAACTTCCTGCTCTCCGACGCGGTCAACGACAACTCGAAGCTGCTCTACGTGCGCAACCCCCGCGACCGGGTGGAGAAGGTCGCCCCGTTCCTCACCCTCGACGGCGACCCGTACCCGGCGGTGGTCGACGGCCGGATCCAGTGGATCATCGACGGTTACACCACGGCGGCGACCTACCCGTACGCCGAGCGCGTCAACCTCCAGGAGCAGACGGCCGACGAGCTGACCGGGCGGGGCACCTTCCAGCTCGCCCGGGAGAACGTCAACTACATCCGCAACTCCGTGAAGGCCACCGTCGACGCGTACGACGGCACGGTCCGGCTCTACGAGTTCGACGAGACCGACCCGGTGCTCAAGGCGTGGAACAAGGCGTTCGGCGGTGACCTGGTGCTGCCGAAGTCGGAGATCCCGGCCGAGCTGGCCGAGCACTTCCGCTACCCGGCCGACCTGTTCAAGGTGCAGCGCAACCTGCTGACCCGGTTCCACGTGACCGACCCCGGCGCCTTCTACTCCGAGACGGACTTCTGGCAGGTGCCGAACGTGCCGGACGCCCCCGACACCGGCCAGAAGCAGCCGCCCTACTACCTCTACACGCAGTTCCCCGGCCAGGAGTCGGCGCGCTTCCAGCTCACCTCGGCGGTCACCCCGAACGGCCGGGAGAACCTCGCCGCGCTGATCTCCGGGTCGTACGTGGACGGGCAGCCGAGACTGGAGGTGCTCGACCTGCCCGACCAGACCCGGGTCTCCGGCCCGGTGCAGGTGCACCAGTCGATGACCAACAACGCGAACATCCGGCAGCAGCTCAACCTGCTCCAGTCCCAGCAGGCCCAGGTGCAGTACGGCAACCTGCTCTCCCTGCCGTTCGGCGACGGCATGCTCTACATCGAGCCGGTCTACGTGAAGACCGCCGCGCAGAACGCGCCGCCGCTGTTGCAGCGGGTGCTGATGTCGTACGGCGACGGCGGCTCCTACGTGGTGCTGGCCAACAACGTGACCGACGGCATCAAGCAGCTCGTCGAGCAGGGCAAGCAGGCCGCCGCCCCGGGCACCCCGCCGCCCGCCGGCGGCACCCCGCCCCCGGCCGGGGGCACGCCGCCGGGTGGGACCGCACCTCCGCTGACCGGCGAGCTGGCCGAGGCGGCGAACCGCGTACAGACCGCCATCGCGGAGGTCCGGGCCGCGCAGACCTCGGGCGACTTCGAGCGGTACGGGCGCGCGTTGAAGGCGCTCGACGAGGCGCTCACCGCCTTCCAGCGGGCCCAGCAGGCCGCCAGCACCCCGGCGTCCCCGGCACCCGGCGCCAGCGCTCCCGCGTCCCCGACGCCCAGCGCCCCGGCGTCCCCGGCACCGGGTGGCAGCGCCTCACCCACCCCGGGCGGCTGACCCGCACCGCCCTCACAGCGCCCCCGGCCGACGGACCGTTCCGGTCCCGACACCGGGGGCGCTGTCGCGTTCGCGACCACCGGCCGGGCACCGCAACCCGCCGTCCCACGTCGCCGTGGAGGAGGCGTACGCCCGGACCTGGCGGCACTGTGGGCCGGACCGGCCGCCCACCCGGCGCCGGAGGCGTGGCTGCGGCTGGTGGTCGCCCGGCTGCCCAAGACCGGTGGCGCGATTGCAGCGTTGGCGCGTGGCGCGTGGCGCGTGGCGCGTGGCGTGGGGCGTGGGGCGTGGGGCGGGCGCGCGCCACACGTGGCGTTGAGCCGCACCCACCGGGCCGCCTGAACCGGTGCCGCCGCCGAACGAGGACGGCGTGCTGCTGGCGGGCGCGCTGCGCCGGTTGCCGGACGCCCAGCGGCAGGCGCTCGCCCTGTACTACCGCCTCGACATGTCGGTGCGGTCAGTACCAGTGCGGGGGCGCTCCGCGAGCAGCCAGTCGTCGTTGCCGCCCCATCGCCCGGGAGACGTAGGTGCCCGCAGACACCGTCAAGTCGTGGTTGTCGTGGAGTGTCCCCGGGGTCGTTTTGCGGCGACGGGGGTCGGTGGGATACGGTATACGAACCGACGCGGGGTGGAGCAGCTCGGTAGCTCGCTGGGCTCATAACCCAGAGGTCGCAGGTTCAAATCCTGTCCCCGCTACCACGTCGGAACGGCCCCGGACTTCAATCCGGGGCCGTTCCGCATTTCCGGGCCACCGCTGCCCGACGATCACGCGGCTCCGGCTCCGGCTCCGGCTCCGGCTCCGGCTCCGTGCCGCCCGCCGCCTGCCGCCCACCGTCGGCTGCCGCCGCCGCTCGCCGCTGCATGCCTGCCTGCCGTCGCCTGCCGCTGCCCACCTGTTTGCTGCATGCCTGCCCGCTGCCCGCTGCCCGTTGGCTGGACCGGCGGTTGTGCATTGCGTCAGTGCGGAGGCGGAGTGACTGACGTCACGCGATCCGTCGGCGGACATCGGCGGGGGCGACAACACGGCGGCGAGAACCGCGACCGGTCGCGCAGGAACGCCAACGGCCACCACTGGCGACGGACGCACGGCCGAACGACCGGACAGGCGGGCGTGCGGCGGCGTGATCAGGACTCCATGGACCTTAAAAAGCCCGGATAACGTCCATGGCGTCCTGATCACCGGATTCTCGCGCGAGAAGGCAGCGTGCGCACCAAAGGAGGCAGCCCGGAGGCGGGCCGGAGCCCGGAGGTGGCCGGGAGCCCGGAAGCGGACCGAGATGTGCCATTACCGCCACTGCGGCCGGGCGCGGCGTGAGTCGGGCTGGGGCGTCGGGTGCCTCGTGCCGGCCTCCGGCGCCGGTTTGCGCTGGTCAGGGCAGGGTTTACCGCAGGATCGGGGGTCCGCTGATCATCGCCCGTCGGGTGCGCTAGAGTTAACGAGCCGACGCGGGGTGGAGCAGCTCGGTAGCTCGCTGGGCTCATAACCCAGAGGTCGCAGGTTCAAATCCTGTCCCCGCTACCACGTCGAAGAGGCCCCGGAGATTCTCTCCGGGGCCTCTTCGCATCTTGCCTCCGGCGTCGACGTGTCGCATCGGTCGACGACGGGCTTCGTCACCCACGGACTACGACGCACCCGCCGACATGCGGGCCGGCCGGCGGGAGTGGCGAGCCTGGGACATCCACGACTCCGTGCTCCGGGTGCTCGCGGTGCGGGGCGCGGGCCGACCAACGGAACGGTGCCAGGCGTGCCCGGGCGCGGCGCGCGTTCCTGTTGACCGACGTGCCGAGGTTGCGGTTGTCGGCGAAGATGTGGGCATGTCTTCTTTCGGTAAGTGGTGGGGCCGGTTGACCGCCGTTTTCGGTGCGGTCGTGTTGTCGGTGTTCGTGCCCGTTGCGGCCTGGGCGTCCACCGGCACGGGTGAGCTCGTGGTGGAGGCCGCGCGGCGGCGGCGCGGTGGTGGCGGCTTCGGCTTCATCGGCCTGCTCTGCTGCCTGGTCGTGGTGGCCGGCGTCGTCTTCCTCCTGATGCGCATGATGCGCAACCGCCGAGGCGGTCCGCCGCGCTGAGGCGGGTCCGCCGCGCTGAGGCGGCCCGCTGGCGCGCCGGTGTTCCGGCAGCGCGACGGTGCCCTGCCCTGCCTCGGCCGAGGCAGGACATCCGACCCGGCACCCCCGCCGGTGGCGGCCTCGTGGTGACCGGCCCTATCCGGCCAGCGCCGCGTCCGCCCGGGCCATGAAGCGGGTCGTCGCCGCCCGAGGGCCGGTCCGGCCGCCGCGAATGCTCTCGGCGGCCTCCAGCAGCAGCGCCCGCACCCGGGGGTGGCCCTGCGGCGGTGGGCTGGGCGCCGGTCCCAGCCGGGCGGCCAGTGCGGTGCCGAGGGCGGCCGCGCGCCGCTGCGCCGGCTCGGTGATGCTGCCCTCGACGTAGCTGCGCACGGCGAGGCTGGGGCTGAGCCCGCGCTCGTGACCGAGCACGCTGCCCGCCTCGCCGTTGCCGGTCAGGAAGTTGATCACGTCGGCGACCAGGTCGGGGTGCCGGGTGCCGCGGAAGGCCGCCCAGTACATCGACGCCCGGTGCCACTGGGCCTCCGGGGGACCCGGCATGGCGGCCAGGCCCAGCTCGGCGTCGGTGAGGCGTTGGAGTTCCGGTAGCTGGTGCGACCAGGCGAACGAGGCGGCCGTCGCGCCGGTGACCACGAGCTGCTGGATGGGTTCGCCGCCGTCGGCCTGCTCCACGAGTGCGGCGCTCGGGGTGGCCCGGCTGGAGCGGGCACGCCGCCACAGGTCGAACCATTCGATCAGCGCGTCGGCGTCGAAGCCGAGCTGTCGACCGCGGTAGAACTCACCGCCCTGGCCGCGCAGCCAGAGCCAGAGCGCCCGGTAGTCGCCGGACGGGTCCATCGTGCCGGCCACCCGGCCGTCGCTCGCCCGGGTGACCCGTCGCGCCCAGGCGACGTACTCCGCCCAGGACATTCCCGTGTTCGGCTCGGGCAGCCGCAGCCGGCGCAGCAGCGTGCGGTCGTAGACCACGGCGGCGGCGGTCTGTGCCGCTGCGACGCCGACCGTACGGCCGTCGACCTGCCCGTACCGGACCAGGCCCTGGGGCAGGGTGCGCAGGTCCAGGCGGTGGTCGGCGACGTACCCGCTGAGGTCCAGGACGATCTCGCGGCGGGCGTACTCGGCGAGCATGCTGTCGTCGAGCTGGATCAGGTCGGGCACGTTGCCGCCCGCGGCCTGGGTGGCCAGCCGGTCGTAGTAGCCGCCGGCGCCCTGCCAGGTGATCCGGAAACCGACGCGGGGATTGCGGTCGGTGTAGAGCCGCAGCACCCGCTCGGTGAGTTCGGCCCGCTTCGCCCCGCCGTACCAGAAGACCGACAGCTCGACGGGCCCGGTCTCCTCGGGGGCCGTCCGGCCCTCGGTGCACCCGGTGAGCCCGCCGGTCGCGAGCACCGGCGCACCCAGCATCGCGGCGAGCACCCGACGTCGGCCCGGATCCGCTTCGGCGCGGGGCAGCGGGGATCGGGCAACGGGCACGAAGAACTCCTGGCGGACCGGTGGGGCGGGCGGCCGGATCATTCACGCAGGCGCGCGCGAGGGTGTCAACGTACGTCCGGCCACACCACCACATCCCAGGCGTACGCATCGATGCCCGCAGCCACCGGCGGAGGCCGTGGCCGGCCCGCATGGTGTACTAGGGCGCGTGGAACTTCTGCACTCGGGCAAGGTGAGGGATGTCTACGCCGACGGCGAGGACCTGATCCTGGTCGCCTCCGACCGCATCTCGATCTACGACGTGGTGCTGCCGACGCCGATCCCCGACAAGGGCAAGCTGCTCACCGCGCTCTCGCTGTGGTGGTTCGAGCAGCTCGCCGACCTGGTGCCGAACCACGTCATCTCCGCCACCGACGTGCCGGCGGAGTTCGCCGGTCGGGCGATCCGCTGCCGGCGGCTGGAGATGGTCGCGGTGGAGTGCGTCGCCCGGGGCTACCTGACCGGCGGCGGCCTGAAGGAGTACCAGCGCACCGGCGCGGTCTCCGGCGTCGAGCTGCCGCGCGGGCTGGTCGAGGCGTCCATCCTGCCCGAGCCGATCTTCACCCCGTCGACCAAGGCGCCGGTGGGCGAGCACGACGAGCCAATCACCTTCGCCGAGGTGGTGGACAAGGTCGGCGCCGAGACCGCCGAGCGGCTGCGCCGGATCACGCTCGACGTCTACCGCCGGGGGGCCGAGCTGGCCGCCGACCGGGGCATCCTGGTCGCCGACACCAAGATCGAGCTGGGCTGGGCGCCGGACGGCACGCTGACCGTCGGCGACGAGCTGCTCACCTCCGACTCGTCCCGGTTCTGGCCGGCGGAGTCGTACCAGCCGGGCCGGGCGCAGTTCTCCTACGACAAGCAGTACGTCCGGGACTGGGCGGTGGAGAGCGGCTGGGACCGGCAGGGCCCGGCGCCCGAGGTGCCGGCCGAGGTGGTCGAGGCGACCCGGGCCCGCTACGTCGACGTCTACGAGAAGCTGACCGGCAACCGCTGGGACTGAGCGGGGGGCCGCCGGTGCCCGATGGACCGGGCGGCCTCGACGAGGTTCCGGGCGGCGCGGCGGTCAGTCCACCCAGTCGAGGGTGCGCTGGACGGCCTTGCGCCAGTTGCGCAGCTCCCGCTCCCGGTGCGCCGGTTCCATCGTCGACTCCCACTGCGCGTCGGAGCGCCACTGGCCACGCAGCGTCGCCAGGTCCGGCCAGAAGCCGACCGCCAGGCCGGCCGCGTACGCCGCGCCGAGGCAGGTGGTCTCGGTGATCCGGGACCGGACCACCGGCACGTCGAGCACGTCGGCGAGGAACTGCATCAGCAGCCCGTTGGCGGTCATCCCGCCGTCGACCCGCAGCCGGCGCAGCGCCACGTCGGAGTCGGCGTTCATCGCGTCGACCACCTCGCGGGTCTGCCAGGCGGACGCCTCCAGCGCGGCCCGGGCCAGGTGGCCCTTGGTGATGTAGCCGGTCAGCCCGGCGATGATCCCGCGCGCGTCGCTGCGCCAGTGCGGGGCGAACAGCCCGGAGAAGGCCGGCACGACGTAGCAGCCGCCGTTGTCGTCGACGGTGCGGGCCAACTCCTCCACCTCGGGCGCGGTGGAGATCAGCCCGAGGTTGTCACGCAGCCACTGCACCAGCGAGCCGGTGACCGCGATCGCCCCCTCCAGCGCGTACGCGGCGGGCTGGCCCTGGATGCGGTAGGCGACCGTGGTGAGCAGGCCGTGGGTGGAGGGGACCGGGCTGGCACCGGTGTTGAGCAGCAGGAAGCTGCCGGTGCCGTAGGTGCACTTGGCCTCGCCCGGCTGGAAGCAGGTCTGCCCGAACAGGGCGGCCTGCTGGTCGCCGAGCGCGCTGGCGACCGGCACCCCGGCCAGGACGCCGGTGGCCTCCCCGTAGACCTCGGCGGAGCTGCGGATCTCCGGCAGCATCGCGGCCGGCACCCCCATCGCGTCGAGCAGCTCCGGGTCCCAGTCGAGGGTGCTCAGGTCCATCAGCAGGGTGCGGCTGGCGTTTGTCACGTCGGTGACGTGCCGGCCGGTGAGCTTCCAGATCAGCCAGCTGTCCATCGTGCCGAAGAGCACCTCGCCGGCCTCGGCGCGCCCGCGCAGCCCGTCGACGTGATCCAGCAGCCACCGCAGCTTCGGCCCGGCGAAGTAGGTGGCCAGCGGCAGGCCGGTGCGGGAGCGGAACCGCTCCTCGCCGTACGCCTGGTCGAGCTCACGCAGCAGCGGCGCGGTGCGGGTGTCCTGCCAGACGATCGCGTTGGCCACCGGCCGCCCGGTGGCCCGGTCCCAGACGAGCGTGGTCTCCCGCTGGTTGGTGATGCCCACGGCGGCGAGCCCGGCGGCGTCGGTGCCGGCGGCGTGCAGCGCCTCCCGGACCACCCGCTGGACGTTGTCCCAGATCTCCTCGGCGTCGTGCTCCACCCAGCCCGGCCGGGGGAAGATCTGCCGGTGCTCCCGCTGGGCGACGGAGACGATCTCCCCGGCCCGGTCGAAGACGATGCACCGCGAGGAGGTGGTGCCCTGGTCGATGGCGGCGACGTACTGGGGGGTCACGGCAGCACCGTACCCGGCCCGACCGATCTTCGCCGGCCGGCGGCGGGCCCCGCCGCGGAACGGGTCCCGATCACGTCCGTACGATGTGCGGACGTGCGTGACATCGCCGTCTTCAGTGGTACCGCCCACCCCGAACTCGCCGCCGAGATCTGCACCCATCTCGACGTGCCGCTGCACCCGGTGCGGGTCTCCCGGTTCGCCAACGACTGCCTGGAAGTGCAGTTGCAGGCCAACTGCCGGGAGCGGGACGTCTTCCTGATCCAGCCGTTGGTGCCGCCCGTGCAGGAGAACCTGGTCGAGCTGCTGCTCATGATCGACGCGGCCCGGGGTGCCTCGGCCGGCCGGATCACCGTGGTGCTGCCGCACTACGCGTACGCGCGCTCCGACAAGAAGGACGCGCCGCGCATCTCGATCGGCGGGCGGCTCGTCGCCGACCTGCTCACCTCGGCGGGCGCGGACCGGGTGCTGGCGATGACCCTGCACTCGCCCCAGGTGCACGGCTTCTTCAGCGTGCCGGTCGACCACCTGCACGCGCTGCGCGAGCTGGCCGACCACTTCACCCGCTACGACCTGAGCAACACGGTGGTGGTCTCGCCGGACCTCGGCAACGCCAAGGAGGCGGCGGCGTTCGCGCGGCGGCTCGGCACCCCGGTGGCCGCCGGGGCGAAGCAGCGGTTCAGCGACGACCGGGTCAAGATCAGCGCGGTGATCGGCGACGTGACCGACCGGGACGTGATCGTGCTGGACGACGAGATCGCCAAGGGCAGTACGGTGATCGAGCTGATGGAGCACCTGCGCGAGCTCCGGGTCCGCTCGATCCGGCTGGCCTGCACCCACGGCCTCTTCTCCAGCGGCGCGTTGCAGCGGCTGAGTGAGCAGGAGGGCGTGCTGGAGATCGTCTGCACGAACACGGTGCCGATCCCCGCCGACAAGCGGGTGCCGAAGCTGGAGATCCTGTCCGTGGCGCCGGCCCTGGCCGAGGCGATGCGCCGGATCCACAACGGCGAATCGGTAAGCGCCCTCTTCGCCTGACCCGCCCCGGGCCGCAGGTCCCGCCGGGGTCAGTCGCGGCGGTGGCGGCCGGTGTGCTGGGGGGCCGCGACGGCGGTGCTGATGCGGACCGTCGTGCCGCGGGCGCCGGTCTCCACGTCCATGCTGTCGCTCAGCTCCCGGGCCAGCCAGAGACCCCATCCGCCGGCGGTGTCGGCGGCGGGGCGGCTCCGGTCGCCCAGCCGCTGCGTGCTGATTCCCTGCCCGTGGTCGGCGACCTCGCAGAACAGGTGGCCCGACTCCCGCCACAGCCGCAGCCAGCCCCGGCCGCCGCCGTGCCGGACCGCGTTGGTGATCAACTCGTTGACCGCGAGCACGAAGTCGTCCAGCCGCTGCCCGCTCAGCCCCGCCGCGTGCGCGCAGGAGGTGACCGAGTGGCGAAGCTCGGTCACCTGGGCTTGGTCGAAGGCCTCGGCGATGAGGAGGGAAGGTTCGATGGGCACAACCGTACGCTGTGCTCCGGGTTCCGCATTCGTCATGGCCCCGTCCCGACAGCGGATCGTGGATGTTTCGCGGCATTTCCACCGTACGTCAGGGTTTCTCCGGCCGCATCCGACGGCCCACAGGACCGTCCTGGCGGCTGTGGCATCGTGACGGGCGTGTCGACGCCGCCCGGTGGTTTCGAGGTCCCGCTCTGGCGCGCCATCGCCGTGTTCCGGGTGGCCTCCCTGGCGTACGTCTGCGTGCTGGCGCTCCGGGACGCCGACCGGTACGCCCATCCGCTCGCGGCCGGCGGCCTGGTCCTGCTGATGGCGGCCTGGACCGGCGTGACCGCCGTCAACTACGCCCACCCGGCCCGCCGAGGCTGGCCGCTGCTCCTGGCGGACCTGGGGGTCGTCGTCGGCATCATGCTGGCCACCCCGTGGGTGATCGGGCGGGCGGCGCTCGCCGCCGGCGTGCCCAGCCTCACCGTGGCCTGGCTGGCCGGACCGGTGCTGGCCTGGGCGGTCTCCGGCGGCCGGCGCCGGGGCACGGTCGCCGCGCTGGCGCTCGGCGCGGTGGACCTCGCCACCCGCGAACGGATCGGCCAGTCGTCGCTCACCGGGACGATCCTGCTGCTGCTCGCCGGCGTGGTGGTCGGGCACGTCGCCCGGCTGGCGGTGACCGCCGAGGAGCGGCTGCACCGGGCGGTGGAGCTGGAGGCCGCCACCCGGGAGCGGGAGCGGCTGGCCCGGGACATCCACGACGGCGTGCTCCAGGTGCTGGCGCTGGTGCAGCGGCGCGGCGCCCACCTGGACGGCGAGGCAGGGGAACTGGCCCGGCTCGCCGGGGAACAGGAGGCCGCGCTGCGCGCCCTGATCGGCGGCGCCACGCCGGTCGCGCCCACCGCCCACGGCGGGCCGGTGGACCTGCGTGGGCTGCTCGGCCGGTACGCCTCGGCGACGGTCTCGCTGTCCGCGCCGGCCACCCCGGTGCCCTTGCCCGGGCGGGTCGCCCACGAACTGGCCGCCGCGACCGCCGCCGCCCTCGACAACGTGGCCCGGCACACCGACGGGCGGGCCTGGGTGCTCGTCGAGGACGAGGGGGCGACGGTGACCGTGTCGATCCGCGACGAGGGGCCGGGGTTCCCGGACGGCCGGCTGGAGGAGGCCGCCGCCGAGGGCCGGCTCGGCGTCGCCCGGTCGATCCGGGGCCGCCTCGCGGACCTCGGGGGCACGGTGCGGATCACCTCCGCGCCGGGCGCCGGCACCGAGCTGGAACTGACCGTTCCGAGGGAGGGACAACCGTGACAGGCGTACGGGTGATGGTGGTCGACGACCACCCGATGTGGCGGGAGGGGGTGGCCCGGGACCTCACCGAGGCCGGCCACGTCGTCGTCGCCGCCAGTGGAGAGGGTCGGCAGGCGCTGCGGGTGGCCGCCGCCGCCCGGCCGGACGTGGTGATCCTCGACCTGCAACTGCCGGACGTCTCGGGGGTGGAGGTGGTCCGCGGGCTGCGCGCCGTGCTGCCGGAGGTGCGGGTGCTGATGCTCTCGGCCAGCGGCGAGCAGCAGAGCGTGCTCGACGCGGTGAAGGCGGGCGCCACCGGCTACCTGGTCAAGTCGGCCGCCCCGGCGGAGTTCCTGGAGGCGGTGCGCCGGACGGCGGCGGGGGAGCCCGTCTTCACGCCCGGCCTGGCCGGGCTGGTCCTCGGCGAGTACCGCCGGCTCGCGGCCGACCCGGACGGCGCCGGACACGCCGGCGGGCGCGACGCCCGGGGTGCCGGCCCGGCGCCCCGCCTGACCGACCGGGAGACCGAGGTGCTGCGCCTGGTCGCCAAGGGGATGTCCTACAAGCAGATCGCCGAGCGGCTCGGGCTGGCCCACCGCACCGTGCAGAACCACGTGCAGAACACGCTCGGCAAGCTCCAACTGCACAACCGGGTCGAGCTGACCCGGTACGCGATCGAACGGGGCCTCGACGACTGAGGGGCCGCCGGGGAACCGCCCCCGAAGGGTTCCCCGACGGCCCCCCGGGCCGGTTCAGACCGAGTGCGGTGGACGCGTCTCGTGGATGGCCAGCTCCTCGGCGCTCGCGCCGCCGCCGGCCGAACCGGCGTCGTACGCCACCGAGTCGGTCTCCTGGTCGGTGTGCGCCCCCTCGTCCGGTTCGACGAGCCGGCCGACCTGGCCGTCGCTGACACTGCCCAGCTTGCCGTGGTCGTAGAGCGACACCGGCGAGTCCGGGTCGGAGGTGGGGCCGGGATCGATGACGTCCGCGTCGAGCTGGGCCTGCGCCGCCGCCTCCTGGCTGTCGGCCTCGGCGGCGATGTCCGGGTCGACGGGGCCGGCGAGCGGGTCGTCGGCCGGGCGTTCGTGCTGCTCCCGGTCGAGCTTGTAGTCCAGCGACTCGCCGTCGAGCTGCTCCTCGGCGGTGTTCCCGTACCGGTCCACCGCGACCGGCGTCCGGTCGCCCGGCAGCTGGGCGGGCTCCGGGCCGTCCGCCTCGCGCCCGGTCAGGACGTCGTCGTTGGCGGTCGAGTCGTCGTCGGCGGTGTCGGGCAGGCCCTCCGCCTCGGGGTCGGACACGGGGGTCGGGTACTCGTCGTCGCGCATGGCTGATCACTACCCACTGCCCTCCCGGCATAACCGGTGCCGCCCGTGGCCATCCGGGCGGAAGGGGCACGTCGGGGGACGCCGGGGCAGGAATCGGGGCGGCGGTCAGCCGGGGTGGGCGGTGGTCTCGTCGTCGGCGTGCAGCACGCACCAGACGACCTTGCCGTCCGGCACCCGGCTGCTGCCCCAGCTGCGGGCGACGGTGTCGATCAGCAGCAGGCCGCGCCCGCCCGCGGTGTCCAGCGGCGGCTGTCCGGTGAACGCCGGCTGACGCGGCGAGTGGTCGCGTACCGCCAGGTGCAGCGCGCCGCCCCGGGGTGCCAGGCGGACCGTCATCGGGGTGTGCGCGTGGGCGACCACGTTGTTCACCATCTCGGTGACCGCGATGCCGGCCGGCTCGATCAGCTCGGGCAGGTCCCAGCGCCCGCAGCCCTCCGTCACGAGCTGCCGGGCCTGCCGGGCCGCCCCGACGGCGGGGGGAAGGTCGGTCTCGGCCACTGCGGCCAGCGGCGCGGCGGCCAGCCCGGCCAGCGCCCCGGCCAGGGTCGGCCAGGCGGGCACCCCCTCGACGGCGCCGGTCGGATCGCAGAGCAGCAGGTCGGCGGCGGGCCAGTCGCGTACCTCCCGGCACACCTCGGCGAAGACGTCCCGGGCGGCCGGGTCGGTCACCCGCAGGGCGGTGAGGTCGGCGAGGACCGGGCCGGGTCGGCAACAGAACTGAGCGAGCAGGCCGTCGCGCACCACGCCGACGCCGGACCGGTCGAGTGTCCCGGTCAGCCGGAGCACGCCGGACGCCCCGTCCGCCTCCACCCGGCAGCCCGCGTCGGTGGACATGATCGGCTCCGTCCCGCCTTGCGGGCCAGGCAGCGCACCGTGCACCGTCCGCCCGGACCGCGCACCCGACCGCTCGGCCCCCGGCATCAGCGTCTCGTTCCCGCGCGGCGGGTCATCGCGGCCACCGTCCCGACGGCCGTCCCCGCCGCGGCCAGCCCGAAGGCGGCGGTCATCCGCACCAGGTGCCGCCGCCGGCCGTGCCAGCCGCCCTCGCGCTGCGCCGCCGCGTCGGCGTGGAAGACGTTGCCGGTGCTCTCCGGCCGTGGCGCGGGCCCGAACTGGGTGCGGTGCGCGTACCAGCCGAGGACCCGCTCGGCGAACGCCGGGGCGAGCCGCCACTGGAGGCCGATCAGCCGGGCGGCGCCGCCGGCGTACGCCTCGCGCCTCGGGCGGCGCAGCAGCCGGACGATCGTCTCGGCCACCACCTCGGGCGGGTAGACCGGGGGCGGCGGCACCAGTTCCCGGCCGCTGTGGTTGGCGGCGTGCCGGAAGAACGGGGTGTCGATGGTGGCCGGCAGCACCGTGCAGATGGAGATGTTGCCCCGCCCGGTGACCCGCATCTCCTGGCGGACCGTGTCGGCCAGCCCGCGGATGCCGTGCTTCGTGGCGTTGTACGCCGACTGGTAGGGCATCGCCACCTCGGCCAGCACGGAGGCGTTGTTGACCAGCACCCCGCCACCCGCCGCGCTCAGGTGGGGCAGGGCGGCCCTGGTGCCGTACGCGGCGCCCAGCAGGTTGACCTCCAGCACCCGGCGGAACTCCGCCACGGGGATCTCGTCGAAGAGCCCGACCGCGCCGACCGCGGCGTTGTTGATCCAGCCGTCGATCCGGCCGAACTCGGCGACCGCGCGGGCGGCGAGCCGTTCGACGGCCGCCGGGTCGGTCACGTCGGTCGGCACCGCCAGGGCCCGCCCGCCCAGCTCCCGGCACCGCACGGCGACCTCCTCCAGCGCCGCTTCGCTGCGGGCGGCCAGCACCACGGCGGTGCCGCGCCGGGCGAGGGCGTACGCGGTGGCCGTACCGATGCCGCTGGAGGCGCCGGTGAGCACGACGGTGGCGTCGGCGAGGCTGCGGGTGAGAGGCATTCCTCGCCCGTACCCCCGTCGGCAGGGGTCATGCGGCCGGCGCCGGTCGGATACTCGCGGCCCCGGGTCGGGGTGTCGCCCGCCCCGCAACAGTTGCCGTCGCGCAAGCACCCGCCGGGCTCTTCCCGATCTGCCAGGTTTCGGCTCCCGGGGGTTCGGTTAATGGGACCCTCTGACCGAGGACCACCGCTTGAGAAGATCGCATGGAGGTGACCCATGCGCGTCGGCCTCGTCTGCGCGCACGCCGGCCCAGCCAGGGGCACCGACGGCCTGACCGTCGGCACCCACCAGCACATCGCCCGGGTCGCCGCCGAACTCGCCGCGCGGGGCCACGACGTTCGGGTGTACGAACGCCGCGACGACCCGGCCCTGCCGGAGACGGCGACGGTCGACGGCTACCGGGTGGAGCGGGTGCCGATCGGCCCGGCCGCCCCGCTGCCCACCGCCGAACTGGTGCCGCACGTGTCGGCGTTCGGCGCCTGGCTGGCCGAGAGGTGGACGGGCGACTGGGATCCCGAGGTGGTGCACGGGCACTACTGGGTCGGCGGGTTGGCCGCCGCGCACGCGGTCCGCGAGACGGACGTCCCGGTGGTGCAGACGTTCCATTCCCTCGGCGTCGAGCAGCTGCGCCACCTCGGCCGGCAGTACGACGGGCCGGGGGAGCGGATCCCGCTGGAGCGGGCGCTGACCCGGGCGGTGGACATCGCGGTCGCCCAGTGCAACGACGAGGTCGACGAGCTGACCCGGATGGGGTTGCAACGCGCCTCCGTGGCGATGGTGCCGGCCGGCGTCGACACCGCGCAGTTCCACCCCGACGGCGAGGCCGCGCCCCGCGACCAGCGGGCCCGGATCCTCTCCGTCGGCGGGCTCTCGGCCGGGCACGGCCAGGAGGACCTGATCCGGGCCATGCGACTGGTCGGCGACGCCGAGCTGGTGATCGCCGGCGGCCCGCCCGTCGGGCAGCTCGCCAACCACGCCGAGGCCCGGCGGCTGCGCGAGCTGGCCGAGCGCAGCGGGGTGGCCGACCAGGTGAAGCTGGTGGGCGCGGTGCCGCACGAACAGATGGCCACCTGGTACCGCTCGGCGGACGTGGTCGCCTGCACCCCGCACTACTCGTCCGCCGGCCGGGTGTCGCTGGAGGCGATGGCCTGCGGGGTGCCGGTCGTCGGCTACTCGATGGGCGGGATCGCCGACGCCGTGGTCGACGAGGTCACCGGCCGGTTGGTGCCGCCGGGCGACGTCCGCGCGCTGGGCGTGACGCTGCGCCGGCTGCTCGCCGACAACGCCGGGCGGTTCGCGTACGGGCACGCCGCCGTCGACCGGGTGCGGTGCAGCTACACCTGGGAGCGGACGGCGGGCGCGCTGGAGCGCCTCTACGAGCGGGTGGTGAGCCGCCGCAAGCCGGTCGAGGCGGCCTGACCGGGGCCGGCGGTCCGAGGCGGCCTGACCCGGGCCGGCCGCTCCCGGGCCCGTTCAGAGCGGGCGACCGGGCGCTCCGACGCCCACCATGCGCCGGTCGCGTTCCCCGGCCACCGCGTGGTGGTGCTGGGGTTCGGCGTACCGGGTGAGACCGATGACCGCCGCGAGGGTGACCAGGAACCCGACCGCGGCGAGCCACTCCCGCCCGGGCCAGATCTTGTCGTTGAGCAGGAGCAGGCCGACGATCGCGGCGGGCACCGCCCCGGCGGCGTCCATCGCCGCCACGGCGGCCGTGGTCGAGCCGCGTTGCATGGCCAGGCCGAGCAGCAGCTGGCCGACGACCGAGTGGACGATCAGCAGGTAGAGCAGCGGATCCTGGACGAACGCCTCCGGCGTCGGGGCGGAGGCGAGGGGCCGGGCGGCCACCGCGGCGGCGGAGAACGCCAGCCCGGCCAGCGCGCCGAGCGCCACCGAGCCGGGCGCCCCGTGCAGGCGTACGGCGAAGAAGCCGATCACGGCGATCACGCCGAGCGCCACCGCCAGGGCGATCAGGCCGGCGGTGCCGAGCGGCTTGGCCGGCGCGGGCTCGGCGGAGAGCACCAGCGCGGTGATGCCGGCGAACAGCAGCACCAGCAGGGCCACCTCGGCGGCCGGCAGCCGCCACTTCAGCACCAGCACGCCGAGCAGGGCGGTGACCCCGAGCCCGGCGGCGACGCTGGACTGGACCAGGAACAGCGGCAGGTCCCGGCGGGCGAGCAGGGCCAGCACGAACCCGGCGACCTGGCAGCCGAGCCCGACCAGGTACGTGCGGTGCCCCGCCAGCCGCAGCAGCAGTCCCGGGTCGAAGGAGTGGTGCACGGTGGTGCGGGCGGCGGCCACCGACTGGAGCAGGTTGGCGACGCCGTACGCGACGATCATGGCCGCGAGGAAGCACCAACCGGAGGAGACCACCTGGCGAGGATAGAGGCTGCCGGAGGTCAGTGCTCGGTTGGCCGACCCAGCCGGGCGAGGATGTCGGCGTGCAGCGCGCCGTTGCTGGCAACGGCGCTGCTCTCGGTGCCGGCGTCGCCGGAGGGGGCGGGCCGGCCGGCCAGGTCGGTGAACGTCCCGCCCGCCTCGGTGACGATCGGCACGAGCGCGGCGACGTCCCACAGCGACAGCTCCGGCTCCACCATCACGTCCAGCGCACCCTCGGCCAGCAGCATGTAGCCGTAGAAGTCGCCGTACGCCCGGCTGCGCCAGGTGTCCCGCATGAGCTGGAGCATCGCGTCCAGCCGCCCGGCGGACTCCCACCCCGTCAGCGACGAGTAGCAGAAGCTCGCGTCCGCGAGGTCCCGTACCGCGGAGACCCGGATCGGCGTGCCACCGGCGGCGTCCGGCCCCGCGTACGCGCCCTCGCCGAGCGCGCCCCACCAGCGGCGGCCGAGCGCCGGCGCGGAGACCAGTCCGGCGACCGGGCGGTCCCCCTCCAGCAGCGCGATCAGGGTGGCCCACACGGGCACGCCCCGGATGAAGTTCTTCGTGCCGTCGATCGGGTCGACCACCCAGCGGCGACCGTCCGGGCCGCTGGCGGGCTCCTCGCCGTACTCCTCGCCCAGCAGACCGTCGGCCGGCCGGTGCACGGCCAGCAGCGCCCGGATCTCCCGCTCCACCGCGGTGTCCGCGTCGGAGACCGGGGTCAGGTCGGGTTTCGCCTCGACCCGCAGGTCGAGCGCGCGGAACCGGGCCGTGGAGACGGCGTCGGCGGCGTCGGCGAGCAGGTGGGCGAGGGCGAGGTCGTCGGCGTACCCGGGCATGCCCAAACGGTAGCGGCGACCGGGTCAGGACCCCGCGAGCGGGTCGCCGGGATTCCGCTGGTCGGGTTCGCGCGCGTCGCCCTCGCCCGACCGGGAGGCCAGCAGCCGGCGGTACGAGGCCAGCCGCCGCGCGTCGGCCTTGCCGGCGGCGATCCAGGCGTCCAGCCCGCAGGCGGTCTCGTCCGGCGTGTGCGGGCAGTTGGCGGGGCAGTCGACCGTCCCCTCGACCAGGTCGGGGAAGCCGTGCAGCAGGCTGTCGGCGGAGACGTGCGCGAGCCCGAAGCTGCGTACCCCCGGGGTGTCGACGATCCAGCCGGCGGGGGCGTTCCCGCCGTGCGCCGGGTCCCGGGGCAGTCGCAGCGCCACCGCGCTCGTGGAGGTGTGCCGGCCCCGGCCGATCGCGCTGACCGTGCCGACCGCCCGGGCGGCGTCCGGCACGAGGCGGTTGACCAGCGTCGACTTGCCCACCCCGGAGTGCCCGACCATGACCGAGATCCGCCCGGCGAGCAGGTCGCGCAGGGCGTCGAGGTCGGAGTCCGGGCGGATCAGCACGTACGGCAGCTCCAGCTCGGCGTAGTAGTCGAGCACCGCCTCGGGGCCGGCCAGGTCGGCCTTGGTGAGGCAGAGCAGCGGCTCGATGCCGGCGTCGTACGCGGCCACCAGGCACCGGTCGATGAAGCCGGTGCGCGGCGGCGGGTCGGCCAGCGCGCTCACGATGACCAGCTGGTCGGCGTTGGCGACGACCACCCGTTCCAGGCGTCCCTCGGCGGTGGTCTCGTCGTCGTCGGCGGTGCGCCGCAGCACCGACGTCCGTTCGGCGATCCGGACGATCCGGGCCAGCGCCCCGGCCGCGCCGGAGGTGTCCCCGACCAGGCCGACGCGGTCGCCGACCACCACCGACTTGCGCCCCAGCTCCCGGGCCCGCATCGCGGTGACCAGGGGCGCGTCCGGCTCGGCGTCGGGCGGCACGCACGTGTAGCGGCCCCGGTCGACGGCGATCACGAAGCCGTCCACCGCGTCGGAGTGCCGGGGTCGGGTGCGGGTACGCGGGCGCGACGACTTGCCGGGCCGCACCCGGACGTCGTCCTCGTCGTACTCCCGCCGTCTGGTCGCCAGGACCCGCCCCCCGTCGTGTCAGCTCTTGCCGGTCACCAACGCCGACCATAGTGCCGGAAACTCGGGCATGGTCTTCGAGGTGCATGCCACGTCGCTCAACTCGATGCCGGGGACGGCCAGGCCGGCCACGGCGGCGGCGTGCGCCATCCGGTGGTCGTGGTAGGTCTCGAACACCCCGCCGTGCAGCGGCCGGGGCCGGATCTCGAGCCCGTCGGGGGACTCGGTGATGTCGGCGCCCAGGGCGGCGAACTCCCGCGCCAGCGCGGTCAGCCGGTCGGTCTCGTGGCCGCGGATGTGGCCGACGCCGGTGAACACCGACGGCGAGTCGGCGAGCATGGCCAGCGCGGTGAGCGCCGGGGTCAGCTCGCTGACGTCGGAGAGGTCGGCCTCGATGCCGTGCACCGCGCCGGTGCCCCGGACCGTCAGCCCGTCGGTGGAGAGGGTCACCTCGCCGCCCATCCGCTGGAGCAGCGAGCGGAGCTGCTCGACGGGCTGGGCGCTGCTGCGCGGCCAGCCCTGGAGGGTCACCTCGCCGCCGGTCACCAGGGCGGCGGCGAAGAACGGCACGGCACCCGAGAGATCCGGCTCGATCTCCCAGCCGCGCCCCGTCAGCGGGCCCGGCTCGACCACCCACACGTCGGGGGTGCCGTCGTCGACCGCCGCGCCGGCGGCCCGGAGCATCTGCACCGTCATCCGCAGGTGCGGCGCGGAGGGCACCGGCGGGCCCACGTGCCGGACCACCACGCCCCGGTCGAAGCGCGGCGCGGCCAGCAGCAGCCCGGAGACCAGCTGGCTGGAGGCGGACGCGTCGATCACCACCTCGCCGCCGGCCACCCGCCCGGCGCCGAGCACGGTCAGCGGCAGGCTGCCGGTGGCGGGCGCGTCCACGCGCGCGCCGAGGGAGCGCAGCGCCCCGATCAGCGGGCCGAGGGGCCGGGTGCGCGCCTGCGGGTCGCCGTCGAAGGTGATCCGCCCGTCGGCCAGGCCCGCCACGGGCGGGACGAAGCGCATCACGGTGCCGGCCAGGCCGACGTCGACGTGCGCGGGGCCGACCAGCGGGTGGGGGCGGACCAGCCAGCGCTCGTCGTCGCTGATCGACATGTGCGCGCCCATCGCGCGCAGCCCGGCGGCCATCAGCTCGGTGTCCCGCGCGCGCAGCGGCCCGGCCAGGGTCGACGGTCCCCCGGCCAGCGCGCTCAGCACCAGGGCGCGCGCGGTCATCGACTTGGACCCGGGCAGGCGCAGCGTCGCCGCGACCGGGTCGGAGGCGGTCGGAGCGGTCCACGGCTGCGGCGGCCGGGTCGCGATCAGGTTCCCCACGGTTACATTCTGCCGCGTCCGACGGCGGGTGGCGCCGGCCGGCACGCGTCCTCCCGGTCAGCGGGACAGCCGGGCGGCGCGCGGCGGGTTAGCGTGTGCGGCATGTGCGGGAGGTACGCGACGACCCGGAGCGCGGGCGACCTGAGCGCGCTGTTCGAGTCCCAGGACGAGACCGGCGACGGGGTAGGCCCCGACCACAACGTCGCGCCCACCGATCCGGTGCCGCTGGTGCGGGTCAGCCCGGAGGGCCACCGCGCGTTGTCGGTCGGCCGCTGGGGCCTGGTGCCGTCCTGGTCCAGGTCGCCCGCGGGCGCCGCCCGCATGATCAACGCCCGCGCCGAGACGGTCGCCACCAGCCGGGCGTACGCCGGGGCCTTCGCCCGCCGCCGCTGCCTCGTCCCCGCCGACGGCTGGTACGAGTGGGTCCGCGCGGCCGACGGGCGCAAGCAGCCCTACTACATGACCCCGTCGGACGGCTCGGTGCTCGCCTTCGCCGGCATCTGGTCGGTCTGGGACGGCTCCGGCGGCCCGCTGCTGACCTTCAGCGTGCTCACCACCGCCGCGCTGGGCGAGTTGGCCGAGGTGCACGACCGGATGCCGCTGCTGCTGCCCCGTGACCGCTGGGGGGCGTGGCTGTCGACCGACGAGCCGGAGGGCCTGCTCGCGCCGCCCCCGCCCGACTGGCTCGCGGCGCTGGAGATCCGCCCGGTGGGCACGGCGGTGGGCGACGTGCGTAACGACGGGCCGCAGTTGACCGAGAGGGTGCCGCTCGCCCGGGCCGCCGCGCCGGAGGAAATGACGCTCTTCTGACAGTCCGACACATTGTCGGGCGTGATTTGCCAGAGTTGCGGGCGAATCGTCGCCCCGACGTTCACCCATATTCGCCGTGAAGTCTTGTCCCGGTGTCCGGAAGTGCGATACAACACAGCGCCGGTAGTGGGCGCGACTCGCACGGGGCGGACGACGCACACCGATCTTGCCGGTCCCACGGGGGAGGTGGGTGGATGACACGGGCACGTATGCCCCGGCCGCACGAGGTGGCCACCGCACGACGGGATCCGCGGCTGTTGCGGGCGTTGCGGGAGCGGCGACAGGACGAGGCGTGGCGCACCAGGGGAACCTGCCAGAACGTCGACCCGGAAACGTTCTTTCCGGCGCCGAACGAGCCGGCCGACGCGGCCGTCGCGCTCTGCCGCAGCTGTGACGTGCAGGGATCCTGCCTGGCCTGGGCGCTGGACGTGGGTGACTGCCACGGCGTCTGGGGCGGCACCACACCGCGCGAACGGCGGGCGATGCTGGTCGCCTGGCGCGACGAGGTGCAACCGGATCCGGACGCCGCCCGCGAGGCGGGTCCGCCGGTCCGGGACCGGCTGCTCACCCTGGTGCCGCTGAGCTGACCGTCGACTGAACCGGTCGCAGCCGGCCCGCCACCTCGGCGGGCCGGCTGCCTGTCGTGCCCCGGACGCCGCAGAATGGGCCGATGGCCGAGGACGACGACGTACCCACCCCGCGCGGGCCCGCCCGGGTCGACACCGACCTGCCGGCGGGTGCGCCGAGCGCCCTGCTGGTGCTCGGGCACGGCGCGGGCGGCGACGTCGACGCTCCCGACCTGCGTGCGCTCCGGGACGCGGCGGTCGACGCCGGGCTGGTGGTGGCCCGGGTGACCCAGCCGTACCGCCTCGCCGGACGCCGTGCGCCGGCACCGGCGGGGCACCTCGACGAGGCGTGGACCGCCGTGCTCGCCGTGCTGCGGCAGCGGCATCCCGGCGTACCCCTGCTGGTGGGCGGCCGGTCCAGCGGCGCGCGGGTGGCGTGCCGCACCGCGCCCGCGGTGGGCGCCGCCGGGGTCGTCGCGCTCGCGTTCCCGCTGCATCCGCCCGGCCGCCCGGAGCGGTCGCGGGCGGCGGAGCTGGCGACCGGCCTGCCGACCCTCGTGGTCAACGGCGACCGTGACCCGTTCGGGGTGCCGGAGCCGGGGTCGGGGGTGCACGTGGTGACCCGCCCGGGGGAGCGGCACGACCTGCGGGGGGACCCGGCCGGCACGGCCGCCGTGGTGCGCGACTGGCTGCGCGGGCGGGGCTGGGCGCGAGGCTGAACCCACCCCCGCCGCCCCGCCGGGCGCTCCGGCGGGCCGTGTCCGCCTGCCGCGGCGGGTCGTTGCATCGGATGGCGCCGGACGCCCGGTTCGGGCGGGCGGCGCCGGTCCTCCCAGGCCCTTCCTGGTCCCAGCGTCGGCCTCCGCCGGCGCCGGGACCAGGAACGGGGGAGGTGAGCGGAATGCCCCGCCCCGTCGGGGGCGTTGCACCCCCCGGGACGACATTTCTGGCGAGGGGGGAGACCGGTGCCGACCGAGACGCGGGTCCGGGAACGGGACGAGCGGGGAGCGCGGCAGTTGCGACGGCTGCTGGGCGGCCCGGACTGGCCCGCGGTGGTGCCGCCGGTCGGCCCGGCCGCGGTGAGCACGCAAACGGTGAGTACGAGCACACCCGCCGGAAGTGAATCTGCGGGCACGTCCGTACGCGTATCCTCGGCGGGAAAGCATCCGACGCGAGGGGATGTGCGGTTGACGACCGAGAAGACGGACGAGCGCAGGGCCCGCTTCGAGCGGGACGCGATGCCCTTCGTCGATCAGCTCTACGCTGCCGGGCTGCGGATGACCCGCAACCCGGCGGATGCCGAGGACCTGGTCCAGGAGACCTACCTGAAGGCGTACGCCGCCTTCCACCAGTTCGAGCAGGGCACGAACCTGAAGGCCTGGCTCTACCGGATCCTGACCAACACCTACATCAACTCCTACCGCAAGCGGCAGCGCCAGCCCATCCAGGCGCCGACCGACGAGATCACCGACTGGCAGCTCGCCGAGGCCGAGTCGCACACCTCCAGCGGGCTGCGTTCGGCCGAGACCGAGGCGCTGGACCGGCTGCCGGACAGCGACGTCAAGGAGGCCCTCCAGCAGTTGCCGGAGGAGTTCCGCCTGGCCGTCTACCTCACCGACGTCGAGGGCTTCTCCTACAAGGAGGTCGCCGACATCATGGGCACGCCGATCGGCACGGTCATGTCGCGTCTGCACCGGGGCCGGCGTAACCTGCGCAAGCTGCTCGAACAGTACGCCGCAGAGCGGGGCTTCAGCGCCGCGGCGTCGAAGAAGGGCTCGACCGCTTCCGCCGGCCGGGAGGTCTGACATGAGCTGTGGAGATCCGCACGAGACGGATTGCCGCGAGGTCATCGCGGAGGTCTACCTCTACCTGGATCTGGAGTGCGCCGAGGAGCGGCGCACGCTGATCCGGCACCACCTCGACGAGTGCGGCCCGTGCCTGCGCGAGTACGGCATCGAGCAGGAGGTGCGGGCGCTGGTGGCCCGCTGCTGCGGCAACGAGACCGCGCCCGACCAGCTGCGGGAGCGGCTGCGGCTGCGCCTCACCGAGCTGGTCGTCTTCGAGACCACCGAGTCGAAGGAGCTTGCCGACTGAGGTCGGGCCGGGCGCGGCAGCCGACCGAGGTCGGTGCCCCCGGAGACAGCAGACGCCGGTGGCCCGGGTCGTGACGACCCGGGCCACCGGCGTCCGCGCCGACTGGTCGACGCCGGGCCGTGGGGCCCGGCCCGCCGGTCAGGAGTTGGGGCGCTTGCCGTGGTTCGCGCCGCTCTTCTTGCGGGCCTTCTTCTTGCGGGCCTTCTTCGCCATGGTGACCTCCTCGTGATGGTCGGATCCCGCCTGCGCACGATCTCGGCGCCGGTGCACGCACCGGTCCTCCCGGCGCCGGGTCCGACCCGCTGATGCTAGTGCGGCCGGCACCCGCCGTCGTCCGCCGGGGCCGCCGACGCCGCGCCACGCCGCACGACCCGCCGGCGGACCGCCCCTGAGTCGATCATCGACCCGGCCCGCGCCGCTCCACGCCCGCCGGAGGTCGCCCGCATGATTGGATACGTCGGCAGGCAACCGCGAGAGGGAGG
This sequence comes from Micromonospora sp. NBC_01740, assembly GCF_035920365.1. Classification (NCBI taxonomy): domain Bacteria; kingdom Bacillati; phylum Actinomycetota; class Actinomycetes; order Micromonosporales; family Micromonosporaceae; genus Micromonospora; species Micromonospora sp. NBC_01740. The sequence continues at coordinate 389,067 of NZ_CP109150.1, read as the reverse complement.
GCCCGAAGATGGCCGAGGAGATCCGCGCCGAGATGGTGGCGAACGTCTGGAAGGTCGTCGCGTCGGCCGGGGACACCGTGTCCGAGGGGGACACCCTGGTGATCCTGGAGTCGATGAAGATGGAGATCCCGGTCGTCGCCGAGTCCGACGGTGTCGTCAAGCAGCTCGCGGTCAACGAGGGCGACGTCGTGCAGGACGGTGACCTGATCGCGGTGATCGATTGACCGGCCTCTCGGTACGCCGGGCCGGGCCGGCCGACTTCGCGGCGGTGGCCCGGCTGACGGTGGCCGCGTACGAGGCGGACGGCCAGCTGAAGAACGAGCACGGCTACGCCGCCGTACTCGCCGACGTGGCGTCCCGGGCCCGGGACGGCGAGGTGCTCGTCGCCGTCGACGACGCCACCGGCGAGCTGCTCGGCTCGGTGACCCTCGTCCTGCCCGGCACCCGCTACGCCGAGCTGTCCCGGGCGGGTGAGGCGGAGTTCCGGATGCTGGCGGTGGACCCGGCCGCGCAGGGGCGGGGCGTCGGCGCGGCGCTGGTCGAGACCTGCGTGTCGCGGGCGACCGCGCTGGGCTGCTCCGCCGTCGTCATCTGCGTCCGCGACGGCTTCGCCGCCTCCGCCCAGCGGCTCTACCGGCGACGCGGCTTCGTGCGGGTGCCGGAGCTGGACTGGGCGCCCGTGGACGGGGTGCACCTGCTCGGCCTGCGGCTGGAGCTGACCGGCGCGTGAGCCGCTGGCGACGACGGCTCACCGGCGCCTGAGGAGCCCCCAGAGGCGGCGCAGGCGGGAACGCGGCCGGGGGACCGGCGCGGTGGCCGTAAGCGCGGTGGCCAGGGCCGCCGTCTCCGGATCCAGGGCCGGGCTGGCCAGGGCCAGGTGCGCCAGCGACGGCGCGATCGGCGCCGGGCGGGTCCGGGCGACCGCTGCCACGTCGGCCAGCCGCTCGGTCACCACCCGGGCCACGTCGGCGCGCACGTCCGGGTCGACCCAGGCGGCGGTGACCAGGGCGAACAGGGCCGCCTCGGTGACCCAGTCCTCGACCCCCCAGACCAGGTCCAGCAGCACCCGGCGCCGGGTCGACTCCGCCCACGGCTCGTCGGTGCGGTGGTGCAGCAGGCCCAGGCACGCCCACACCTGGACGCAGCGCACCCAGAGCGAGGGGTCCTGCCCGAGTACCCGGCCCAACGCGGTCGGCGGCGCCTCCGGCGGGTGCGCCAGCAGGCCGAGCAGGTCGTCCAGTTCCAGGGTGGCCAGGCCCACCGCCGCGTCGTACGCCGCCGGCGGGTGTGGCCACGCCGGGTGGGCGAGCTGCCGCAGCCGCGCCGCCGCCTCCGGCGTGGGCGCCGGCACGGCGGGCACGACCGTCGTCCCGTCGGGCCGCCAGAGCTGCCGGGCGGTCGCCCGCCGGGGCTCGCGCGGGTCCGGGTCGGGCACGCCGGCCACCTCGATCCGCAGCCCGGGCGCGGCCGTCGCGGCGGCACGCAGCGCGCTGGGCGGCGGGGGCTGGTCCAGCCGTACGGCGCCGAGGCCGACGCGCTCGTCGGTGACGGCCTGACGCAGCGCGTCCACCACGGGCCCGGTCGCCGGGGTGACCTGCCCGAGCCAGGGCCGGCCCCGGCAGCTCTCGGCCAGGTCGCCGTGCTCGTGCGTGTCGTCGGGATGGTCCCGGACGAAGTCGGCGAGCGCGACCAGGTGCGCCACGTCGCCGTCGCGCTGGTGCCGCAGCCGGTGCGCGGTGTGCACGGCGCACTCGAAGGAGGGGTCCCGGGCCAGCGCCCGGTCGATCCAGTCGAGCGCCTCGTCGAGCCGCCCGTTGTCGGCGAGCGTGCCGGCGATGTCGGCGTAGACGGTGAGGTCGTCGGGGTCGTGCGCGACGGCCCGGCCGAGTGCCGCCAGCGCCTCCCGGGTGCGCCCGGCGCTGCGGTACGCGTACCCGAGCCACACCTCGCCGATCTTCGACGGCTCCGCGCGTACGCCCCGGGCGGCCCAGCGGATCGCCAGGTCGACCTCGCCGACGCGCCTGGCCAGCGCGGACGCCGCGCCGAGCAGCAGGCCGTGCTCGGGGTGGACGGTGACCGCGTTGCGGGCCAGCGCCAGGTAGGGGGCCAGGGCGGTCCGGCCGGCCCGGGGCACCGGGTCGGGCACGGCGGCGCAGACCTGCATCAGGATCCGGGCGGCCCGGTCCGGTTCGAGGCGCTCGGCGAGTTCCGGGGTGGTCACCCACGGCACCCCGGCCCAGTCCGTCCCCGGCGCGTGGCTGGTCGCCGCGACCAGCAGGTCCAGCCCTTCGGCGGGCCGGCCGGCGGCGGCGAGCAGGTGCGCGCGGGCCACGACGGCGCCGACGAAGGCGTGGCCCTGGAGCGGGAAGAGGTCGACGCCGCCCGCGCCGTCGGTGGCGGCGAGCCGGGCGAGGGTCTCGTGCACCTCGGGCAGGGTCGGGGCCTGGGCCAGCGCGGCGGCGACGTGACCGGCGGCGTGCGCCAGGTCGTTGTCGTCCATGGCCAGACGAGCCAGGGCAAGTTCCTCCGCCACGGACAGCGACCGGTCGTCCTCGGGCACGTCGTCCTCTCGCTCGTCGGTCGGTGGGGCCGGGCAAGCCTAGGTGATGTTGCGTCGAGATGGTGATCATCTGCGCACTACTGTTCGTTCGATTGCTCAGGCCAGCTCAAACGTGCAAGACTGAGCAGGAAACGCGCGGCAATCGCGCAGTGGGAGGAGTTTTCGTGACGCGTGCAGGGGCCGGCATGGCGGCCGACATCGACGAGCAGCCGGCGGGCTACGAGCGGCTGCTCTCCGCCGAGCACGCCGGGGCGATCGCCCGGGTGGCGGCGGTCATCGCGGAGCGCCGCCCGCGGCACGTGGTCTTCACCGCCCGGGGCACCTCCGACCACGCGGCCCTCTACGGGGCGTACCTGACCGAGATCCGGCTCGGCCTGCCCGCCGGCCTCGCCTCGCCCAGCGTCGTCACCCTCTACGGCGCGAAGCCGGACCTCTCCGACGCGCTGGTCGTCGGCGTCAGCCAGAGCGGCGGCTCGCCCGACCTCGCCGAGGTGCTGCGCACCGCCCGTGCCTCCGGCGCGCTGACCCTCGCGGTCACCAACGCGCCCGACTCCCGGCTGGCCGGCGTCGCCGAGCTCAGCGTCGACATCGCCGCCGGGCACGAGCGCGCGGTGGCCGCCACCAAGACCTACACCGCCGAGCTGCTCGCCCTGCTGATGCTCGTCGAGGGCGTCCGGGCCGGCGACGGCGCGCTGCCCGCCGACGAACGCGAGGCGCTCGCCGCCCTGCCCGAGCTGGCCGCGCGCACCCTGGAGGACACCACCCCCACCCAGCTCGCGCCCCGCTACCGGTTTGCCGGCCAGCTCGTCACCACCGGCCGGGGGTACGCGTACCCGACCGCCCGCGAGGCCGCGCTGAAGCTGATGGAGACCTCGTACCTGCCGGCGCTCGCGTTCTCCGGCGCCGACCTGCTGCACGGCCCCCTCGCCATGACCGACCCGGACGTGCCGGTGCTCGCCGTGGTCGGCTCCGGGCCGGGCGGCCGGTCGATGGGCGAGGTGCTGCCCCGCCTCGGCGAGCGCCGCGCCGACGTGGTGGTGGTCGGCTCCGCCGACGTCGAGGGCGCCACCCGGATGGCCGTCCCCGAGGTCGACGAGCGGTACGCGCCGCTGCTGGACATCCTGCCGTTGCAGCGCCTGGCGCTGGCGCTGGCGCTCGCCCGGGGCGAGGACCCGGACGCGCCGCGCGGGCTGAAGAAGGTCACCGCGACGATGTGACGCCCGTCGTGGCACGCTGGTCGACGTGTCCACGCTGCGCAACCTCGCCGAGGAGCACACCCGCCTCCGCCCGGCCGACATCGACCACCTGCACCGGATCGCCGGCGACTGGCAGTTGCTGTCCGATCTGTCCTTCGCCGACCTGCTGCTCTGGGTGCCCGTGGACGGTGACGGCGCGTTCCTCTGCGTCGCCCAGGTCCGGCCGACGACCGCGCCCACCGCGTACCTGGACGACCAGGTGGGGCGGATCGTCGGCGGGCCCGAGGTGGCCCACCTGGAGGTGGCCCACCGGCAGGGCCGGATCTGGCGGGAGAGCGACCCGGTCTGGTACGGCGACGTGCCGGCCCGGCACGAGGCGATCCCGGTCCGGTTGCGCACCACCGACGGGGAGGCCGGCGAGGTGATCGCCGTGGTGGGGCGGGACACCAACCTCTCCACCGCGCGCACCCCGAGCCAGCTGGAGCTGAACTACCTCACCACCGCCGACGACCTGGCCCAGATGATCGCCGACGGGACCTTCCCGCCGCCGCGCCATCCCGGGGAGACCACGTCGGCCCCGCGCGTCGGCGACGGGCTGGTCCGGCTCGACGCCGGCGGCAAGGTCACCTACGCGAGCCCGAACGCGCAGTCGGCGTACCGGCGGCTGGGCTACGCCTCCCACCTGGTGGGCGAGGACCTGGCGGCGCTGCACCGCCGGCTGGCGAGCGATCCGCTGGAGGGCACGGACGCGGCGAACGGCATCCTCGCGGCGCTGCGCGGCGAGGCGCCGCCCCGCCGGGAGATCGACGCGCGGGGCGCGACGATGCTCACCCGGGCGCTGCCGCTGATGCCCGCCGGGGTGCCGATCGGCGCGCTGGTGCTGGTCCGCGACATCACCGAGGTACGCCGCCGCGACCGCGCCCTGATCACCAAGGACGCCACCATCCGGGAGATCCACCACCGGGTGAAGAACAACCTCCAGACCGTCGCCGCGCTGCTGCGGCTCCAGGCCCGCCGGGTGTCCATGCCGGAGGCCCGGGTGGCCCTGGAGGAGTCGGTACGCCGGGTCGCCTCCATCGCGCTGGTGCACGAGACCCTCTCCATGTCCAGCGACGAGGCGGTCGAGTTCGACGGCATCGTCGACCGGGTGGCCAGCGCCGCCACGGAGGTGGCCGCGACGGAGGCCACGGTCGGCATGCGCCGCGAGGGCAGCTTCGGCGTGCTGCCCGCCGAGGTCGCCACGTCGCTGGTGATGGTGCTCAACGAGTTGCTGCTCAACGCCGTCGAGCACGGCTTCCCGCCGGCCGCCGAGACGCCCGTCGTCCCGACCGGTCCCGGCACCCCCGCCCCGGCCGCGCCAGCCCCGGGGGCGCCCGTGGCGGAGGCGGCTGGTCCGGTCGAGCCGGAGGTGGTGCTGTCGGCGCACCGGTTCCGGAAGATGCTGCACGTCTCGGTCACCGACAACGGGCGTGGGCTGCCGCCCGACTTCGACGCCGAGCGGAGCGGCAACCTCGGCTTGCAGATCGTCCGCGCGCTGGTCACCGGCGAGCTGCGCGGCACCATCGAGCTGCGCGACGGCGCGAAGGGCGGCACCGAGGCGACGCTCGTCGTCCCGCTGGTGCGCAACGCCCCCGAGGGCCGTCCCGCCGGCTGACCCACCCACCCCGGCGCGAGGGCCGGGGGTGCCGGGGGCGGCCACGATCAGTTGATCGGAAACCGGCCCCGGAGGCCCCACGACCCCGGCTCCCCGTCAACCGATCAAGCCGGTCGCCGGAGCCGGGGCGGGGCGGGGTGGGGTGGGGTGGGTGGGTCAGCGGGTCAGCAGGGCGACGGTGAGTCCCGGGCGCGGCCAGACCCGCTCGACGGTGTAGCCGGCGCGCAGCGCGTCGCCCTTGGCGCCGGGGACGGTGGCCAGCGGATCGTCGCGGCGGCCGGCCACGACCAGCCAGACCCGTTCCGTGCCGGCCAGGCACCCGGCCGGCCGGGTGCACTCGGCGGCCCACAGGTCCCCCCTGCGGGCCTGGTCCTGCGTCACCAGCACGTCGCGGGGCCGACGGTCGCCCAGGTGGTACGCGAGACCCAGGTCGAGGAAGAGCCAGCTCTGCCGGGGGGAGTAGACGACCGCGTCGCCCGGCCGCTGGCCGTCGGCGACGATCCGGGCCGCGCCCCGGTAGTCCACCGTCGCGCTGCGCGGCCACTCGTGGGTACGCCGTAGCGCCGCCTGGTCGGGCAGCCCGAGCAGCCCGGCCAGGGCGACGACGGCCAACGCGGGCGGCAGCGGCACCGTCGCCAGCGCCGCGCCCGCGAGCAGGCAGGCGAAGGGCACCACGAAGACGAGGTACCGGGGCACCCAGAGCGGTACGACCAGCCCCGCGGCGAAGAGCAGCAGCACGGGCAGCAGCACGGCGAGCCCGGGCAGCAGGGCGCGCCGGCCCAGGCGTGCCGCGCCGAGCGCTGCGAGGCCCACCAGGACCCCGCCCACCACCCCGCTCTGCGCCACCCCGCCCGCGAGCGCGGCCAGGTCGTCGGGGCGGACGGCGTCCACCCAGCCGAGCTGCCGGGAGCGCTGTTCCCTGGCGAGCAGCACCAGCGGGGTCAGCAGCAGCACGGTGGGCAGCAGGGCGAGCGCCCAGCGCAGCGGGCGGTTCGGCGGCCCCGTACGGCGGGTGGCGAGCACCACCACCGCGTGCGCGGCGAGCAGGGTGAGCGCGACCAGGTGGGTGAGCCCGAGCGCGGCCACGGCGACGGCGTACCCGGCCCAGCGCGTCCACCGGGGTCGGGCCGTCGCCTCGACCAGCAGCAGAGTCGCCAGCACCGCCAGGAAGGTGGCCAGCGCGTACGGGCGGGCCTCCTGGCCGTACCGCGAGGTGCCCGGGAGCACCGCGAGGAGCAGCCCGGCGAGCAGCCCGGCCCGGGCACCGAGCAGGCGCTGCCCGAGGAGCGCGGTCAGCCCGGCCGTGGCGGCCATGGCCAGTGCGGCGGGCAGCCGCAGCGCGGTCACCGAGTCGCCGAAGACGGCCACCCAGGCGTGCATGAACAGGTAGTAGGGGCTGGTGGCGGCGTCGATGGTGCCGGCGAGCCGGACGAGGTCCCCGGGGGACCGGCTCGCCGCGCTCCAGGTGGCCAACTCGTCGCGCCACGGCTGCGCGTGGTCGATCCCGGTCAGTACCACGGCCAGCGTGGCCAGGCTCGGCCCGATCCAGATCAGCCGACCCGTGCGATCCGGCCCGCTCACCGCCTCGCGCACCGGCGGGACGCGGTCGCCGGGCGGGTCAGCGGAACCGGTCACATACCGCAGCGTCACACAGTCCGGCCGTCCGGTGCGCGGATCCGCCGATCGGGCGCGGCGTCAGCGGTCTCGGCGCGCCCGCGACGTGTGGCCCGTGATGTGGGATCCCGCACGCACTCGTTGGCCGGCCCCCGTCGGGTGTGGCAGCATGACCTCCATGACCGCCGCTGTCGTCCGCCGCTTCGTGGCTCGTCGCCACGTCGACTACGGCCGCGTGCGCAGCGCGATCTGTCCGGCCCACTGACGACGCCCGACCACTCTGTCTCGGGCGCGCCGCGCGCCGGCTGTTCCGACACCGTTGTCGCCAGCCCGTTCCGACGGGTCGGCCGCGCGCCTTGCGTGTTCCCGAGGCACCGCAGACAACGGAGGACGCCGCCATGGCGGTCAGCAGCATCCCGGCCCGGGCCGGGGACCCGACGTCCCCCCGACCGGCCCGGACTCCCCGCCGGCCCCGAGGTGAAGGTCAGTGGGCGCTCGGTCACCGCGAGCCGCTCAACCCCAACGAGCGGATCAAGAAGGACGACGACCCGCTGAACGTACGGGCCCGGATCGAGAACATCTACGCCCACCAGGGGTTCGCCTCGATCGATCCGCAGGACCTCCGTGGCCGCTTCCGCTGGTGGGGCCTCTACACCCAGCGCAAGGCGGGCATCGACGGCGGCCGTACGGCCGTGCTGGAGCCGCACGAGCTGGAGGACGAGTTCTTCATGCTCCGGGTCCGGGTGGACGGGGGCGAGCTGAGCCTGGCGCAGCTGCGGGTGGTCGCGGACATCTCCCGCGAGTTCGCCCGGGACACCGCCGACATCACCGACCGGCAGAACATCCAGTACCACTGGATCCGGGTCGAGGACATGCCGGAGATCTGGCGCCGCCTGGAGTCCGTCGGCCTGCAGACCACCGAGGCGTGCGGCGACTGCCCCCGGGTGGTGCTGGGCAGCCCGGTCGCCGGGGTGGCCCGCGACGAACTGCTCGACCCGACGCCGGCGGTCGACGAGATCGTCCGCCGCTACGTGGGCGACAAGGCGTACTCCAACCTGCCGCGCAAGTTCAAGACCTCCATCTCCTGGCTGGTCGACACCCCGTACGAGGCGAACGACATCTCCTTCCTCGGGGTGGACCACCCGGACCACGGGCCGGGCTTCGACGTCTGGGTCGGCGGCGGCCTGTCCACGAACCCGATGCTGGCCAAGCGGCTCGGCGTCTGGGTGTCGCTGGAGGAGGTGCCGGACGTCTGGGCGGGCGTGGTCGGCATCTTCCGCGACTACGGCTACCGCCGGTTGCGCAACCGCGCCCGGCTGAAGTTCCTGGTCGCCGACTGGGGCGTGGAGAAGTTCCGCGAGGTGCTGGAGAAGGAGTACCTGGGTCGGGCGTTGCTCGACGGCCCGGCCCCGCAGCTGCCCGACAGGCCGGTGGACCACATCGGGGTGCACCCGCAGCGCGACGGGCGCAACTACGTCGGGGCTGCCCCGGTGGTGGGCCGGGTATCCGGCGGGCAGCTCGCCCGCCTGGCCGACGTGGTCGAGGCGCACGGCAGCGGGCGGGTGCGGCTCACCCCGTACCAGAAGCTGCTGGTGCTGGACGTGGCGCCGGAGCGGACCGACTCGCTGGTGCGCGAGCTGCGCGGGATCGGCCTGGAGGCGCAGCCGTCGGCCTGGCGGCGCGGCACGATGGCCTGCACCGGCATCGAGTACTGCAAGCTGGCCATCGTCGAGACCAAGGCGCGCGGCGAGGAGCTGGTGGCCCGGCTGGAGGAGCGGCTGCGCGACTTCGACGCCGACATCTCCATCCACCTCAACGGCTGCCCCAACGCCTGCGCCCGCACGCAGGTCGCCGACATCGGCCTCAAGGGCCAGCTCGTCGTCGGCCCGGACGGCCGCCAGGTGGAGGGCTTCCAGGTCCACCTCGGCGGCGGGCTCGGCATGGCCGAGGGACAGACGGCCGGGTTCGGCCGCAAGCTGCGCGGTCTGAAGACCACCGCCGAGGAGCTTCCGGCGTACGTGGAGCGGCTGGCCCGGCGCTACCTGGCCGGCCGGGAGACGGGCGAGACGTTCGCCAACTGGGTGATCAGGGTCGACGAGGAGGAACTCCGATGAGCGATCGAAGCGAGCGAACCAGGGGTGCCGTGGGGCCTCGTCGCGGTGCCGAGCGAAGCGAGGTGACGCGATGAGCGAGACCCGTTCCGCGCCGCTGTACTGCCCGTACTGCGGCGAGGAGGACCTGCGGCCGAGTGAGGCCGGCCACGGCGCCTGGGAGTGTCACGCGTGCGCCCGGGTGTTCACGGTGAAGTTCACCGGCCTGCTCGGCCGGGCGGTGGCCCGGTGAGCGGGGGCACGGGCGACCGGCCCGGTCTCGTCTCGGCGACGGGCCTGGGCCTGGTCGGCCTGGGCGCCCCGGCTCCGGCCGACGCGGCCCGGCGCGGCCCCGACGAGCTGCGCGCGCTGGCCGAGGCGGCCGGCCGGGACCTGGAGGGCGCGCCGGCGCTGGAGATCGCGCGCTGGGCGGCCGAGACCTTCGGCGCCCGGTTCTGCGTCACCAGCTCGATGGCCGACGCCGTGCTGGCCCATCTGGTCTCCCGGGTCGCCCCGGGGGTGGACGTGGTCTTCCTCGACACCGGACTGCACTTTCCGGAGACGCTCCGGGTCCGCGACGAGGTGGCCCGGACGCTGCCGGTGAACGTGCGCTCGATCCGGCCGCGCCTGACCGTGGGCCAGCAGGACGGCCAGTACGGCCCGCGCCTGTTCAACAAGGCTCCGGACGACTGCTGCCAGCTGCGCAAGGTGGAGCCGCTGGAGCGGGCGCTCGCCGGCTACGACGCCTGGGCCGCCGGGCTCCGCCGGGACGAGTCGCCGACCAGGGCGAACACGCCGGTGGTGACCTTCGACGCGCGCCGGGGCAAGGTCAAGGTCAACCCGATCGCGGCCTGGCGGCAGGCCGACGTGGACGCCTACGTCGCCCGCTGGAACGTGCCGGTCAACGAGCTGTTCAAGCAGGGCTACGGCTCGATCGGCTGCTGGCCCTGCACCCGCCGCACGAAGGCGGGGGAGGACCCCCGGGCCGGCCGCTGGGCGATGTTCGAGAAGACCGAGTGCGGCCTGCACGTCTGACCGGGCCGATCCCGGGCTCTCCCGCGTCGGGGGCGCCCGGGCCGTCAGGGGCGCCCGGGTCGTGGCGGCCGGTCGGGCTGTCGGAGGTGGCCGACCCGGTGGTCCTGGTCGCCCACGGCAGCCGGGACCCGAGGGCCGCCGAGGCGACCCGGGCGCTGGCCCGGGCCGTGTCGGCCGCCCGGCCGGGCACGCCGGTGCTGGCGAGCTGGCTGGACCACACCGAGCCGGGACCGGCGGCCGTGCTGCGGAACCTGGCCGCCGCCGGGCACCCCCGGGCCGTGCTGGTGCCGCTGCTGCTCACGGCGGCGTACCACCGGCGGGTGGACGTCCCGGCGGCGGTCGCGGCCGCCCGGGAGGCGGGGCCACCGATCGCGGTACGGGTGACCGACGTGCTCGGCCCGGCCGACGGGGCGGTGGACGCCGGTCTGCTGGCGGGCCTGCACCGGCGGTTGGGTGAGGCGGGGGCGGGGCGCTTCGACGGGCTGGTGCTGGCTGCGGCCGGCACCAGGGACGCCCGGGCGCGCGGGTCGGTGGGCCGGGTGGCTGCCGCGCTGCGCGCCGGTCTCGGCGTGCCCACCCGCGTGTCGTACGCCTCGGCGGCCCCGCCGGCCGTCGCGGCGGCGGTGGCGCGGCTGCGGGCGCGGGGCGCCGGGCGGGTGGCGGTGTCGGCGTACTTCCTGGCTCCGGGCCTGTTCCACGACGCCGTCGCCACGGCGGCGCGGGGCGCCGGTGCGGTGGCGGTGTCCGCCCCGCTGACCGACGCGCCGGAGCTGGCCGATCTGGTCCTGCGGCGCGTGGACGCGGCGAGCCGGTTGGCCGGGATCACGGCCGGGTCGTGATCGGAATCCGGATCACGAATACAGGCTCGGACAGCAGTACGCCCCGGCGGGCGTACCCGGCCGGGGCGTACTGACTGGTGCGTGGGGGATCAGGCGGAGTGAGCGCGCAGCACCCGGAGGCCACCGCGGCGCTTGACAGCCCGCCGCTCCTCCTCGCTCATCCCGCCCCAGACGCCAGCGTCCTGACCGGACTCCAGCGCCCACTGCAGGCACTGGTCGGTCACGGAGCAGCGCCGGCAGACGGCCTTGGCCTGCTCGACCTGCAGGAGAGCCGGCCCGGACGTCCCGATCGGGAAGAACAGTTCCGGGTCCTCGTCGCGGCAGACAGCATGGTGACGCCAGTCCATGGCGGCAACACTCCTCATTCTGGGTGGGTGGCAGAGATTGCTTTCTGTTGCTTTTCCTATATGCATCCGCAGCGCCGAATGGTGACGGTTCGCGTACGCCTATTCGGCAGTGCGTGAGCAGGCTGTGTCGGCCCCGCGGACCTGCTGGAACAGCTCAACCTGACGAGCCTATCCAAACAATGTCCCGGTAACTCAAGTTCGCTTGTGAATACTTTCACGAACGCCCGGGATGTCAAGGGTGACGCTCGGAAAAACTCCGGGCGGTGAGCAAGCCCACAACCCCTTTGTCCGGATTCCAGCGCCTTCCTGGTTACCCGGCGTACCACTGTCGAGGATCAATATAGTACAGTCCGCGTGACATTGCTGACATTTCCGGCACAGCCCCTCGGTGTGGCGGCCGTCGCATCGGTCCGGTGTCGCGGCCGCGTCGACCTAGGGCAGTACCCGAGACCTAGCAGATTACTCTCAGTGCGGCGGGAATGGATGTGAATCTGACTTTTTCCCGCTCGCCAAGGTAGTCGCCGTCGAGCTGGAACGCCTGCGGACGGGCCGAGACCAGGGTGAACTCCGCGACATCGTGCAGCCGCAGCACCTGGCGGCCGTGTGGATCCGGGGTCCGGGAGAAGAACTGCGTCACCGTGCGTGTCGTACTGGCCACCCGGAGCTGCCGCAGGGCGAGCACGTCCAGGCCCAGATCGAACGACGCCTCCGGGTTCGGGTTGACCTCGCGGTCGCCCAGGTACGTCCACGGCGCGGTGTTCTGGATGATGACCGTTGCCAGCTCGCCCTCCGCCAACTCGTCCGGGCGCTCCAGGCTGATCGCCGGATGGCGACGGTCGGAGTTGAGGAAGTACTGGGCCGCGGTGGACCGGAAGTAGAGCGAGGGCGTCGAGACCCGGCCCCGCCGGCGGGCCTGCTCCACCCGGTGGATGACGGCCGCGTCGAGGCCGAAGCCCGCGCAGAAGGTGAAGTAGCGGTCGTCGGCCCGGCCGAGCCCGATCGTCCGGTAGCGGCCCAGCCGTAGGCCCTCCAGGATCATGCTGGTCCCGTCCGGCCAGTCCCGGGGCAGGCCCAGTGCCCGCGCGAAGACGTTGGTCGAGCCCCCCGGCACGGTCGCCAGGGCGGGCAGCCGCTCGGCCGGCGTGGTGCTGGCGGGTATGGTCGGCGGCTGCGCCGCCATCAGGCCGTTGACGACCTCGTTGACCGTGCCGTCGCCACCGAGCGTCACGACGACGTCGACGCCCTCCTCGGCCGCCTCGCGCGCCAGGTCGGTCGCGTGCCCCCGTCGCCGGGTGTAGCGCACGGAGAGGTCGACTTCGCTGCGCAGTGCCCGGACCAGGACGTCCCGGCTGCGCTCGCTGGTGGTGGTGGCCTTCGGATTGACCACCAGGACGGCCCGCATGGGCGGCACTGTACCGCGCGCCACCACGGGTATCGTGGCGCGCGTGACCATCGACTCCGACCCGACCCCCGCCACCCTCAGTTGGGCGGTCCGGCTGCTGCGGGCCGAGGCGGTCGCCGTGGGACTGGTCGCCGCGTGGCTGCTCTGGGCCGATCTCACCGCCACGACCACCGACCTCACGTCGGCGTTGCTCGTGACCGCGTTCGCCATCGGCGCGGCGGCGGCCCTCTGGGCGCTGGGCGGCGCGTTGGCGCGCCGGAAGGCGGGAGCCCGGGCACCGGCGATCGTGCTCCAGTTGATGCTGCTGCCCATCGGCTGGTTCATGGTCCAGGGCGGGATGGGGTGGCTCGGCGTACCGCTGATGGCGCTCGGCCTCGGGATGACCGCTCTGCTGGTGAGCACCCCCACCACCCGGGCCCTCGGCTTCGAGTGACCCCGCCGGGCCCGCGCGGCCCGGCGCCGGGTGGGCGGCCGGTCAGTAGCCGGAGGCGCGGCGGGTGAGCAGCGAGATGGTGGCCCGGCCGTCGGAGGCCGTCGCGGCCGCCGCCGTGGTCAGCGCCGTGAGCACCTTCCAGGCGAAGGACGACTCGGCGGGGAGCGTCGCGCCGCGGACGGTCGGCACGGTCACCTCCACGGTGAGCGCGTCGTCCGTGACTGCGAAGCGGCAGTCGAGCTCCGCGTCGCGGGTGGCGATGGCGAGCAGCATCGCGCACGCCTCGTCGACGGCGATGCGCAGGTCCTCGATCTCGTCGAGGGCGAACTGCAGCCGCGCCGCGAGCCCCGCGGTGGCGGTACGTAGCACCCCGAGGTAGCCCCCGTCCGCGGGCACGGTGAGGTGCACGACGTCGTCGTCGGTCGTCGGCTGCCCGGTCAGTTGAGTCACCACTCATCCCCCCGGTCGGGGACTCTACCCGCTCGGTCGCCCGAACGTGTGGGGACCGCCACGTGTGCCGCGGGAGCGATCGGGGGCGGCCCCGCTGAGCTGGCGGGGAACCCACTCCTGCGCCATGACGACGACGGCCGGCACGTCCTCGGGACGTGCCGGCCGGATCGTCGGCGGACCGGTGAGGGTCACGCCTGCTTGGTCTCCCAGAAGATCTTGGAGATCTCGTCGATCTTCTGGAGCAGCTCGTCGGCCTTGGACGGGTCGGTGCCGCCCTTCGCGCCGGCGGCGCCGGCCAGCTTGGTGGCCTCGTTGAACAGCTGGTGCAGGTGCGGGTACTTCTCGAAGTGGGCCGGCTTGAAGTAGTCGGTCCACAGCACCCACAGGTGGTGCTTCACCAGATCGGCGCGCTGCTCCTTGATCAGGATGGCGCGGGTGCGGAACTCGGGGTCGGTGTTGGCCTGGTACTTCTCGCAGATCGCCTTCACCGACTCGGCCTCGATCCGGGCCTGGGCCGGGTCGTAGACGCCGCAGGGCAGGTCGCAGTGGGCGCTGGCGGTCACGCGGGGCGTAAGGATGCGCGGAAGTCGCATCAGGATCCTCCATGGGAAGTTTGCGATGATCCAAGACGACATTACTCCTGGACGCGCTCCGGGGAGGCCGGGTGGAGGGGAAACCAATGGGGACCGATCACCCGACGGTGGCCCCCCGGCTGCGGTGGCCGCTGACCGCCGTGCTGGTGACCGGTCCGTCCATGTCGCCCACGCTGCGGCACGGCGACGCGGTGCTGGTCCGCCCCGGCGGCCGGGCGGTCCGCCCCGGTGACGTCGTCGTCGCGGTCTTCCGCAGCCGCCCCGACCTGCTCGTGGTCAAGCGCGCGATCCGCGCCCAGGACGGCGGGTGGTGGCTGCGCGGCGACAACGACCTGGTCACCGACGACTCCCGGGCGTACGGGGTGGCCGACGTGCGGGGCCGCGTGGTGGCCCGCTACTGGCCCCGGCCCGCGCGGGTGCGCCCACAGCGGATATGACCCCGCTCACACCGGTGTGACGGTGGCGACACTATGCTCCAGACGTGCCCGGGTGACCCCCGCACCGCGTGCCGCCGCTCGGCGCCTCACCTCGCGTCCGCGCCGGCCGCCCCGTCTGCTCGACAGATCCTGGAGTCACCATGTCATCGTCCACCGTGGACCCCGCTGATCCCGTCTTCCGACTGCACCGGGGCGGCAAGATGGCCGTCGCCTCGACCGTCCCGCTGACCAGCCGCGAGGACCTCTCCCTCGCGTACACCCCGGGTGTGGCCCGGGTCTGCGAGGCGATCGCCGCCGACCCGACGCTCGCCGACGACTACACCTGGGCGTCGCACACCGTCGCGGTCGTCACCGACGGCTCGGCCGTACTCGGGCTCGGCAACATCGGCCCGCGCGCCTCGCTGCCGGTGATGGAGGGCAAGGCGGTGCTGTTCAAGCAGTTCGGCGGCGTCGACGCGGTGCCGGTCTGCCTGGACACCCAGGACGTCGACGAGATCGTGGCCGTGGTGCGGGCGCTGGCCCCGTCGTTCGGCGGGATCAACCTGGAGGACATCAGCGCCCCGCGCTGCTTCGAGGTGGAGCGCCGCCTCGACGAGGCCCTGGACATCCCGGTCTTCCACGACGACCAGCACGGCACCGCGATCGTCGTGCTCGCCGCCCTGCGCAACGCCGCCAGGCTGCTCGACCGCAAGCTCGGCGACCTGCGGGTGACGGTCAGCGGCGCCGGCGCGGCCGGGGTCGCGGTGACGAAGATGCTGATCGCCGGCGGCGTGAACCCCGACCAGGTGGTCGTCTGCGACTCCAAGGGGATCATCGGCCGGCACCGGCCCGAACTGACCGGCACCAAGGCCGAGCTGGCGGCGGCCACCAACGCCGACGGTCGCGAGGGCGACATCACCGAGGCGCTGCGCGACGCGGACGTGCTGATCGGCGTCTCGGGCGGGCAGATCCCCGAGGCGGCGGTCGCCGGCATGGCCCCCGGCGGCATCGTCTTCGCCCTGGCGAACCCGACGCCCGAGGTGCACCCGGAGGTGGCCGCCCGGCACGTGGCGGTCGTCGCCACCGGCCGCAGCGACTACCCCAACCAGATCAACAACGTGCTGGCCTTCCCGGGTGTGTTCCGGGGCGCGCTGGACGCCAAGGCCACCCGGATCACCGAGGGCATGAAGGTCGCCGCCGCCGACGCGATCGCCGGCGTGGTGGCCGAGTCGCTCACCGCCGAGGCGATCGTCCCGTCCCCGCTCGATCCCCGGGTCGCCCCCGCGGTGGCCGAGGCGGTCGCCGAGGCCGCCCGCCGCGACGGCGTCACCCGCTGAACGTGTGAGGAAGGGCTCCTTCCTATCGCTCAGGCGACAGGAAGGAGCCCTTCCTCGCGTCGGTGCCCTTCTTGCCGGGGGCTCGGCTTGTTACCGTGCCGATCATGCGTGCCGCCTTCGTCTCCCGTTTCGACGACGCCAACCCGCTCGCCGCGCTCACCGTCGGCGAGCAGCCCGAGCCGACCCACCCGGCCGACGACTGGGTGACCGTGCAGGTGCGGGCCAGCTCCCTCAACCACCACGACCTCTGGTCCCTGCGGGGGGTGGGGCTGCGCGCCGAGCAGCTGCCCATGATCCTCGGCTGCGACGCCGTCGGGGTGGACCCGGACGGCAACGAGGTCGTCGTCTACCCGGTCATCCCCACCCCGGGCGACCCGCGCGGCATCTCCATCCTCTCGGAGCACTTCCCCGGCACGCTGGCCGAGCGGGTCGCCGTACCCCGGTCGAACCTGCTGGCCCTGCCGGCGGGCCTGGCGGCGACGGACGCGGCCTGCCTGCCGACGGCCTGGCTGACCGCGTGGCGGATGCTGACCACCGTGGGCCGGGTCGACGACGCCGACGCCGTGCTGGTCCAGGGTGCCGGCGGGGGCGTGGCCACCGCGGCCGTCGCGCTCGCCGCCGCGATGGGCAAGCGGGTGTACGCGACCAGCCGGGACGCCGCCAAGCGGGAACGGATCGCCGAGCTGGGCGCCACCGCCGTTGAGCCCGGCGCCCGGCTGCCGGAACGGGTCGACGTGGTGATCGAGACGGTCGGCGCGGCCACCTTCGACCACTCGCTGAAGTCCGCCGCGCCGATGGCCCGGATCGTGGTCTCCGGCGCCACCTCGGGACACGAGCCGAAGGTCAACCTGCGCCGGGTCTTCGCCATGCAGCTGGAGATCCTGGGCACCTCGATGGGCACCCCCGACGAGCTGGCCGCCCTGCTCGCGTTCTGCGCCGAGCGCGGCGTGCGCCCGGTGGTGGACTCCGTGCTCCCGTTCGGCGAGGTCGCCGACGCCTTCGCCCGCCTGCACTCCGGCGACGTCTTCGGCAAGGTCGTCGTCGACCACACCGCCTGAGGCCCGCCGTCGCCGTGGGGCCCGCGACGAGCGGGCCCTGGTGGCCTCCCCGGTCGGGAGGCCACCGTCGGTGTCGCCGGGTCCGGTGGCCTTCCCGGCCAGGGAGGCCACCGTCGGTCAGAGGCGGTTGTCGAGGGTGGCGACGTCGTCGCGGGCGGCGTCGGTGGGGATGCGGCCCTTGGCGGCCTGGTCGCCGTAGAGCGACCAGCGCAGGAACTCGACCGTGGTGTCCGAGACCACCCGCAGCGTGGCGCCGTCGCTGAGCAGCGCCCGACCGTGGTCGCCCTTCGGCAGGCTCAGCATCGCCTTCGGCCAGGGCACCCTGTCGTAGGCGGCCTTGCCGGCGGCGTACTCGACCACCTCGTCGGCCTCGCCGTGCACGAAGAGCTGCGGGGCGGCGGCGCCCGCGAAGGCGGTGCCGACGCCGAGCGCCGTGCCGGCGAACACGACCCCGGCGTCCAGCCGTTCGTCCCGGCCGGCGGTGAACAGGCCGATGGTGGTCACCCCGCCGGCCGAGTGCCCGGCCGCCGCCACCCGGTCCGTGGCCAGCCGGCCGCGCAGCGGGTCGCCGTCCTTGCCGTCGAGGGCGAGGACCTGGGTCAGCACGTACGACACGTCGGCCGGCTGGTTGAGCACGTCGAGCACGTTGCCGTCGCCACCCCGCGCGGTGTGCGGGAAGGTCGGCGCGGCCACCACGAACCCGGCCGCCGTCCAGCGGGTGAGCAGCGTCTCGTAGTCGGCCGGTCGGGCGCTCAACCCGTGGCTGAACATCACCACGGGAAACTTCCCCGTGGCGGCGTCCGCCGACCGCTCCGGCTGCCCGCCGGGCTTTCCGGCGGCCGGGTACCAGACGGTCACCGGCAGTGGGCGCTTCCCGTCGCGGTTCAGCTTCAGCTGCCGTACGCCGACGGCGAAGGCCTTCTCGGGTGCGGTGCCGACGGGCACCTGCGGGGTGGGGCCGGCCGCCTGTGCGGGCGGCGCCGAGGCCGTCACCTGCGGAGCCGCCTGGGAGCCTGCCGCCTGCGGGGCCGGCCCGGCGTCGTCGGAGCAGCCGACCAGACCGGCGGTGAGCAGTGCGGAGGCGAGCAGGGCGGGGGTGACACGTCGCGGCATGGGAACGATTGTGCCTCGCGGCGCGCCCCGCTCCGCCGCAGACCGCCGCAGTACGCCGCCATCCGCTGCGCTGCCCGCGCCCGGGCCGCTGGTGGTGCCCCGGTGATCAGGACGCCATGGACGTTATCCGGTGGTTTTAGGGTCCATGGCGTCCTGATCACCGTTGGTTGGCGCACCAGCCCGCTCTCCTGATGAGTAGTTTCCATCGGCCTGGGCGGGCGGCGGCTCGGAGGCCGGCGGAGCGTCGACCGATCCCGACTGCCGCTCGGTGGCACTCAGGCGGGCGAGACCGGCGGCGTCCTTCGCCCGCCGGGGCCGCTGGGGCTCCAGACGGGGACCGGCCGGGCGCCGGGCGTCCGCTCGGGAGGGTCAGCGGGCGGGGCGGGTCTCGTAGAGCGTCACGCCGGGGCGGCGGGCGTCGCCGGGCAGCCGGCGGCCGGCGGCCGGGTCGCCGTAGAGCGTCCAGCGGAGGAAGTCGGTGGTGGTGGCCAGGACCTGGTCGAAGCCGGGCCGCCCCGGGTTCAGGTACTCGCCGTGGCCCTGCCCGAGCAGGCTCAGGAAGGCGGTCGGGCCGGTCGTGCGCTGGTATGCGGCGCGGCCGACCGTCGCCGGCACGATCTTGTCCGCCGTACCGTGCACGAAGAGCAGTGGGGCCGCCGGCCCGGCGAAGCTGCCGGCCGTTCCGCCGCCGGCGATCACGATGCCGGCGCGCAGCCGCCCCGAGCGTCCGGAGGTGAACATGCCGGCCGTGGTGAAGCCGCCCGCCGAGTGGCCGGCGGCGGCGACCCGGGTGACGTCGAGGTGCCCGGCGAGCGGGTCTCCGGCCCGGGCGTCGAGCCGCGTCAGGTGCCGGATCAGCCGCCAGCCGTCGGCCGGCTGGTGGCGTACGTCGGCACGGCTGAACCGGGCCGCGCCGCGCCGGGTGTGCGGGTAGGCCGGGGCGGCGACCACGAACCCGGCGGCGGCCCAGCGCGCGGTCAGCCCGGCGTGCAGCTCGGGCAGGCTGTGCAGCCCGTGGCTGTAGACCACCACGGGGAAGCGCCCGGCGGCCACGGCGTCGCCCTCCGCCGGGTACCAGACGGTCACCGGCAGGGGGCGCGCCGAGGTCGGGTCGACGGTGAACGTGCGTACGCCGACGGCGTAGGCGGCCACGGGCGCCGGACGGGCCGGCGGCGGTGTGCCGGGCGCGGCGGCACCCGCCGGGGCGCAACCGGCCAGCAGCGTCGTCATCAGTGCGGCGACCAGCCGCTTTGTCCCCACGGATTCACGGTAGGTGCCCGGCGGCCCGCAGCGGTCCCGCCGTCCGGACCGGACGCCCTCACCACCCGGCCGGATCGTCTCCACCGGCCGGCTCGACCTGACCCCGGGACGCGCGCCGGGGACGGCGGCGGGCAACCGGTGTCGCTAGGGTCACCGCCATGCCTGAGAACCGCACAGACCCGAGCGGCAACACCGAGGCGTTCCGCGCCTACGCCCACACCGCCGAGCCCGAGGCCCCGGCCGGCGCGTCCCGGACGCCGCTGCTCGTCGGCGCGGCGGCGGTCGCGGTCGTGCTGGTCGCCCTCCTCGTCTGGCTCGCGCTGGGCTGACCGGCGTGGAGCCGCCTGGAGGCCCGGAGCCGGGCGCGGGGGAGCCGCGGACGGGAGGCCCGAAGCCGGGCGTGGGGGAGCCGCCGACGGGAAGCCCGGAGTCGGCGGCGGGCCCGGGGCGCGTTCCGGGGCGGTGGCGGAGGCTCCGCTCCGGTCTTCGCGGCATCCACCGGGGCAGTGCCGCCCTCGGCCTGGTGCTGCTGCTCGCGGGGCTGACGTACGCGGTGGCCATTGGGACGTACAAGTGGCACCTGCACACCAAGGCGGAGCGGCTGCGGGCGGACGGCGTCCCGGTACTGGCGACCGTGAGCGACCGCCGCGACACCGTCGGACGCGGCGGCGGCACCGACACCGTCCAGGTCTGGTACGAGTACGGCGGCGTCCAGCACAACGAGCGCATCCTCTGCGGCTCGGCCGGCGGCTGTGTCGAGGAGCCTCCGGAGGAGATGATGCTCTGGGTCGATCCGGAGCGGCCGGCGGAGTTCGTGGCCGCCAACGGCAACACCGACGACTCGGTCTTCTTCCTCAACTCCTGGGGCGGCATCCCGTTCGGGCTGCTGGGCGCGGCGTTGGGCGGGGGTTTCCTCTTCGCGGCCCTCGTTCCGACGGGGATGTTCGACCGGCCCGCCCCCGCACCACCCCGGCGGGGCCGAGGGCGCGACCGCGTCCGGCGCACCCGGGCCGCCAGGCGACGCGGAAAGGCCCGCCGCTGAGCCGGCGTGGGTGACGGTCCGAGCGGTCAGCCAGCGGTCTCGATGACGGCGCGGGCCTGGAGGGCGATCTCGCGTTCCTCGTCGGTGCCGACGACGCAGACGGTCACCTCGGCGCCCTCCGGCGAGACGACCCGGTCGCCGGAGCCGGCGTTGCGCTCGGGGTCCACCGCGATGCCGAGCCGGTCCAGGCCGGCCAGGGCGGCGGCGCGGACCGGGGCGGCGTGCTCGCCGACGCCGGCGGTGAAGGTGACGGCGTCCACCCGGCCGAGCAGTGCGTAGTACGCCCCCACGTAGCCGGTGATCCGCCGGCAGTAGACGTCGAAGGCGAGCGCCGCCGCCGGGTCGCCGTCCGCCCGGCGGGCGAGCACCTCGCGCATGTCGTTGGCGCCGGTCAGCCCGAGCAGGCCGCTGCGGTGGTTGAGCAGGTCGTCGATCTCGTCGACGGAGAGCCCGCCCTCGCGGCGCAGGTGGAAGATCACGGTCGGGTCCAGGTCGCCGCTGCGGGTGCCCATCACGAGGCCCTCCAGCGGGGACATCCCCATCGAGGTCGCCACGCTCCGGCCGCCGGCCACCGCGCAGGCGCTCGCGCCGTTGCCGAGGTGCAGGGTGATCGTGTTCACGTCGGCGTACGGGCGGCCGAGCAGCTCGGCGGTGCGCCGCGACACGTACGCGTGCGAGGTGCCGTGGAACCCGTAGCGCCGGATGCCGTACCGCTCGGCGGTGTCCCGCTCGATCGCATAGGTCGCGGCGGCCTCGGGCAGGGTGGTGTGGAACGCGGTGTCGAAGACGGCGACCTGCGGCACGTCCGGCAGCGCCGCCCGGGCGACCTCGATGCCGGCCAGGTTGGCGGGGTTGTGCAGCGGCGCGAGCGGGACCAGGTCGCGGATCGCGGCCAGCACCTCGTCGTCGATCAGCACCGGCTCGCCGAACCGCTTCCCGCCGTGCACGACCCGGTGCCCGACGGCGGCCAGCCCGGTGAGGTCCAGCCCGTCGAGGATGCCCCGGACGGCAGTCTCGTGGTCGGCCGGACCGCCGCCGGCCTCGCCGACCCGCTCCACGGTGCCCTTGTCGACCACCCGGTCGCCGTCGAAGAGCCGGTACTTCACCGACGACGACCCGCAGTTGAGGACGAGGACGCGACCGGCCGGGCGCTCCTGCGGGGCGGCGGGACCGCTCATGACGACTCCTCGGTGGCCGCGGCCTGGATGGCGGTGATCGCCACGGTGTTGACGATGTCCGGCACGGTGGCGCCCCGGGACAGGTCGTTGACCGGCCGGCGCAGGCCCTGCATCACCGGCCCGACGGCCACCGCCCCGGCGGAGCGCTGCACCGCCTTGTACGTGTTGTTGCCGGTGTTGAGGTCCGGGAAGATGAAGACCGTGGCCCGGCCGGCGACGTCGCTGCCGGGCAGCTTCGTCGCCGCCACGGCCGGGTCGATGGCCGCGTCGTACTGGATGGGCCCCTCGACGAGCAGGTCGGGCCGGCGCTCGCGGACCAGCTTGGTGGCCGCCGCGACCTTCTCCACGTCGGCGCCCGCCCCCGAGCTGCCGGTGGAGTAGGAGAGCATCGCGACCCGGGGCTCGATGCCGAACCGGGCGGCGGTGTCGGCCGAGGAGATGGCGATGTCGGCGAGCTGGGCGGCGTCCGGGTCGGGGTTGACGGCGCAGTCGCCGTAGACCAGCACCCGGTCGGCGAGCAGCATGAAGAAGACGCTGGAGGCCACCGAGACGCCCGGCACGTTTCGGATGATCTCGAACGCGGGACGGATGGTGGCGGCGGTGGTGTGCGTCGCGCCGGAGACCATCCCGTCGGCGTGCCCCGTCTGGACCATCAGCGTGCCGAAGTAGTTCGGCTGGGCGACGATGTCGTGGGCCAGGTCGGGGGTCATGCCGCGGTGCGCGCGAAGCTCGGCGTACGTGGCGGCGAACTCGTCGCGCCACTCGCTGGCGACGGGGTCGACCACCTGGGCGCCGGTGATGTCGATGCCCAGCTCGCGGGTGCGCCGGGCGACGTCGTCGGGGCGGCCGAGCAGGGTGATGTCGGCGACGCCCCGGCGCAGCAGGATCTCCGTGGCCCGCAGGATCCGTTCCTCCGCCCC
Source organism: Micromonospora sp. NBC_01740 (assembly GCF_035920365.1). NCBI lineage: Bacteria > Bacillati > Actinomycetota > Actinomycetes > Micromonosporales > Micromonosporaceae > Micromonospora > Micromonospora sp. NBC_01740. The sequence goes on along the minus strand of NZ_CP109150.1, from coordinate 366,530 downwards.
CTCCGGCAGCACGAGGTGCCGGCGCCGGGCCCGGGCGCGGTCGATCAGGTCGTACTCGAACATCAGCGGGGTGACCCGCTCGGAGCGGCTGACCCGCAGCCGGCGGGCCAGGTCGTCGGTGTCCACGCAGCGCTCGAACGCGCCGAGCGCGGCCTCCACCTTGCGCGGGTTGGCCGCGCTGGGTCGCCCCTCGATCCGGCTGGAGGCGGCCACGGTGTCGTAGCTGTCGCTGGGCACGGAGAGCACCGCGAGCCCGGTGTTGAGGCCCTCGACCAGCCGCATCGCGCGCGGGTCGGGCTGCTCGCCGAGGGTCAGCACCAGCCCCGAGACGGAGACCTGCCCGGCCACGTGCGCGGCGCTCGCCGCCACCAGCAGGTCGGCCCGGTCGCCGGGGGTGATCACCAGGGCGCCCTCGGTCAGGTGGTCCAGCAGCGTCGGCACGTGCGCCGCGCCCACCACGTAGTCGAGCACGTCGCGGCTGAGCGCGTCGTCGTCACCGGCGAGCAGGGTGGCGCCGAGCGCCGCCGCCACCTCGGCCACCGTCGGCGCCGACACGGTCGGCACCTCCGGGATGGCGTACGTGGGCACGGGCAGCTCGGGCAGCGTCATCGGGCCGGGAACCCGGTTGGCGATCACCGCCAGCACCGTCGCCCCCAGGTCCTCCAGATCGTGGTACGCCCCGCGCGCGGCGGCCGCGATCGCCGCCGGCTCCTGCCCGAAGCCGTCGACGACGGGCACCACCACGCTGCCGAACTCGGTGGCCAGCCGGGCGTTGAAGGCCAGCTCGCGGGGGCCGGCCCCGTCGCCGCCGTCGGCGAAGTCGCTGCCGACCACGACCACGGCGGGGCAGCGCCGCTCGACCTCCCGGTAGCGCTCGACGATGCCGGCGATGAGCTGCTCCCGCCGCCCGTCGGCGACCAGCGCGGTCGCCTCGGCGTAGCTGGTGCCGCTCAGGTCGGCCAGCGGAAGCTCGATCCGGTAGCGGTCACTGAGCAGGGCGAGGATCGGGTCGGGACCGTCCCCGCGCACCAGCGGCCGGAACGCGCCGATCCGCTCGACCTGCCGGGACAACAGCTCGGCCAGGCCGAGGGCGATGGTCGACTTCCCGCCGCCCGAACCCACGCTGGTCACGTACACGCTCCGGGCCACGCCCCCACGCTACAAGATCGTGCAGATACCCGCCGAGATCCAAACCCTGAGCAGGCAGGATCCTCGTCTCACTCCGTCGGCGGGGTGGCCGGTACCGACGCCGACGTTCCTAGACTCGCTACCCATGCCCGACCGTTCCGCCGCAGCTCAGGCGGCCTCTGACAGCCCGACCGTCGTCCAGGCGACGGCTGTCGGGCCAGCCGTCGTGCCGGCCGGTGCCGACGCCCCGACGGTCGCCCAGGCACCGGTCGAGGCACCGACGGCGCCGCTGTCGGCGGTGGACGCTCCGGCGGTCGGCCCGGCGGCCGACGCCCCGACCGCCGTCCACGCCGTCGCGCCTCCGCTCGCGCCGGTCTTCGTCGACCCGAGCGGGCGACGCCGGCGGCGCTGGCAGCGGCTCGCGTACGCCCTCGGGTCGGTCGGCGTGGCATACACCGTCCTGGTCGGGGCGAGCTTCGCCGGGGGACCGGTGAGCCCGGAGAACGTCCTGCCCTTCGTCGAGTCCACCCGACGACCCTGGACCCCGCCTCCGGCGCCCGCCAGCACGCCCGCCACCCCTGAGCCGACCGTCGGGCGGCCCGCGCCAGTCGTGCCCGGTGACCGGCCGACCCCGGGCCCGGTCACCCCGTCGGCGCCCCGGTCGTCCCCGCCCCCGGCGCCAGCACCCGCCAGCACGCCACCCGCCCCCGGCCGCACCACCCCGCCGCCGGTCTCACGGCCACCCGCGACCACCACCCCGCCCGCCCCGCCGGCCTCCGAGCCGCCACCCGTGGAACCGTCCCCGGACGTCGACCTGCCGCTGTCGCCCGCTCCCGGGGAACCGGACGACGATGCCTGACCGCTTCCGTCCGCGCCGGCCCCGGACGACCGCCCGCCGCCACGGCCGGGTCCGGCGGGTCGCGCCGCCGCCCAGTTGGACCGTGCTCGGCATGCTGCTCGTCGTCCTGGCCGGCGTGCTCTTCGTCGGGGCGTACGCGGACGCCGCCTTCGTGCCCGAGCGCCAGCCGGCCGGCGCCGGCCAGGACCGGGTGCCCGACGAGGTGGTGAACGGGGGACCGATCATCAGCGTCGGGGACGAGCGGACCCGTTCCTACCGGCTGCCGCCCCGCACCCTCTCGCTGACCTTCGACGACGGCCCGGATCCGAACTGGACCCGCGAGGTGCTCCGGGTGCTGGACGCCCACCAGGTCAGCGCCACCTTCTTCGTGCTGGGGGCGCAGGTCGCCCGGCATCCCGAGCTGGTGCGGGAGATGTCGGCAGCCGGGCACGAGATCGGGGTGCACACCTTCACCCATCCCGACCTGACCACCATGCCGGGCTGGCGGCGCCGCATGGAGTACGCCCAGACCCAGCTCGCGGTCGCCGGCGCGGCGGGGATCCGCAGCTCGCTGGTGCGGTTCCCGTACTCGTCGCACGCCGACGCGCTGAACGACCGGGACTGGCCGCTGGTCACCGAGGCCGGCGACCTGGGCTACCTGACGGTGCTCAACGACACCGACAGCCGGGACTGGGCGCTGCCGGGCGTCGAGCGGATCGTCGAGAACGTCACGCCGTCCGGGTACGCGGGCGCGATCACGCTGTGGCACGACGCCGGCGGCGACCGCTCGCAGACCGTCGAGGCGCTGGACCGGTTCATCCCGTTGATGAAGGCGCGCGGGTACCAGTTCGCCACGGTCACCGGCGGGCTCAACCAGGCGTTGGCCGACGCGGGGGTGCGGCACGAGGTGACCGGCAATCCGACCGCCTCCGCCGGGGAGCGGTTGCGGGGGCGGGTGCTGGTCTGGGCGGTGCGGGGCGCGGACCGGACGATGAGCGGCTTCGGGCTGATCTTCGTCGCCGTCGGGGTGCTCACGGTCGGGCGTACCGCGCTGCTCTTCCTGCTCGCCGGGCGGCACGCCCGGCGGCGGCGGGCCCGCGACTGGACCTGGGGGCCGCCGGTCACCGACCCGGTGTCGGTGATCGTCCCGGCGTACAACGAGAAGGAGGGGATCGCGGCGGCGGTCCGGTCGCTGGCCACCGGCGACCATCCCGGGGGGATCGAGGTCGTCGTCGTCGACGACGGCTCCACCGACGGCACCGCCGACATCGCCGAAGGGCTCGGCCTGCCGAACGTCCGGGTGGTCCGCAAGCCCAACGGCGGCAAGCCGAGCGCGTTGAACACCGGCGTCGCGCTGGCCCGGCACGACCTGATCGTGATGGTCGACGGCGACACCGTCCTCGAACCGGACGCCGTCCGACGGCTGGTGCAGCCGTTCGCGGACCCGCAGGTCGGCGCGGTGGCCGGCAACGTCAAGGTGGGCAACCGGGACAGCCTGATCGCCAAGTGGCAGCACATCGAGTACGTGATCGGCTTCAACCTCGACCGTCGCCTCTACGAGTCGATGCGCTGCATGTCGACGGTGCCGGGGGCGATCGGCGGCTTCCGGCGGCAGGCGCTGGTGTACGCCGGCGGGATGACCGACGACACCCTGGCCGAGGACACCGACATCACCATGGCGCTGGGGCGGGCCGGCTGGAAGGTGGTGTACGAGGAGACGGCGCGCGCCTGGACCGAGGCGCCGGCGACGATGGGGCAGCTGTGGAAGCAGCGCTACCGGTGGAGCTACGGCACCATGCAGGCGATGTGGAAGCACCGGCGGTCCCTGCTCGACCGGGGCGCGTCCGGCCGGTTCACCCGCCGCTGCCTGGCCTTCCTCAGCCTCTTCGGGGTGCTGCTGCCCCTGCTGGCGCCGGTGATCGACCTGCTGGCCCTGTACGGGTTGTTCTTCCTGGACCGCACCGCCACGGCCGTGGCCTGGCTGGCCATGCTCGGGTTGCAGACGCTGACCGCCGTGGTGGCGTTCCGGCTGGACCGGGAGAAGCTGGGCGTGCTGTGGGTGCTGCCGCTCCAGCAGTTCGTCTACCGGCAACTGATGTACCTGGTGATGCTCCAGTCGGTGGTCACCGCGTTGACCGGCGGCCGGCTGGGCTGGCAGAAGCTGCGGCGCACCGGCCTGGCCCCGGCCGAACGCGGCGGCACGGCCTGACCGGGTCCGCCGGCCGGGCCGACCGGCCTGGCGGGGCTGAGCGGGCGGGCGGCGGGGCTGGCCGGCCCGCCCAGGCCGGTCGGGTCAGCCGGCGCGCCGGGCCAGGCCGAGGGCGTACTCGGGCCACCAGACGCCGCTGTCCGGCTCCCCGGGCCGGCAGGCGCCGTCGGACTCGCCCGGGTACTTGACCCAGAGCAGCGCGTCCACCCGGGGCAGGCCGGGATCGGCCGTCGGCTCCTGACCGAGCGCCCGTCCCGGCGGATTGCACCAGCTCGGCGCGCCGTCCACCGTGGCACCCGCGTGGGGGCCGTTGCCGTTGCGGCTGGTGTCGACGACGAAGCGGGTGCCGCCGCCGAGGGCGTCGGAGATGCGGTGGCCGTAGCGGACGTTCTGCGCGGTGCCGAAGAAGTTGGCCACGTTGAGCGCGAAGCCGTCGGCCTCGCCGACCCCCGCCCGGTCGAGCGCCGCCGTGAGCGCGGCGACGTCGGAGATCCAGCCGGGGTGCCCCGCGTCCACGTAGACCCGGGCGCTGCCGGTGCTGCGGAGCACGGTGACGGCGTCCCGCAGCAGCGTGAGCCGCCCGTCGGGGTCGCGGACGCAGCCCCGTACGGCGTCCGGCACCGCCCCGGGTTCGAGGACCACGGTGACCGGCCGGCCCCCGACGCCCGCCGTGAGGTCGCGGATCCAGCGCTGGTACTCCGCCGGGCCGCTGGCCCCGCCGGTGCCCTGGCGGGCGCAGTCGCGGTCCGGGATGTTGTGCACGACCAGCACCGGCGTCTGGCCGGCGAGCGCCGCCTGCCCCAGGTACGCGTCGACCTCGTCGCGGACCGCCGGCCCGCCGGTCAGCCACTTCGCGCTGGGCCGCGCGCCGATCCGGCGCAGCGCCGCCGCGTCGGCGGTCCGGCCCAGCGCCTCCCGCCGGTCCGCCTCCGCCGCCGCCGGGTTCCCCGGGGCGACGTAGAAGACCGGGGGCGGGGCCGCCGCCGGGGACCCGGCGGCGCTCCCCGGCACCGGCCCGGGGCGGCGTCGGGGTTCCGCGCCGCAGCCCGAGAGCAGCAGCGCCACGGCGGCGCCCGCCGCCAGGGCCGACCGGCGTACGGGCGAGCGGCGGGAGCGGTTCGGTGGCGGCACCGGGGACGTCCGTTCCTCCGGGGCGGTCCGGCTCAGTCCTCGTCCTCGTCGTCCAGGCGGGCGAGCCAGGTGGCGAAGCGCTCGATCGGGGTCTCGAACTCGGGGTTCAGGTCCACGAAGTCGCGTAGGCGCTCGCCGAGCCACTCCATGCTGACCTGTTCGCCGCCCCGGCGCTCGACGAGCTCCTCGATTCCACGGTCGGTGAAGTACATGCTGTCGGTCCCTCTTCGTCGCTGTGCTGGGTGGGCCGTGGTGCCGCCGGGGCCTGCCGGCGGCGTGAGCCGGGACGCCGACCGGGGCAGAGCCGTCGTCGTGACGGTCCCTGCCCCGGTCGGCGGTGCTGTCAGGTCACGGGCGGGGCAGGGCCGCCTCGATCAGCGCGGTCTGCTCGACCTCGTGCATCTTCGCCGAGCCGACGGCCGGGGCGGCGGCGGCCGGGCGGGAGATCCGGCGCAGCCGTACGTCCGACAGGTGCTCCAGCAGGTTGAGCGCGACGAACGACCAGGCGCCCTGGTTGGCCGGCTCCTCCTGCACCCAGGCGAAGTCCTCCGCGTTCGGGTACGCCGCGAGGGCGGCCCGGATCTCCTCGACCGGCATCGGGTAGAGCTGCTCGATCCGGATGATCGCGGTGTCGGTGACGCCCCGCTCGGCGCGGGCCTGGAACAGGTCGTAGTAGACCTTGCCCGAGCAGAGCAGCACCCGCTTCACCTGCTCCGGCGCCGGAGAGCCCGAGTCGGGCAGCACCGGCTGGAAGGTGCCGGTGGTGAAGTCCTCGACCGGGGAGACGCAGAGCTTGTGCCGCAGCAGCGACTTCGGCGTGAACACCACCAGCGGCTTGCGCTTCGGCGAGAGCGCCTGGCGGCGCAGCAGGTGGAAGTAGTTCGCCGGGGTGGTCGGGATCGACACCCGCATGTTGTCCTCGGCGCACATCTGGAGGAACCGCTCCGGGCGACCGGAGGTGTGGTCCGGGCCCTGGCCCTCGTGGCCGTGCGGCAGCAGCAGGGTGACGGCGGAGCGCTGGCCCCACTTCACCTCGCCGGAGGAGATGAACTCGTCGATCACCGACTGGGCGCCGTTGACGAAGTCGCCGAACTGCGCCTCCCAGGCGACCAGCGCGTTGATGTTCTCCACCGAGTAGCCGTACTCGAAGCCCATCGCCGCGTACTCGCTCAGCAGGGAGTCGTGCACGAAGAACCGGGACCGCTCGCCGTCGCCGGTCAGCGACTGCAACGGCAGGTAGTCGTCGCCGGTCTGGGCGTCGACCACGGAGGCGTGCCGCTGGACGAAGGTGCCCCGGCGGGAGTCCTGCCCGGCGAGCCGGACGGTGACCCCGTCGTGCAGCAGCGAGCCGAACGCGATGATCTCGCCGAAGCCCCAGTCGATGTTGCCCTCGACGGACATCTTGGCCCGCCGGTCGAGCAGCTGCTGGATCCGCTTGTGCGGGGTGAAGCCCTCCGGCAGGTTGACGTGCGCCTCGCCGACGGCCTTGACGACGGCCGCGTCGGTGGCGGTCTCCACCTGCGGCTCCGGCTCGTCCTCCCGCTTCGGGCGGCTGAGCTGCCGCGGCGTGGTGGCCGCGTCGCGGGTGGCCTTGAAGACCCGCTCCAGCTGCGACTGGTAGTCGCGCAGCAGCTCCTCCGCGTCCTCCACGGTGATGTCGCCGCGCCCGATCAGCTCCTCGGTGTAGAGCTTCCGGACGGACCGCTTCGAGTCGATGATCTTGTACATCTGCGGGTTGGACATCGACGGGTCGTCGCCCTCGTTGTGCCCGCGCCGGCGGTAGCAGACCATGTCGATGACGACGTCCTTGTTGAACGCCTGCCGGTACTCGAAGGCCAGCCGGGCGACCCGGACCACGGCCTCGGGGTCGTCGCCGTTGACGTGGAAGATCGGCGCCTGGATCATCCGGGCGACGTCCGTGCTGTAGAGGCTGGAGCGGCTGTACTCCGGGGCGGTGGTGAAGCCGACCTGGTTGTTGACCACCACGTGGACGGTGCCGCCCGTGCGGTAGCCGCGCAGCTGCGAGAGGTTGAGGGTCTCGGCGACCACGCCCTGGCCGGCGAAGGCGGCGTCACCGTGCACCGCCAGCGGCAGCACGGTGTAGCCCTCCAGCTTGAGGTCTATCCGGTCCTGCTTGGCCCGGACGATGCCCTCCAGCACCGGGTCGACGGCCTCCAGGTGCGACGGGTTCGCCACCACCGAGACCTTGACCGCGTGGTCGCCGTCGGGCGTGGTGAACTTGCCGTTCTGGCCCAGGTGGTACTTCACGTCGCCGGAGCCCTGGGTGGAACGCGGGTCCAGGTGCCCCTCGAACTCCGAGAAGATCTTCTCGTACGGCTTGCCGACGATGTTGGCCAGCACGTTCAGCCGGCCACGGTGGGCCATGCCGATGACGACCTCGTCCAGCCCGCCCTCGGCGGAGGCCTCCAGCACCTCGCCGAGCAGCGGGATCAGCGACTCGCCGCCCTCCAGCGAGAAGCGCTTCTGCCCGACGTACTTGGTCTGGAGGAAGGTCTCGAACGCCTCGGCGGCGTTGAGCCGGTTGAGCACGTGCTTCTGCTCGTCGGCCGACGGCTTCTCGTACTTGCGCTCGATCCGTTCCTGGATCCAGCGCCGCTCCTCCGGGTCCTGGATGTGCATGTACTCGATGCCGACGCGCCGGCAGTACGAGTCGCGCAGCACGCCGAGGACGGCGCGCAGCTTCATCCGCTGCTTGCCGGCGAAGCCGTTGACCGGGAACTCGCGGTCGAGGTCCCAGAGGGTCAGCCCGTGCTGGAGCACGTCCAGGTCGGGGTGCTTGCGGATCTTGAACTCGAGCGGGTCGGTGTCGGCCATCAGGTGGCCGCGCACGCGGTACGCGTGGATCAGCTCGTGCACCCGGGCGGTCTTGTTGATCTGGCCCTCGTTGTTGACCGCGACGTCGCGCATCCAGCGCACCGGCTCGTACGGGATGCGCAGCGAGGTGAAGATCTGGTCGTAGAAGCCGTGCTCACCGAGCAGCAGCTCGTGCATGACCTTCAGGAACTCGCCGGACTGGGCGCCCTGGATGATCCGGTGGTCGTACGTGCTGGTGAGGGTGATGACCTTGCTGACGGCCAGCTCGGCCAGGGTGGCCTCGGACATGCCCTGGTAGGGGGCCGGGTACTCCATCGCGCCGACGCCGATGATGGCGCTCTGCCCCTGCATGAGGCGCGGCATCGAGTGCACGGTGCCGATGCCGCCGGGGTTGGTCAGCGAGATCGTGGTGCCGGAGTAGTCGTCCATGGTCAGCTCGTTGCGGCGGGCACGCCGGACCACGTCCTCGTACGCCTGCCAGAACTGCCGGAAGTCCATCTGCTCGCACGCCTTGATGGAGGGGACCACCAGGTTGCGGCTGCCGTCCGGCTTGGCCAGGTCGATCGCGATGCCCAGGTTGACGTGCTCCGGCCGGACCATGACCGGCTTGCCGTCGACCTCGGCGAAGGAGTTGTTCATCTCCGGGTGGGCGACCAGGGCCCGGACCATCGCGTAGCCGATGAGGTGGGTGAAGCTGACCTTGCCACCGCGCCCACGGGTGAGGTGGTTGTTGATCACGATGCGGTTGTCGACCAGGAGCTTGGCCGGGACGGCGCGCACGCTGGTGGCGGTCGGCACGGCCAGCGAGGCGTCCATGTTCTGGACGATCTTCGCGGCCACGCCGCGCAGCGGGGTGGTCTGCGGGCCGGTGGCGGTCGGCTTGGTAGCCGCGGGCTTGGCGGGAGCCGCCTTCGCGGGCGCCGGCTTGGCCGGGGCGGCCTTGGCGGCGGGCTTCTCCGGCTTGGTCTCCGGCTTGGTCTCGGGCTTCTTCTCCGCCGGCTTCTTCTCCGTCGGCTGCGCGACCGCGGTGGCCGCCTCCTGCTGGCCGGCGGGCTCCGGCTTGGCGGCCGGCTTCGGGGCCTGCTCAGTTCCGCGCGGCTTCCCGGCGCCGGGCGCCGGGCGGTAGTCCGCGAAGAAGTCGTGCCAGGCCGAATCGACGCTGGTGGGGTCGGCGAGGTAGCGCTGGTACATCTCCTCGACGATCCACTCGTTCGGACCGAAACCCGCCAGTGGGTTCTCCTGCGAAGTCTGCTGGGTCGACACGGCCGGTAATCGCCTCTTTCACGCGGGTTTGTGTGTCACGCGGTGTCCGGTGTCGCCCTGCCTTCGAGCGCGCACGAGACGGCTCCCAGGCTACGCCGTACGGTCGCCACAGGCATTTCCGCCTCCGACCCGTGGCCCGTTTCACAGAAGATGCCAGAAGTTCACCAAACGCTGCGTGTGCGGCCGGCTGCTGGTAAGGCCCGATGTGGTGGTCGGCCCCATGTCGTACGGCGGCGGGGGTGGTGCCGGGCACCACCCCCGCCGCCAATGCCCGGACGCGTCAGGAGATGTCGCGCCGCCGGGTGATGAGCACGCCGACGACCCCGCTCACCACCGCGTAGCCGATCAGCACGAGCGCGCCGACCCACCAGGCGGGGGTGAAGTCGGTCTGGCCCTCGCTGACCATGACGGTCGAGGCGATGGCGGGCCAGATCACCTGCCACTTGACCACGGCCTCGCTGTTGAGCAGGTTCGACAGCAGCATGAACAGCAGCCCCACCACCTGCGTGCCGACGAGGTAGAGCACCGCGGCGGTGATCACCGCGCCGAGCTGGTTGGTGATCAGCGTGCCGATGCCGATGCCGAGGACCGTCCAGATCGCGTACGCCAGCAGGTTGAGCAGCAGCGCCCGCTGCACGGCCCACTCGCCGAGCAGGGTGCCGTGGCCGTTGGCCGACAGGAACACCGCCCCGGCGGCCAGGTCGATCAGCGTGGTCACCAGCCAGAAACCGATGCCCAGCAGGCTGGCCGCGACCAGCTTGCTGAGGATCACCGACGTGCGCCGCGGTGTGGCCAGGAACGTGGTGGTCGCCGTCTGGTGGAAGAACTCGTTGGTGACCATCAGGATGCCGATCAGCATCACGAACATCAGGCCCAGGTACTGCCCGGAGGTGTACAGGTTCGCGGCCTGCGCCGCCGCGGAGGCCTGGTCGCCGGTGACGCCCAGTTCCTCGGCGTTGCCGTTCAACGTCTCGTTGGCGACCCAGGCGTTGAAGGCGAAGGCCAGCGCGATCGACAGGAACGCGGCGATGGCCAGCCACCACCAGGTGCTGGTGGTGCGGATCTTGAGAAGCTCGGACCGGACGAGGTTCATCGGATGCCCGCCTTTCCGGCCGTCAGCTCCAGGAAGACCCGTTCGAGGTCGGGCCGTTCCGTGGTCAGTTCGTGCAGTTCGACGCCGGCCGTCAGGGCGACCCGGCCCACGGTCGGGGCGTCCACCCCGCCCACCAGCAGGACGCCGTGCTCGTCGACGTCGACCGTCGCCGGACCCTCCTTGAGGGCGGCGGTCAGCGCGTCGGCCTGCGGGGTGCGGACGCGGACCCGTACGCCCTGCGCCATCGAGCCCATGACCTGCTCGACCGTGCCCTGGCGGACCAGCTGCCCGGCGGCGATGATCACCACGTCGTCGGCGAGCAGCTGCATCTCCGACAGCAGGTGGCTGGAGACCAGCACCGTGCGGCCCTCGTGCGCGAGGTTCTTGAGGAAGCCGCGCATCCACCGGATGCCCTCCGGGTCGAGCCCGTTGGCGGGCTCGTCGAGGATCAGCACGCGGGGGTCGCCGAGCATCCCGGCGGCGATGCCGAGCCGCTGCTTCATGCCGAGCGAGTAGCCCTTGAACTTGCGCTTCGCCGCCGGAGTGAGCCCGACCTGCGCCAGCGCCTCGTCGGCCCGGTGCTTCGGCAGGCCGGCCGCCGCGGCGATCACCCGCAGGTGGTTGATGCCGGTGCGGCCCTTGTGCGCGCTGGACGCCTCCAGCACGGCGCCGACGTGCCGCAGCGGGTCGGTCAGGTCGGCGTAGCGCCGCCCGCTGATGGTCGCCGTCCCGCTGGTCGGCGTGACCAGGTTCAGCAGCATCCGCAGCGTGGTCGTCTTGCCGGCGCCGTTGGGGCCGAGGAAGCCGGTCACCCGCCCCGGTTCGACGGTGAACGACAGATCGTTGACGGCCCGGACGTTCTTGTACTGCTTCGTCAGGCCGGACACCACGATCTGACCGTCACCGGTGGGGCTTCTCTGCCCGTCAGTCATTGCTCTCCTTCGTGCGGTGGCGTCGGGGTACGCCGTGACACAGCGTGGCGGGCGGGCGCAACCAGGTCAATCAGGCGCACTTCCGAGATCCACCTCCGCCTCAGGCAGGAGGCCCTCATCCCCAGGAACGATTATCCGATGTCGTCGGCCACGGCGATCCAGGTTGCCCGGGCCCAGGCCAGGAGAGCGCCGTCGGGTGCGTACAGGCTGGTGTGCACGAGCGCCTTGCGGCCCTCGCCGCCGACCATGACGCCGGTCACCACGCACTCGTCGCCCGGCTCCGGCAGCGCCGCTACCACCGCCGCGATCCGGCCCAGGACGTACGGCCGGCCGGGGGCGATCACGGCCCAGCCGCCGGGGCAGTCCAGCGCGGCCCAGACGGTGGCGGTCGTGACCGACGCGGGCACCCGGAACGGCGCGGCGGTGCGGCCGTCCGGCAGCCGCCCCGGAAAGATCCGCAGCCCGTCGGCGCGGTTCGGGCCGCAGACGTAGCAGCCCGGGAAGGGGTGGTCGACCAGCCCGGGGTACGCCGCCGAGGCGGCCCGCGCGGCCGGCAGGTCCACCGGAGGCACCACCGCCCGGGGGTCCTCCGTGGGGCGGACCTGGGCGACGAGGTTGCCCTGCGGGTCGCGGACCTCGCCGTCGACGAGAGTGAGCGGGGTCTCCAGCGGGGGAGGGCGACGCAACGTCACCTCGACCGGCCCGGGGCCGGCGGCGCCGGCGAGGACCCCGGCGCTCCAGCCGCCGTTGCCCGAGCCGGGCGGCCCGTTGAAACGCGACTCGATGATCATGAGACACCTCCGACCGCGACGCCCGGCCCCGTCGCCGGTGCGCCCCCGGCAGCCTCGCACGCCGTCGACCCCGGTGTTCGTCCGGTGCTGTGCCACTGTGGGGCCGTGCCCAGTCCTCACCTGCCGGCCGGCCCGACCCGCGAGGCGGCCCGGCGCCGGCTCCGCTCACTCGCCGGCTGGGAGCTGCTGAACGTTCCCCTACAGGCGTGGGTGTGGTTCCAGCTGGTGGGCCTGCCGCCGACGGCGGCGAACCTCGCCGGCTTCGGGGCGTTCGCGGCCCTGCTCGTGGTGGGCGCGGCCTACTGGGCGCTCAAGCTCCGGCAGTTGCGCCGCGGGGAGCCGCGCCTGCCCGGCCGGCGCCACTTCGGCACCGCCCGCGCCGCCCTGCCGATCCTCCTGGCCGTCGTGATCATCGCCTGTGCCGTGGCCGCCGTGCGGACGCCCGGCGCGCGGTCGTACCCGGGGCTGGCCTTCGGGCTCTTCGCCGCGCTCGAGTACGTCAACTACTTCCACGTGCAGCTCATGCACGACAACCGGGCCGACCTGCGGCGCCTGGTCACGGTGGGGTTCCGGCGCTCGCATCTCGCCCGGGACCTGCGCGCCAACCGCTGAGACGAGCGCCGACCTCGCCGCGGTCGTCGCCCGACACCGGCACGGGCCGTTCACCTCATCGACACCCCTCACCCCGCCGGCCGGCAACCCGGGCCGCCTACACAGGTCCCATGGCCGTTCTGCACGCCGCTGGCGCACCCCTGACGACCAGCGGTTACACCCTGCTGATCGCCGACGACCCGAGCGAGGTCGCGGCCGCGCAACGCCTCCGTCACGAGGTGTTCGCCACCCAACTCGGCGCCACCCTGCGCCCGGGGGCCGCCGGGCTCGACGTCGACGACTTCGACGCGTACTGCGACCACCTGATCGTCCGTCAGGAGGGCACCGGCGAGGTGGTCGGCACGTACCGGCTGCTCCCGCCGGGCCGCACCGACCGGCGGTACGCCGCGACCGAGTTCGACCTCACCGGGCTCGACCCGCTCCGCGACGACCTGGTCGAGGCCGGCCGGTCCTGCGTACACCCCGATCACCGCTCCGGCGCGGTGATCAACCTCATGTGGGCCGGCATCGTCCGCTACCTGCACCTGCGCGGGTCGCGCTGGCTCGGCGGCTGCGCGTCGGTGCCCGTTGCCGACGGGGGCGGGACCGTCGCGCGGGTGTGGGACGAGGTCGCGGCCCGGCACCTGGCCCCGCCGCGGCTGCGCGTACGGCCGAGGCGCCCCTGGTTCGCCGAGCCGGACGGGCTCGTCGGGCCGGCGGCGGCCGACGGCCCGGCCGCGCGGGCCACCGTTCCGCCGCTGCTGCGCGGCTACCTGCGCCTCGGGGCCTGGGTCTGCGGCGAGCCGGCGTACGACCCGGACTTCGGGGTGGCCGACTTCTACGTGCTCTTCTCCCTGGACCGGATGAACCCCCGTTACCTGCGGCACTTCCTCGGCGGGGCCGAGCGGTGAGCATCGCCGGACGCCTCTGGCTGCCCGCCTCGGGGTGCGGGCCCACCTGCCTTCCGGCGGCCGGCGAGGCGCCGGCCGTGTCGCCCGTCCGGCGGGCGGGCCGCACCCTCGCCGTCCTCGGGACGCTGTCGGCGGGGACGGTGCTGGCGGTGCTGCTGCCGGTGCTGCCGGCCGGGGACCGGGCGGCGGCCCTGCGTGGTTGGGCCCGGTGGACGCTGCGCGCGTTCGGCGTGCGCCTCGTGGTGCGCGGCCGGCCGCCCCGGCGGCCGGCGCTGCTGGTCGCCAACCATGCCTCCTGGCTGGACGTGCTCGCGCTGCTGGCCGTCGCGCCGGCCCGGATGGTGGCCAAGCGGGAGGTCCGGTCCTGGCCGCTGGTCGGGCTGCTCGCGGCGGCGGCCGGCACCGTCCTGGTCGACCGGGCCCGCCCCCGCGCCCTGCCCGCGACGGTGGCCCGGGTCACCGCCGCGCTGCGCGCCGGCAGCCCGGTGGCGGTCTTTCCGGAGGGTACGACCTGGTGCGGCACCGCCGACGCGATCGGCTGCCGCCCCGGCCGGGGGTTCCGTCCGGCGCTGTTCCAGGCGGCGATCGACGCCGGGGCGCCGGTGGTGCCGCTGCGGATCGGCTACCGGTGGGCCGCGACCGGCGTGCCGACCACGGCCGCCGCATTCGTCGGGGACGACGACCTGCTGCGCTCGGTGGGCCGGGTGCTCGCCGCCCGGGACCTGGAGGTGCGGGTGAGCGTCTCCGCCGCCCTGCATCCCGCCCGGGACGCCGACCGGCGGCTGCTCGCCCGGGCGGCCGAGTCGGTCGTGCACGTCCCCGCTGCCGCGGTCGGGAGGGCGCCGGCGGGATACGCGGCATGAAGACGGGGGGAGGAGCGGATCAGCCGACCGGGCCGATCCGCCTGGCCAGGCCGACGAACGACTGCCACGCCCGGGAGTCGAAGTGGAGGGTGCCGCCCTCGCGGTCCTTGGTGTCGCGTACCAGCACGACGCCCGGCAGGTTGTCCGCGACCTCGACGCAGGAACCGCCGTTGCCGCCGGATCTCGTCGACTTACGCCACCGCGGGGTCATCACGTCCATGACTTCGCCACCTCCTTGATCAGCACGGTCGACTGCCGGCGGGGGAGGGCCTCGTTCCGCACGATCTCCCACGTCCTGGCCAGCCTAGCAATGTCGGTGGATGCGTCGACGATCTGCGCGCTGAGCTGGTTGTCCGCGTGGGCCACGCGGGTGCCGTCCGGCAGCTCGGCGATGATGAACTGGCCGGCCAGTCCGAGATACATGCCGGCGTCGGCCGGGACGACGTGGAGCTGCACGTGTTCCTGCGTCGCGAGGGCCACCAGGTGATCGAGCTGCTCGGCCATGAGCCCCGGCTGGTCGAGCACCGGCCGGCGCAGCACGGCCTCGTCGACGACGGCGATGAGCTGGGGTGGCCGCTCCCGGCCGAGGATCGCCTGACGCTCCAGCCTGGACGCGACGATCCGCTCGACCTCGTCGGCCGTGAACCGGCCCCCCGCCAGCGTGGCGCGGGCGTAGCGTTCGGTCTGGAGCAGGCCCGGCACGTACGCCAGCTCGAACCAGCGCAACGTCGCCGCCTCCCGCTCGAACTCGATCCACTCCCGCAGCCAGGCCGGCGTGGCGTCCAGCCGGGCCAGCTCACGGAGCATCCGGCCGAACCGCTCGCCCGTGTCGTGCTGGTCGTCGATCGCCTTCATGTACTCCCGGGTCGGCGGGCGACCGCCCGTCTCGACGGAGCTGACGTGCGACCCGGAGTAGCCGATCGTCCTGCCGAAGTCGTCCTGGCTCAGGCCGAGCTGAGCGCGGAACGTGCGTAGCTCACCCAGCACGTAGTTGGTGGCGGTGCCCATCGATTCCCCACATTCTGCTCGGTCCCGTCGGCGTGTCTCCCGTGCCCGCTCGACCGGCTCGTTGACCTGCGCGGATGCGGCGAGCATGTGTCGACGGTAGTGGTGTCCTCACCAGACTGTCACCACGCGGGCCCGTTCGCCGTCGTCGAGGACGTGGGCGGGTCCTGCCGGGGCCGCCCCGCTCTCCCGTGGCGGGGCGGCCCACCTCGACAGCGGGGTGGGGGAGAAAGTGGGTCACCGTGGAGGCTGGCACCGGAGTCGGTGCGGACGGCACTGCGCCTGCCCGAACTGCGCGGAGCGGCGGGAGATCCGGAGCCGGCGGCCGAAGCCCGCTCCGGCACCGCACCCGCCGCCCCGCCCGGGCAGGCCGGCTCCGTACATCCCCGGCCCCATCGGGCCCTTCGTGCCGCCTCCGGTCCGGCCGAGGGCGAACGACGCGACCGAGATCCTGTGGTACGGCGCGGCCGATCTCGCCGCCGCCGGGCGGGCGCGCCGGATGAACGGAGGGCGCTGGTGAGGCCCGTGCTCTCCACCCGGCTCCCGCAGCCCGGCCCCGGACCGCGCCCCGAGCGACCCCGCCACCGGATCGAGGGCCGGCCGCCGCACACGCCGCTGCGACCGCACTGGGGTTGTCGCTCGTGCGGCCAGCCGTGGCCCTGCGCGACCGCGCGACTGTTGCTCAAGGCCGAGCACGAGGGCGCGCAGCAGAGCCTCACGATCTACCTGGCCGGCCTCATGTACGAGGCGATGCGCGACCTCTACCACCTCGACCCCCGCGGCGGCCCCACCCCTCGGGCCATGTTCGACCGCTTCGTGGCCTGGGGCCCGTACCGTCGGCCGCTCGTGGAACCGGTGCCGTGAGGCCGTCACGCCGGCGCTTGTCATGTCGCGATGTATCGCGTTAGTGTCCTGCCATCCGACGTGCCGGCGACGCGGCACGCCGTGAAGGGAGGACCGATGACCGACTGGACCGTGCACGCCCCGCAGCGGATCACCCTGGACGGGCCCGTCGGCCGACTCGACGTCCACCTGCTCAGCGGTCGCCTCAACGTGGTCGCCACCGATGGGCCGCCCCGGGTCGACATCACCCGGGTCGGCCGCCGGCCGGTCCTGGTGGAGTATCGCGACGGCCGGCTCTCCGTACGCCAGCAGCGACGCTGGCGGCTCGCGGACCACATCTTCTGGCTGGGCCCGCTGTCCCGGCTGCCCCGGGTCGACGTCTCCGTCGCGGTCCCGGCCGACGTGCTGGCCGACCTGGAGTTGGTGGAGGGTTCGCTGGTCGCGTCGGGCCTGCGCGGCGAGACCCGGGTGGAGGTGACCTCCGGCCGGATCGCCCTGATGGGCCTGCACGGCCGGACGTCGGCGAAGACCATGGCGGGCCCGGTCGAGGCGCTGGGGGTGGCCGGCGACCTGGACCTGGAGACCGTCGCGGGAGAGGTGACCCTCGCCGACAGCGCGGCCGGGCGGGTCCGTGCGCACACCGTCTCCGGGGCAATCACCTGCGACCTGGACAACCCCCGGCGCAGCGACATCCGGCTCAGCACGGTCTCCGGCAGCATCACCGTCCGGGTCCGCGCGGACAGCGACCTGGCCGTCCGCCTGCACACCACGTCAGGCCGGATCACCAGCGGCTTCCCCGAGGTGCGGGGCAGCGCCGTCCCCGGGTCCGTGGTGGACAGCGAGGGCGTGCTCGGCGCGGGTGAGGGTAGGCTCTCCGCGTCCGCCACGTCGGGCAGCATCGCGCTGCTCGCCCGCCCGGTGGACGACGACGAGGAGGAACTGCCGTGACCGCCGTGTTCAGTCACGGGCGGCTCCGGCTCTACCTGCTCAAGCTCCTCGACGACGGCCCGAAGCACGGCTACGAGCTCATCCGCCTGCTGGAGGAGCGCTTCCTCGGCCTCTACGCGCCCAGCGCCGGCACCATCTATCCCCGGTTGCAGCGGCTGGAGGCCGACGGCCTGGTCACCCACACCGCCGCCGGCGGCCGGAAGGTCTACGAGATCACCGAGGCGGGCCGGGCCGAGCTGCGGCAGCGGGCCGGCGAGCTGACCGCCCTGGAGTCGGACATCGCCGCCTCCGTGGAGGACCTGTCCGCCCTGGCCGGAGAGATCCAGAACGAGGTACGCGGCTCTGTCCGCGACCTGAAGCGGGAGCTGCGCGAGGCGGCCCGGCAGACCCGCCGTCCCCGCTGGGTGCCCCCCGGCGCCGGCCCGACGCCCGCCCCCGCCCCCGGCCCGTCGCCCGTACCCCCCGCCGGCCCGTCGCCCGCGTTCGGCGCGCCGTCGGAAGCTGGGCCGGCGTCCGCGTCCACCGCCACGCTGGCCGAGTTCGACCAGCGGCTGGCGACCTTCGCCGTCGAGGTGGGCGCCCTGGTCCGGGCCCGCCGGCTCAGCGACTCGCAGCTGCGTACGGCCATCCGGCTGCTCGACGGCGCGCTGGACGGGCTGCGCCGGCTGCTGCGCTGAGCCCGACGCCGCCTCACAGCTACTTTCCAGCGAGTGCCCAGCGCGGACGCAGCGAGAGCGCGGATGATGGGCGGCATGGCCGCTACCCAGACCGAGGCGCGACTGCTCGTCGTCGAGGACGATCCCAACATCCTCGAACTGCTCTCCGCGAGTCTGCGCTTCGCGGGCTTCGACGTGGCCACCGCGACGAGCGGCAGCGCCGCTCTCAACGCCGCCAAGGACCACCGGCCCGACCTGGTGGTGCTCGACGTGATGCTGCCCGACCTGGACGGCTTCGAGGTCATCCGGATGCTGCGCGAGGGCGGCACCCGTACGCCGGTGGTCTTCCTCACCGCCCGTGACGCGACCGACGACAAGATCCGGGGGCTGACCCTGGGCGGGGACGACTACGTCACCAAGCCGTTCAGCCTGGAGGAGCTGACCGCCCGGATCCGGGCGGTGCTGCGGCGGACCAGCAGCGGCGAGCAGACGCCCTCCCGGCTCACCTTCGCCGACCTGGAGCTGGACGAGGAGACCCACGAGGTGCACCGGGCCGGCCAGCGGGTGCAGCTCTCACCGACCGAGTTCAAGCTGCTGCGCTACCTGATGCTGAACGCCAACCGGGTGCTGTCCAAGGCGCAGATCCTCGACCACGTGTGGAACTACGACTTCCGGGGCGACGACAACATCGTCGAGTCCTACATCTCGTACCTGCGCCGCAAGGTGGACAACACCCAGCCCCGGCTGATCCACACCCTCCGAGGCGTCGGCTACGTCCTGCGCAAGCCGGCGGCGTGAACCCCCTCGACCAGGGCAAGGCGCGGCTGCGCAGCGTCCCGCTGCGGGTCAAGCTGGTCGCCGCGGTGCTGGCCCTGGTCGCCGCCGCGCTCCTGGTGATCAGCTCCCTGACCACCTTCTTTCTCCGCAACTACCTGGTCGGCCAGGTGGACGGCCAGATCAAGTCGGCCAGCCAGGGGCTCGGGCAACTGCTGCCCGGGCTCCGCAGCGGCAGGGTCGAGGCGATGCTGCCCAGCAGCTACGTCGTTTCGATCGCCGACGAGAATCAGGTGTACCCGACGCGCTACGACGACCTCAGCCTCGACCCCGAGCAACTGCCCGACTTCCCCACGGACTGGAGCGGGTTCGCGGCGCGGGTGGGCGAGCCCCGCACTGTCGTGTCCCAGGACGGTCGTACCCGCTGGCGGGTGGTCTACGCGGGACAGAAGGACGGCTCGGTGCTGGCCGTGGGCCAGCCGCTCACCCAGGTGGATCGCGCCGTGAAGCAGCTGGTCTGGATAGACCTGCTGGTCGGCGGCGCGGTGCTGGTCCTGCTTGCCTCCATCGGCGCGGCGATCGTCCGGACCAGCCTGAAGCCGCTGGTGGAGATAGAACGTACGGCCGCCGCCATCGCCGGTGGCGACCTCACCCGGCGGGTGCCCGACCCGGAGCAGGGGCAGCCCGTCCCCACGTCCGAGCTGGGGCGGCTCTCCCGGGCGTTGAACGCCATGCTGAACCAGATCGAGGTCGCCTTCACCGCGCGGGCCGCCTCGGAGCTGGCCGCCCGGTCCGCCGAGGCCGCCGCCCGGGAGGCGGCCGGCTCGGCGCGGGCCTCCGAGGCGCGGGCCCGCCGCTCCGAGGAGCGGATGCGGCAGTTCGTCGCGGACGCCTCGCACGAGCTGCGGACGCCGCTGACCACCATCCGGGGCTTCTCCGAGCTGTACCGGCAGGGCGCGGCGAGCGCGCCGGAGCAGACCGCCGACCTGCTGCGCCGCATCGAGCAGGAGGCGGCCCGGATGGGCCTGCTGGTGGAGGACCTGCTGCTGCTCGCCCGGCTGGACCGGGAGCGACCGCTCTCCCTCGCCCCGGTGGAGCTGCCCGTGCTGGCGAGCGAGGCGGTCGAGGCTGCCCGGGCGGTGGCGCCGGAGCGCCGGATCGAGCTGGAGGTCACCCCCGGCTCCGGTCCGCTGGTCGTCTACGGCGACGACGCCCGGCTGCGCCAGATCATCGGCAACCTGATGACCAATGCGCTCACGCACACCCCGCCGGAGGCCTCGGTGACCCTGCGGCTGCGCGCCGAGCCCGGGAACCTGGCCGTGGTGGAGGTGGCGGACACCGGTCCCGGGCTCACCCCGGAGCAGGCGGAGCGGGTCTTCGAGCGCTTCTACCGGGTGGACGCGGCGCGTACCCGGCGGGCCGGTGGCAACACCGGCACCGGCCTCGGCCTGGCCATCGTGGCGGCGCTGGTGCGCGCCCACCACGGCACCGTCGAGGTGGCCGAGACCCCCGGCGGGGGAGCGACCTTCCGGGTCCGGCTCCCGCTCGTGCCGGACGACGAGGGCGATGGCGAGTGACTTTCAGCCAACATTCAGGTGCGTTCCAGGCGGATCGCAGTGGTGCGCGTCAAGGTGGAGACATGACCGAGCACGAGTCCGACCCGCAGCGCCGGCCGGCCCACCCCGACGCCGAGCCGTCGCACCCCACCGCCGAGCTGCCGCGCGCCGAGCGCGCGCAGTCCGACTCCGCCCCCGCCGGTGACTCCGCCCCGACGGTCGGCCTGACCACCGTGCCCGGCGGCGACCCCGCCCCGGCCGCCGGTGACTCCACCCCGACCGTCAGGTTCGGCACTGCGCCCGGCGGCGACACCGGCCCGGCCGCCGGTGGCTCCGCCCCACTTGGCGGCGAGGCGCCGCGTACCGCCGGGTCGGGCCCGGCCGCCGACGGCCCGCCGGCCGGCGACGGCGGCCCGCGCGCCGCCGAGCCGGCCCGCGCCCCCGACGGTGCCGGTCCGCTCGACCGACCCACCCCGCCCGGCCCCTTCGCGCCCGCCCCGGCCGTTGCGCAGCACCCGGCCGCCGGCCAGCCCCAGCCGGCTCATCCGCAGGCCGCCGGCCAGCCCGGTCACCCGCACGCGGCGGGCCAGTCCGGTTACCCGCAGGCCGCGGGCCAGTCCGGCTACCCGCACGCGGCGGGTCAGCCCGGCTACCCCCAGGCCGCCGGGCAGCCAGGTCACCCGCAGTCCGGCTACCCGCAGGCTCCCGGCGCGCCCTGGTACGGCCAGCAGTCCGGCTGGAGCGGCGGGGGACAGCCGGGACAGCCGTACGGTCACCAGCCGCACCCCTCCGGCCAGCCCGTCCCGCCCTGGGCGGCCCCGCAGACGGCGGGCCCCCGGCCAAGCCGGATCGCCAAGTTCGCCGGCGCCGGGGTGGCGGTCTTCGCGCTGATGCTCGGCTCGGGCGTCGCCGGCGGGGCGCTCGCGCTCGCCGTCGACGGCGACTCGGGCATCACCCGCACCTACTCCGCCGCGCCGATCATCAACGGCGCCGACCTGCCCCGGATCGCCGCCGCCGTGCAGCCCAGCGTCGTCTCGATCGGCACGGACAACGGCGAGGGCTCCGGCGTGATCCTCACCGCCGACGGCTTCGTGCTCACCAACAACCACGTGGTCGCCTCCGCCACCGACGGCAAGGCCGTGGTGACCTTCGCCGACGGCAAGACCGCCGAGGCCAAGATCGTCGGCACCGACCCGAAGACCGACCTTGCGGTGGTCAAGGCCAACGGCGTCAGCGGCCTCAAGGCCGCCACCTTCGGAGACAGCGACGCCATGCAGGTCGGCGACCAGGTGCTCGCCCTCGGCAGCCCGCTGGGCCTCCAGGGCTCGGTCACCGCCGGCATCCTCAGCGCCCGGGACCGCACCATCCAGGCGGGCAGTGGGCAGCAGCGGCAGGACCCGGCGCAGGGGGCCAGCTCGATCGCGGGGCTGCTCCAGACCGACGCGCCGATCAACCCGGGCAACTCCGGCGGCGCACTGGTCAACACCAGGGGCGAGGTGATCGGCATCAACACCGCGATCGCCACCGCCGGGCAGGGCAGCAGCGGCAACATCGGCGTCGGCTTCGCCATCCCCAGCAACAAGGCCAAGGACGTGGCCGGCAAGCTCCAGCGGGGCGAGAAGGTCAGCCACCCGTCGCTCGGGGTCAGCGTGACCCCCGCCGAGGGCGGCGGGGCCCTGGTCGCCGCCGTCACGCCGGGCAGCCCCGCCGAGAAGGCCGGCCTGCAGCGCGGCGACGTGGTCACCCGGTTCGGCGACAAGGCCGTCAACGACTCGGACGACCTGGTCGGCGCCGTGCAGGCCGGCAAGGTCGGCGACCGGGTCGAGGTGACCTACAAGCGCAACGGCACCGAATCCCGGGCGACCGTGACGCTCGCCGAGACGTCGTAACCGGCAACCGAAGACATTCCTCCTCCCTCCGGGCGGCGGGTGGCGGGGCCAAGGGGGTTGGCTCCGTCACCCGTCGCTCCCTCTGACGGCGGTTCACCCGGTGCGGGTGAGCCGCCGTCACCCGTCGCGCCGGAATCGTCGGTAGTCAGGACCGGCGAGGCGTACGGAGGGTGCGATGACCACGGCAGCGGCCGTTCGGACCGACGAGCGGATCCAGCGGGACGTGCTCGACGAACTGGGCTGGGACGCCCAGGCGCAGCCGAACGAGATCGGGGTGACCGTCCACGACGGCGTGGTCACCCTGACCGGCTGGGTCGACGGGTACGCGCGGAAGTGGGCGGCGCGGCGCTGCGCGCAGCGCGTACGGGGGGTGCGGGCGGTCGCCGATGACGTCGAGGTGCGCCTGCCCGGCGAGCCGGGGCGTACGGACGCCGAGATCGCGATCGCGGCGGGCCGGGCGCTGGAGTGGGACAGCTTCGTCCCCGCCGAGCGGCTGGACGTCACCGTGGCCAACGGCTGGGTGATGCTCCGTGGCGAGGTGGAGTTCGGCTGGCAGCGGCGTACCGCCGAGCGGGAGTTGCGCCGGCTGCGGGGCGTACGCGGGGTGACCAACCTGGTCGAGGTGCGCCCCGTCGCCCGTACCGACAGCGAGCGGCTCCGGCGCGACCTCCAGCGGGCGCTGGGGCGCGGCATCGGCACGGAGCGGGTGACCGTCCAGGTGGACGGGGACACGGTCGTGCTGACCGGGGTGGTGCGCTCCTGGTGGGAAAGGGACGAGGCGGAGCGGGTGGCCTGGTCCGGCGAGGGGGTACGGGCGGTGCGGGAGCAGCTCCTCGTGGGCGGGTGACCGCCCGGATCGTCCCGTTTAGTGGCGCCGCCGCCGGGAACCCGTCGTCGATCCCGCCCGCCCAGCGGGCACCGGTCGCGGCGGGGCCGGTCCGGTGATGCCACAGCAGTGACCGAGGGGGAGGAATCCGTGGCCGTGAACCATCCGTCGCCCGACCGATCGGCACCGCGGCCGTTGCGGATCGCGATGGTGGTGCCGCCGTGGCTGTCGGTGCCGCCGCCCGGCTACGGCGGGCTGGAACAGGTGGTGACCGGCCTGGTGGAGACGCTGGTCGACCGGGGTCACGCGGTCACCGTGTTCGGGGCGGGCCGGGAGCACGGGACCGCGGCGGCGTTCGTCTCCACGGTGCCCGAACTCCAGTTCGACCGGCTCGGCGAGGCGCTGCCCGAGCTGGCCCACCTGGCCCGGGTCAACCACCGGGTCCACGCAGGCGACTTCGACATCGTCCACGACCACACCACCATCGGCCCGCTGATCGCCGGCCACCGGGCCGTGCCCACCGTCGCCACCGTGCACGGCAACCCCGTCGGCGAGTACGGCGACGTGCTCAGCGAGACCGACAGGGGGGTCGGGCTGGTGGCCATCTCGCATGCCCAGCGCCGGCTCAACCCGCCGCTGCACTGGGTCGGTACGGTGCACAACGCGATGGACGTCCGGGGCATCCCGCACAAGACCGCCCCCGGGCGGGGGCCGGTGCTCTGGCTGGCCCGGTTCAGCCCCGACAAGGGCCCGGACGTCGCCATCCGGGCCTGCCGGGCCGCCGGCCTGCCGCTGGTGCTGGCCGGCAAGTGCAACGAGCCGGCCGAGCGCCGCTACTACGACCAGGTGGTCCGGCCCCTGCTCGGCGAGGACGTCCGGGTGGTGCTCGACGCCGACCGGGCCGAGGCGCTGCGGCTGCTGGTCGAGGCCCGGTGCCTGATCATGCCGATCCGGTGGGACGAACCGTTCGGCATGGTGATGGTGGAGGCGATGGCGACCGGGACACCGGTGGTGGCGCTGGACCGGGGGGCGGTGCCGGAACTCGTCCGACCGGGAAGGACCGGCCTGATCTGCGAGCACGTGGACGAGCTGCCGAGCGCCCTGCGCGCGGCGACGGGCATCGACCCGGCGGCCTGCGTCGCGCACGTGGCGGAGAACTTCTCCACCGGGCGGATGGCCACCGGCTACGAGGAGGTGTACCGCCGCTTCATCGCGGAGGCGGCGTCGCCCGAGGCGGCCCGGGCGCCGGTCCGGGCGCGGGCCCGCTGACCGCCGGCGGTCAGACCTGCGCCGCCCCGAGCGCGGTGATCGCGCTGTCCAGCCGGCGGGCGTACGCGTCGGTGAGGGCGCCCTCGCCGCGCCGGATCGCGACCTTCTCGCGGAGCCGGGCGATCCGCTCGCCCAGGTCGCCCGAGCGGGCGCGGGCCGCGTCGGTCAGGTTACGCAGCTCGTTGCGGAAGTCGAGGCCGACGTCGGGGCGGATCCCCCCGTCGTCGAGACCGGCGCCGATCAGCCCGTCGACCCGGTTGGCCGCCTCGATGAGGTCGCCGCGCTCCGGGGCCGTCGGGGTCGGCCGGGGCGCGGCCGGCGGCGCGGACGTCGGGGTCGGGGAGGCCGCCGGGGGTGGTGCGGCGTCGACCGTGGGCGTGGGCGTGGGGGAGGGCGGCGGGTCGGACGGGCCGGTGCTGGGCAGCGCCCGGGGCGGGCTCGACTCATCCTGACGGATCGCGGGCACGGCCAGGGCCACCCCCACGAGCAGTACGACCGGCACGATCAGCACCGGGCGCGGCAGGCGGCGCCGACGGCGCTCCCGGGCGTGCCGGGCGCTGCGCGGCTCGGACCCACCGCCCGGCCCTTCCGCGCCCGGTCCTTCCGTGCCCGGCACCGCTCCGTCACCCGGCACCGCTCCGTCACCCGGCACCGTCCCGCCCCCCGGGGTCGGGGTGGCCGGCTGGGCGGGCAGGGTCGGGAGGGTGACCGTCGGCGCGAGCATGGTGGCGGCCTGCGGATCGGCGGGGAGCAGTTGGTCGCGCAGGAGGGTGGCGACCTGGCGGGCGGTGGGCCGCGCCAGCGGGTCCCGCTCCAGGCAGCGCAGGCAGGTGCGGGCGACCTCCGTCGGCAGGCCCGGCAGGTCGGCCAGCGAGGGCGGGCCCTCCCCGGCGAGCGCCTCGCTGAGCTGCTCCCAGGTGTCCGCCGGGTACGGCACCCGACCGGTCAGCGCCTCGTAGAGCAGCACGCCGAGGGAGTACACGTCGGTGGCCGGCTGGGCGGGTGCCCCGTCGAGCCGTTCCGGCGCCACGTACGCGGGCGTGCCGAAGGTGCCCCCGTCCTCGTCGTCGTCCGGCGCGCCGATCCGGGTGGCGATGCCGAAGTCGAGCACCTTGACCCCCGCCCGGGTCATCATCACGTTGGCCGGGGTGATGTCCCGGTGCACGATGCCGAGCCGGTGCGCGGCGGCGAGCGCGTCCGCGACCTGGGCGGCGACCTCGACCGCCTCGGCCCACGGCAGCGGCCCCTCGGTGAGCCGGACCTCCAGCTCCTCGCCGGCCAGCAGCTCCATCACCACGAACGACGTGATCGACCCGTCGGGCGCGACGGTCTCGCCGTAGTCGTGCACCGAGGTGACGTGCGGGTGGACGAGCTGGGCGGCGGCGCGGGCCTCCTCGCGCACCATGTCGCGGAAGCGGGCGTCGGCGGCGAGCGACGGGGCGAGCACCTTCAGCGCCACGATCCGGTCGAGCACCTCGTCGCGCGCCCGCCAGATCACCGACATCCCGCCGGCGCCGATCTGGTCGACGAGCCGGTACCGGCGGGCCAGCAACCGGCCGGGGTGCAGTGCTGGCTTCACGGAACGCACCTGCCTCGCTGTGGGAGCGCTATCAGGTTGCGCGAATGTGTCGGGCCTGTCAACGGTCGACTACCTTCCGGGACCGGGGCCGCGTCGGCCGTGCCCGTGCCGGGGCCGCCCTCGGCCGCCGCCGGGCCGCCCCTCGGCCGCCGCCGGGCCGCCCCTCGGCCGCCGCCGGGCCGGCACCGGGCGGCCACTTTTCCGCCCGTGCCAGGATGGAACGCATGTCGCAGGGACCGGTGGCGTTCGTGCTCGGGGGCGGGGGAGTCCTCGGGGCGGTCGAGGTGGGCATGCTGCGGGCGCTGTTCCGGGCCGGCATCCGGCCCGACGTGGTGCTCGGCACCTCGATCGGGGCGGTCAACGGCGCGCTGGTCGCCGCCGAACCGTCCGAGGCGGTCACCGACCGGCTGGTCCGGCTCTGGGCCTCCCCGGAGGCGAGTGAGGTGTACGGCGACTCGGTGGCCCGCCAACTGCGCCGGTTCGCCGCCCGTACCCACCTGCACTCGCCCCGCCCGCTGCGCAAGCTGCTGGAGGCCGAGCTGGGTGCGGAGACCACCTTCGCCGACCTCAAGGTGCCCTTCCGCTGCTGCGCGGCCAACATCGAGCGGGCCGCCGAGCACTGGTTCGACAGCGGGCCGCTGGTGCCGGCAGTGCTCGCCTCCGCCTCGGTCCCGGGGCTCCTGCCGCCGGCCCGGATCGACGACCAGCACTACATCGACGGCGGGATCGTGAACTCCATCCCGATCGGCGAGGCGGTCGCCGTGGGCGCCACGCGGATCTTCGTACTCCAGGTGGGCCGGATCGAGCGGGCGCTGACCCCGCCCCGGCGACCCTGGGAGATCGCCCAGGTCGCGTTCGAGATCGCCCGGCGGCACCGGTTCGCCCGGGAGATGGCGGCCCTGCCCGACGGGGTGGAGGTGCACGTGCTGCCCACCGGCGGGCTGGAGCCGCGCGACGACACGCCGTGGGCGTACCGGGACATGGCGGCGGTGGGGCGGCGGATCAGCCGCGCCTACACGGCCTCCCGGCGCTACCTGGCGACGCAGTTGGAGCACTGATGCCCCTACCGCCACGGTGGGTACGCCGGCTGCTCCTGGCCCCCGGCGTGGTGCTGCTGGCCTTCCTGGTCGTGACGACCCTGCCGGTCTGGGCGCTGCTCGCGGCGGCCGCCTCGCCGCTGGTCCCGGGCCGGCTGCGGCCGCTGCGCCTGCTCTGGCTCGGCTGCGTCTACCTGGTCTGGGACGCGACGGCGCTGCTCGCGCTCTTCGTGCTCTGGGTCGCCTCCGGCTTCGGCTGGCGGGTCCGCTCGCCCGGCTTCCAGCGGGCGCACTACGTGCTCGCCGGCTGGTTCCTGCGGGCACTCTTCTGGCACGCCCGCTGGGCGCTGCACCTGAGCATCGACGTGGTGGGCACCGACCCGGACACGGCCCTGCCGGGCCGGCCCGAGCTGGTGCTCTGCCGGCACGCCGGCCCGGGCGACTCGTTCATCCTGATCCACGCCCTGGTCAACTGGTTCAACCGCGAGCCGCGGATCGTGCTGAAGGACAGCCTCCAGTGGGACCCGGCGGTCGACGTGCTGCTCAACCGGCTGCCGAACCGCTTCCTCGCGCCGGGGCCGGACCGCCGGGGGTCGGTGACCGAGCAGATCGGGCACCTGGCCCACGGCCTGGACGACGACGACGCGTTCGTGATCTTCCCGGAGGGGGGCAACTTCACCCCCGGCCGCCGGCTGCGGGCCATCGAGAAGCTGCGCGGCCTCGGCCTCGAACGGATGGCGCGGCGCGCGGAGCGGTTGCGGCACGTGCTCGCCCCGCAGCCGGGCGGGCTGCTCGCGGCGCTGGACGCCGCGCCCGACGCCGGGGTGATCTTCGTGGCGCACACCGGCCTGGACCGGATGCTGAGCGTCGGCGACGTGTGGCGGGAACTGCCGATGGACAAGCGGATCATCATGCGCTTCTGGTCGGTGCCGCCGGAGGAGGTGCCGACCGGCCGCCAGGAGCGGATCGACTGGCTTTTCGACTGGTGGGCGCGGATCGACGAGTGGATCGCGGCCAATCGGGACGGTGCCGCGTAGGGTGCGCTGGTGGACCAGATCTGCGTGGTGACGACGGTGGTGGACGCCCGTTCGGTCGCGGACGTGATGGCGGCGGCGGCCGTCGCCGGTCGGCTCGCCGCCTGCGCCCAGGTGGGCGGCCAGGTGGACAGCACCTACTGGTGGCGTTCCGGGGTGGACACGAGCACCGAGTGGTCGGTGCAGTTCAAGACCGCGCCGGACCGGGCCGCCGCGCTGGTGGAGCAGATCCGGGCCAGCCACCCGTACGAGGTGCCGGAGATCCTGGTGACCCGGGTGGAGAGCGGCGACCCCGCCTACGCCACCTGGGTGCACGAGCACACCCGGCCCTGAGTACCCGCACTCTGGTCAGGTGATCTCCCGGCCACCATGATGGCCGGGTGCAGAACACCGGTTATCCCTGTCCCGCCTGCGGCGCGCCGGCCGACCTCGGCTCCGGCTGCTCCGGTTGCGGCCGACCGCCGCACCCGGCCGCCGCCGAGGTGGTCCGGCTCGACCGGGAGATCGTCGCGCTCGGCGGCCAGGTCGAGCGGGCCCGCGCGGCGTACCAGGGACTCGCCGGCCGGCTGAACGCGGCCCGGCACCGTCGGGCGGCGCTGGCCGCCGCGGTCCGGGCGGAGTTCCCCCTGTCGCGCCCGGCGGCTCCCGCGACTCCGGGGCCGGCCCGCCCGGCGCCGGGCGTGACCCCGCCGCCGGCCGTGACCCCGGTGCCGGCGTGGCCGGGCCGGGGGCCGGTCGCTCCGGTCCCCGCGCCGGCGGGTGCGGGCGTCGGCGGGGCGGAGACCTCCACCCGTACGGTGCAGGGCCTGCTCTTCGTCCTCGGTGGGCTGCTGCTGGGCACCGCCGCGGTGGTCTTCACGGCGGTCGCCTGGGCGTCGGTGGGGGTCGCCGGCCGGGCCCTGATCCTGTTCGCGTTCACCGCCCTCGCCCTGGCCGCGCCGCTGGTGGCGGTGCGGCGCGGGCTGCGCGGCACCGCGGAGACCTTCGCCGCCGTGGGGCTGCTGCTGGTGCTGCTGGACGGCTACGCCGCCTGGTCGGTGGACCTGGTCGGGGTGGCGGACTGGCCCGCCACCCGGTACGCCGCGCTGGTCGGGGGGGCCGGCGCGGCGGTCGCCGCCGGGTACGCCCGGCTCAGCGGTCTGACCGTGCCGTGGTTCGCGGCCCTGCTGACCGCGCAGCCGGTGCTGCCCCTGCTCGTCGTCGACGCCCGGCCGGACGCCGCCGGCTGGGCGATGACCTTCCTGGGGGTGGCGCTGCTCGACCTGGCGGTGCTGGTCGCGCTGCGCCGCCGGGGCGCCCCGGCGGCCGGTGCCGTGGCCGTCGGGCCGCCGGCCGCCGAGGGCCCGACCGTTGGTGGCCCCGTCGCCGGTGCCGTGGCCCCGGCCGCTGCGGCGTCCGCGCCGTCCGGCGAGCGTCCGGCGGTCCTCGCCGGGCGCGTCCTCGCCTGGGTGGGGCACGCGGGCGCGCTGTTCGTGGCCGCGTGCTGCGCGCTCGTACCGCTGGCCCTCGGCCGGGCCGCCGGCGTTCCGCTGCTGGCCGGTGCGCCGCTGCTGCTGGTGGCGCTGACCCTGCTCGGCACCGCGCTGCTCACGGGCGGGGCGGTGTTCCGCGCCGTGGCCGCCGCGCTGCTGGTGCCGGTGCTGGCCGGCGCGGTGATCCGCCCGATCGCCGAGCTGGACCTGTCGCTGCTGCTCACGGCGCTGGTCGTGGTGGCGGTGGCCGGCGCGGTACGGCTGCTGCCCGCCGGGTGGCGGACCGGCCCCCGGGCCGGCGCGCTGCTGGTGGCCGGCGGGACGGCGCAGTTCGTCGTGCTGCTGGCCGTCGCGCTCGCCGGCGCCACCGCCGGCCGGTCGCTGCCGCCGTGGCAGGGGGCCGCCGCCGGGCCCGACGCCGACGGGGGGTGGCAGCTTCCGGTGGCGATCGCGCTGACCGTGGCCGCCTTCGGGCTGTTGCTGCCGAGGGCCGCCCGGCCGGCGCTGGCCGCGATCGGTGCGGCGGTCGTCGTGCTGGCGGTGCCGGCCGGCTGGCCGTCGCCCTGGCCGGCGGTGGTGGCGCTGGACCTGGTGGCGGCGGTGGGCCTGCTGGCCGTCGCGGTGGGGCGTCCGGGCGTCCGGTCCTGGACGGTCCTGGCCTCGGGGGTGGCAGGGACCCTCCTGCTCGGGCACGGACTGGTCGTCGGGTTCGCCGCGACGGCGGGTGCGGGTGCGGCGCTAGCGGTGGTGCTGGTCGCCGGGACCGCCGTGGCGGCGGCCGGCCGGCGCGGCACGGCCGTGCAGCGCCGGGTGGCCGGGGCGGCGTCGGCCGTCGTGCCGGTCGCGGTGCCGGCCGGCGCGGTCGTCGCCCTCCTCGCCGCCGGTGCGCCGGCCTGGTGGCAGGCGCGGGCGGCGCTCGCCGCCGTCGCGCTGCTGCCCGTCGGGCTGCTCGCGGTCCGCCGGCACTGGCCCGACCTGCGGGCGTACGCCTCCGGCGGGGTCGCCGTGGCGGTCACGGCGGTCGGGTTGGCGCCGCTGGTCGTACCGGCCGACGAACCGGTGACGCTCTACGCCGCCGTGGCGGTCCTGCTGGCGATGCTGGGCGGTGCGGTGCGCTCCGACGTCGTCCTGCGGGTGGCCGGCATCGGGCTGCTCGTGGTCTCGGCCGCCGCCGCCCTGCCGGTGGCGTTGACGGCGCTCGTCGCCCCGTACGGCGAGGTGTCGCCCTGGTCCGGGGCGCCCACGGTCCGGGCCGACCCGGGGGCGCTCCCGGTGGGCCTGGCGTTGGCCGTGCTGGCGGTGGCCGGGGTGCTGGCCGGCCGGCGGTACCGGGCTGCCGTGCGGACCGGCCCCACCGGCGCGGACGCCGTTCCGTCGGCGGACGCCGTCCCATCGGCGGGCGCGGTCGCGTCGGCGGGCGCCGGTTGGTGGCGGGGCGCGCTGGTCGCGGTGCCGTTCGCCGCGGCCGCGCTGCCCGTGCTGCTGGTGGCCGCAGGCGTGCCGTGGCCGGTGCTGCCGGTAGGCACGCTGCTCGGCGGGGTGGCCCTGGTGCTGCTCGCCGCCCTGGCCGCACCGCGTCCGCTGCTCGCCCCGGTCGGGTTGCCGGTGGGTCTGGTGCTGGTGGCGTCCGGGCTGCTCGGGCTGCTGGCCACCCGGACGGGCACGATCGTCGGCCTCGGCGTGCTCGTCGTCGCGGCGGCGGTGGTCGGGGTGGCGGCCCGCCGCGACGACGCCCGGCTGGGTGGTGCCCTGGTCGCGGTGGCCGCCGCGACCAGCCTCGCGGTCGTCGCGCCGCTGGCCGGCGGGCTGCCGGTACGGGCGGCCACCTTCAGCGTGCTCGCCGTCGCGGCACTCACCCTGGCCGCCGCGGCGGTGCTCGGTCAGGTCGGGGCCGGTCCGGCCCGCCGGGGACGGGCCACGGCGGCGGCGTTGGACGCGGCGGCCCAGGCGGTGGCGCTGGTCGCGCTGCTGCTCGCGGTGGGCTCGCTCCGCCACGCCGCGGCGGTCTGCGTGCTGTGGGGCGCCGCCGTCGCGCTGCGGGTGCTGCCCCGGGGCGAGTCGGCGGGCCGGCGGTGGGCCTTCGCGGGCATCGCGGGCGGCAGTGAGCTGCTCGGCGGCTGGCTGCTGCTGGCCGCAGGCGACGTGGCGGTGCTGGAGGCGTACACGGTGCCGGCGGCGGCGCTGGCTCTCGTGGCGGGCGTGGTGGCGCTGCGTACCCGGCCAGGGTTGAACAGCTGGCTGGCGCTGGGTCCGGGGCTCGCGGCCGGGCTGCTGCCGAGCCTGGTGTCCGTGCTGGTGGCTGCGGACCCCCAGCCGTGGCGGCGGCTGCTGCTGGGCGTCGCCGCGCTCGCCGCGGTGCTCGCCGGGGCGACCCGCCGCTGGCAGGCGCCGGTGCTGCTGGGTGGGGTGACCCTGGCACTGCTCGCGCTGCACGAGCTGGTCCGTGGCTGGGACCTGCTGCCCCGGTGGATCTTCCTGGCCGTCGGCGGGTTCGCGCTGATCGGGCTCGCCACGACCTACGAGCGGCGCCGCCGGGACCTGGCCCGGCTCCGGGCCGCCGTCGGCCGGATGGGCTGATCAGGCCCGGTCACGGGTGCCGGGGGTAGGGCTCGCCCTACCCCCGAACCGGGGGTGGGCAGGGTTACTCAGCGCAACCGTTCGCCGGAGACTGGGAGCGGGACGCGCCGGCCGGCGCGCTCCGGGATCGAGGAACGGGAACGGGAGCCGCGATGGTGCTCGGAGCGGTGGCGGACCCGCCGGTACGGCGGGGCAGTGACTACGCGCAGTTGTCCCGGCGGATCAGCGGGGCGGGCCTGCTGGAGCGACGCCCGGGACGGTACGTGACCCGGATCGTGCTCACGCTGGGCGTCTTCGCGGCGGGCTGGGCGGCCGTCGGGCTGGTCGGCGACTCGTGGGCGCAGCTCCTGGTCGCCGTCTTCCTCGCTGTCGCCACCACCCAGGTCGCGTTCCTCGGCCACGACGCCGGCCACCGGCAGATGTTCCGGCGGCGCGGGCCGAGCGAGGCCATCGGCCTGCTCACCGGCAACCTGGCGGTCGGGCTGAGCTACGGCTGGTGGGTCGACAAGCACAACCGGCACCACGCCAACCCCAACCACGAGGACGAGGACCCCGACGTCGGGGCCGGCGCGCTGGTCTGGACGTACGAGCAGGCCGCCGCGACGCGCGGGTTCGGTCGCCGGCTGGCCCGCCGGCAGGCGTGGCTGTTCTTCCCGATGCTGCTGCTGGAGGGGCTCGCCCTGCACGTGGCGAGCGTGCAGGCGATCGTGGGGCGGGACTCCGACGGCGGGTTCCGCACCCCGATGCGGCACCGCCGCGTCGAGGCGCTGCTGCTGGTCCTGCACGCCGTGGGCTACCTCGGTGCGCTGCTGCTGGTGATGTCGCCGGTGAAGGCGCTGCTCTTCGTCGCCGTCCACCAGGGGCTGTGGGGCTTCTACATGGGCTGCTCGTTCGCCCCCAACCACAAGGGCATGCCGATGCCCACCGCCGACGACGACCTGGACTTCCTGCGTAAGCAGGTGCTCACCTCCCGCAACGTGCGGGGCAGTCGGCTCGTCGACGTCGCCCTGGGCGGGCTCAACTACCAGATCGAGCACCACCTGTTCCCGAACATGCCCCGGGCCAACCTGCGCCGGGCCCGGCCGATCGTCCGCGCCTTCTGCGCCGAGCAGGGCATCCCGTACGCCGAGACGGGGCTGGTCGAGTCGTACCGTCAGGCGCTCGCGCACCTGCACGAGGTGGGCCGGCCGCTGCGCGGCTGACACGCGCGAACGGGGGCGGCGCCGACCGGCGCCGCCCCCGTTCCGTGTGCGGTAGGGCTCAGGAGCCCATGGACTCGATCAGCTCCTGCGGGGCCTCCTGCGTGTCGCCCGCGGGGGGCTTCTTGACGGTGACCGGGGCGCCGAAGTCCGAGTAGTTGGTGATCATGGTGCCCAGCGACTCGTGCAGCACCTGGGTGTCGATGGCGAACTCGACGAGCCGGCCCTGGTCGTCCACCCTGGCGGTGAACGGGACGGCCTTGGCCTTGTCACCGAGGGCCTGGATGGCCTTGTCGTCGGGCTTGGTGCGGGTGTAGTCGAGGGTGCCGGAGTAGCTGCCCGGGGCGGTCCTCTCGACGTCCACCACGCTGTCGACCATCTGCTTCGCGCCGCCCGGGTCGCCGTCGGGCATCAGGTTGAGCTGACCGCTCTTGCCGAGCTTGGTGGCGTCCATGTGCATCCACTTCTTCGGCATCCCCTGCATGCCGGTGACCTTCAGGTAGACGTCGTTGCCGAGCATCAGGATCCGGAAGGTGCCTTCCGCGCCCATCTTCAGCGTCATGTCGCCGGTCTTGGTGGCCGGGTCCATCACGCCGCTGCCGTTGATGACCGGCGACGTGAGCCGCATCTTGACGGTCTGTTGGTTCAGCTTCTTCGCGGCGGCGGCCAGCTCGGCGCGGGCGTCGGCGGGGGCGCTGCTGGCCGGTGCCGCGCCGGTGGTGCCACCGTCGCCGGCCGGAGCAGCCGTGTCCGTCCCCGTACCGCACCCGGTGAGACCGAGGGCGAGCGCGGCGACGAGCGCGACCCCCGTGGTCGCCAGCCGTCGAGTGTTCATCGTGGAAATCTCCTCACGCAGGGTGGGCCGGGGGCGACGCCGGTCGCGGGCCCGGCCGGGCCGCCGGTCAGCCTAACCCCGCCGGTCCACAGCCGCTCATCTATGCCGTGGCGATCTTCGGACCGCCGCGCCGCCGGGGTGGGCCACACCTCCCGCCGCTGGTCGGCGTCGTCGCGACCGGTCCCGGTAGGGTCTCCCCATGGCAGACGTGCTCACCGCCGAGGCGGTGCGAGACGAGCTGGGTGGGCTGGCGGGCTGGTCGGGAGACCCCGCCGGGATCACCCGCACCGTGGAGCTGGCCAGCTTCCCGGCGGCCATCGCGGTGGTCGACCGGGTCGCCGTGACGGCGGAGGAACTGGACCACCACCCCGACATCGACATCCGCTGGCGGGCCCTGACCTTCCGGTGCGTCACGCACTCGGCGGGCGGGGTCACGCGGCGTGACCTGGAACTGGCTCGGCGGATCGACGAGATCGTGGGGAGCGTCGGATGAGATTCGAGATTAGCAAGGTGCTGGACGCCATCGAGGGCCGGGTCAGCACCGACCCGTCGCTGGCCCGGGCCGTCGTCGACCTGGCCGAGGTGATCCGCTACCAGGATCTCGACGGCGGCCGGCCGGCGAGCCTGCTCCGCCTCGGCATGGTGATCGACGCCCTCGCCCGGGAGATGGAGGAGGACAGCGTCCCGGTCTACGCGGTGGTCCACCGGGCCCTGCTCTCCGACGCCGACCTCACCTCCAACGAGCGCATGGTGGTCCGCCGGTGGGCCGACGACGGGCTGGTCGAGGTGCTCGACAACCCGGGCGACCGGATGCTGGAGGTGGCGGACCTGCTCGGGCTGCCCGTGCTCACCCGGGTGCGGGCCGACGGCCTGCGCGGGCGCTACCCGTGGCTGGTCGAGCAGGCCGGCCGGGTGCTCGCCCCGGTGCCCGGCGCCGGCGGGCCGGCCTTCGTCGCCCACGTCGGCGGCGGGCACACGCCCGTCGCCGGTGACCGGTCACCGGCCGGCGTGAAGCTGCTCGCCCGGCGCTGGCGCTGCGCGGAGCCCGGTTGCGCGCTCTTCGGCGGTGGTGGGGGCGGCGGGGCCTTCGCCGACCTGTCCCGGGTGGTGGAGCGCAGCCCGGCCGGCCAGCCGCCGCCCACGCTGCGCGGCGGCGTGCCGACCTGCCCCCGGCACGGCACCCGGCTCGGCGACGCCGGTCCGCGACCGCGGAGCGCCGTCCTGGCCGTGCGGGTGGGTGGGCTGATCCGCCGACGCTTCGTGCTCACCGAGGAGGAGCCGGCGGTGGTCGGCCGTGCCCCCGACCAGGCCGGCGGGATCACGCTCGGGCAGTGGCTCAACGACGAGGCGCGCCGCTGGATCAGCCGCAGCCACGTCCGGTTCGAGCTGCGGGTCGGCGAGGTGATCGTGACCGACGTGAGCACCAACGGCTCGGGCATCCGCCCCGGCGGGTCGATGGCGGAGGGCGACCGGGTCCCGCTGGCGCCGCAGCAGTCCCGGGTGCTGGCGGAGGGCGACATGGTGGAGCTCTACCCCGGGGTGCAGATCGGCCGGCCCGACGAGCTTCCCACCGGAGCCCCCTACACGCCCACGTCGGTCATGGCCGAGGCACCAACGATGGCGATGCGCCTGCCCCGCTGAGCCGCCGGGAGACGACGGCGGGCGCCGGGACCGTGGTCCCGACGCCCGCCCGTGTCGTACGGGGCTCAGCCGGCCAACACCGCGGCGAGCTGGGCGACCGCGTGGTCGATCTCCTCCTCGGTGATCACCAGCGGCGGGGCGAGCCGGATGGTGGCACCGTGGGTGTCCTTGGCGAGCACCCCGCGCTCGGCGAGCCGCTCGCACGCCTCCCGGCCGCTCATCAGCGTCGGGTCGATGTCGAGGCCGGCCCACAGGCCCCGGCCCCGCACCGCGACGAGGCCCCTGCCGACCAGCGAGCGGAGACCGGCGTGCAGCCGGGCGCCCAGCTCGGTCGAGCGGCGCTGGAACTCGCCGGTGGCCAGCAGCCGGACGACCTCGGTCGCGACGGCGCAGGCCAGCGGGTTGCCGCCGAAGGTGGAGCCGTGCTGGCCCGGCCGGAGCACGCCGAGCACGTCGGCGTTCGCGGCCACCGCGGAGACCGGCACGATGCCGCCGCCGAGCGCCTTGCCCAGCAGGTACATGTCGGGCGTGACGCCCTCGTGGTCGCAGGCGAAGGTGTCCCCGGTCCGGCCGAGGCCGGACTGGATCTCGTCGGCGATGAAGAGCACGTTCTGCTCCGTGCAGACCCGGCGTACGCCCGGCAGGTAGCCCTCCGGCGGCACGACGACGCCCTGCTCGCCCTGGATCGGCTCGATCAGCACCGCGACGGTGTTCTCGTCGATGGCGGCGGTCAGCGCCGCCAGGTCGCCGTAGGGGACGACCGTGAACCCCGGGGTGTACGGCCCGAAGTCGGCCCGGGCGTCCTCGTCGGTGGAGAAGCTGACGATGGTGGTCGTCCGGCCGTGGAAGTTCCCCTCGGCCACCACGATGTTGGCCTGCCCCGGCGCGACGCCCTTGACCTGGTAGCCCCACTTGCGGGCGACCTTGATGCCGGTCTCCACGGCCTCGGCGCCGGTGTTCATCGGCAGCACGAGGTCCTTGCGGCACAGCTCGGCCAGCTCGCGGCAGAAGTCGGCGAACTGGTCGTGGACGAACGCCCGGCTGGTGAGCGTCAGCCGGTCGAGCTGCGCGTGCGCGGCGGCGATCAGCGTCGGGTGGCGGTGGCCGAAGTTCAGCGCCGAGTAGCCGGCCAGGCAGTCGAGGTAGCGGCGGCCGTCCACGTCGGTCAGCCAGGAGCCCTCGGCGGAGGAGATGACCACCGGCAGCGGGTGGTAGTTGTGCGCGGTCCACCGCTCCGCGTCGCGGATCGCCTCCGGCGTCCGCAGCATGTCGTCGATCACTGGCTCGCCTTTCCCTGACGGAGTCGCAACGTGCAGCACTTCGGTCCGCCGCCGGCCTTGCGCAGCTCGGAGAGGTCGACACCGATCGTCTCGTAGCCCCGGTCGCGCAGCTTCGCGGCCAGGCCGGTGGCCTGCTCCGGCAGCACCACGTGCCGGCCGTCGCTGACCGCGTTCAGCCCGAAGACCTCGGCGTCGGCGAGGGTGGCGTGCACCGCGTCGGGGAAGAGCCGGCGCAGCACCGCCCGGCTGCCCGGCGAGAACGCCTCCGGCAGGTACGCCACCGTCCGCTCGTCGAGCACGGTGAGCGCGGTGTCCAGGTGGTAGAAGCGCGGGTCGACCAGCTGCATGGTCACCACGGGGTAGCCGAAGACCTCCTGGAGCTGCGCGTGCGAGGCGTGCGCGGTGCGGAAGCCGGTGCCGGCCAGCAGGAAGTCGCCGGCCAGCAGGATGTCGCCCTCGCCCTCGTTGACGTGCTTCGGGTCGTGCATCTCGAAGCCGGCGGCCTCGAACCAGGCGCGGTAGGCGGGGGCCTCGTCGGCGCGCTGCGGGTCGCGGAACTGCACGGCCATCGCCTTGCCGTCGATCACCGTGCCGCCGTTGGCGGCGAACACCATGTCGGGCAGGCCGGGCACCGGAGCGATCTCCTCGACGGTGTGGCCCAGGTCCCGGTAGATCTGGCGCAGCTGCTCCCACTGCCGGACGGCGAGGTCGGCGTCGACCGGCGCGGTCGGGTCCATCCACGGGTTGATGGCGTAGTCGACGGCGAAGTACGTCGGCCGGCACATCAGGAAGCGCTGGCTGGTGGCGTCCATCGTCATTGTCCTGCTCCCAGGGGTCGGGCGCGCCCGGCCACCTTCGGCCCACGGGCTGGCGCCGTTGCTCAACGTTATGCGGCGCTGATGGTGGAATCCACCGCTGGAAGTTGCGCAGGCCGACGGAACGTTGCGTCTGGGGAGTGCTGAACGATGGTTCGTTGCGTATCGGGCCCTGTCGGTGTGCCCGGCCGAAATGCGGGCCCGGAAAACACTTCGGGGGCGGCGAACCGCCGCCCCCGAAAAAGGGTTGCCCGGCTGGTGAACCACCAGGCTGGTCGGGCGTCGCCGGTGAACCACCGGCGCTGCCGGCGCATCGCCGGCGAGCCGAACAGTGCCCGCTAGAAGCGGTCCACAAACTGTGAGTCGAGCCACTCGCGGAACCGCTGCACCCAGTCCCCGTCGGTGGTCGGCCAGTCGAACTGGCCGGTCATCGCCAGCACGCCCAGCACCACCGCGCCGAGGCCCAGCGCGACGCCGAGCAGCGCGTCGGTCTTGCCGGCGATGTGCCGGCGACGGGTGGCCATCAGGCCCAGCACCGCGAGGACCGCGCCGAGGGCGCCGAGGGCGATGCCGTACCCGGCGAGGCTGCCGGTGAGCACGAAGAGCGCCCCGGCCACGCCGACGATCAGCCCCAGCGTGGCGAGGATGCTGGCTCGGGGCTTCGGGCCGGCGACCACCGGCCGCTCCGGCTCGCGGTCGGGGACGCCGTCGCCGTCGCGGTCGACGGGCCGCTCCACGGTGTCCCCGTCGACCGCGCGGTCCCGGTCCGTCCGGGCGCCCAGCGCCGCGTTCCGGTCCAGGTCGGTCGTCCGACCGTCGAGGGTCCGTTCGAGCGCCGGGTCGGGCTCGGTGCTCCGGGGGGCGCGTCGGTCGTCGTCGATGGGTCGGGCCGTGGCCGCCCGGGCGAC
Source organism: Micromonospora sp. NBC_01740 (assembly GCF_035920365.1). NCBI lineage: Bacteria > Bacillati > Actinomycetota > Actinomycetes > Micromonosporales > Micromonosporaceae > Micromonospora > Micromonospora sp. NBC_01740. The sequence goes on along the minus strand of NZ_CP109150.1, from coordinate 327,802 downwards.
GGCCGCCCGCTCGGCCGCCCGCCGCTCGGCGGCGCCGTCCCGCCCGGCGCCGTCGGGCGCGGCGCTGCTGCGGTAGGTCGTCTGCTCGCCGTCGCGGTCGGTGACCATCGGACGGCTGGGCCCGCTGCCGCCGTCCGCGTCGGCCCGCAGCGCGCCGTCCCGGCCGGTGCCGGCGGGAGCGTCACGGTCGTCGACGCGGCCGTCGAGGTTCTCGTCCCGTGTCGGCGCCTCTTCCGACCTGCGGGACAGCGAGGGAATCTTCACCACACACACCTCCTCGTGAATGCGTGGTGGCCGATGCAAAGACTTGCCGCCCACGCGGTACACGTCCGCAATACCCAGGTGGTCGTTCTCCGACACGGATACCCGGCCGGCCGTTCTCCGAGGGGTGCCCGCCCGGCAGGCCGCCGGGCGGGCACCCCACGCCGGGTCGAGGCGTGTCAGGCGGGCACCGTCCACTTCTGGTTCGCGCCCCCGGTGCACGTCCAGACCTGGGTCGGTGTCGCGTTGGCCGAGCTGTTGTCCACCACGTCCAGGCACTTGTTCGCGCTGGCGCTGACCAGGTCGCGGGCCGCCGTCGCGGTCCACCGCTGGTTCGCGGCGCCGGTGCAGGTCCACAACTGGGTCCGGGTGCCGTCGGCGGTGGCGTTGTCCCGGACGTCCAGGCACTTGCCCAGCGCCCGTACGGTGCCGTCGGCGCCGAGCGTCCACTGCTGCGCGGCGCTGCCGTTGCAGTCGTACAGCTGGACGGCGGTGCCGTCGGCGCTGTTGGCCCCGGCGACGTCGAGGCACCTGCCGGCCAGGCCGACGATCGGGCCGGTCCGCCCGCCGCCGGACTGGCTGCCCGACCAGGTGAACGTGGCCGTGGTCCGGGCCGGCAGCGAGTACGTGAAGGACTGCCCGCCCCAGACGACCTTGACCGACTGGGCGCCGGTGCCGCCGTTGTGCGCGATGAGCGCCTTGGACCCGTCCGGGTTCGCATACGCCACGTTCTGCACCGTGCCGTTGGCGGTCGAGTCGATCCGGTACGCGCCGGGCTTGACGAACTTCGTCAGGTGCCCGGTGGTGTAGTACTCGACGGTGTAGTCGACCTGGCCTGCGCGGGGGCCGCCCTCCTGCACGGTGACCAGGCCGGTGCAGATGTCGCAGCCGCCGTTGTGCGGGCCCATGTTCTGGTTCAGGGCGAGGCTCCACTTGACCAGGCTGCTGCTGTAGTTGCGGGCGTAGTTGACGATGTCGGCCAGGTCCTCGTTGTGCTGGTTGCCGATCCAGGTGCCGCCCGAGTGCTCGGTGCTGAACTGGCGCACCGACGGGTACTGGTTGCGCACCTGGGTGCCGACGGACGGCTCACCGAAGTAGCCGTGCCAGGCGATGCCGCCGAAGAGCGGGTCGTTGCGGATGCCCGGGTCGGCCAGCAGCACCGCCCCGAAGTTGGGGTGGTCGCCGTAGTTCCAGTCGTGCACGAGGACCTTGGTGCCGAGGCCGGCGGCGCGCAGCGCGGGGTAGAGGTGGTTCTTGGTGAACTCGACCAGCCCTGGCCCGTTCCAGCTCATGCCCGGGTAGTTCATCTCGGTCGGCGCGGCGGGCTTGCAGCAGTTCGGCTCGTTCTGCACCGACAGGTAGTTCACCGGAATGCCGGCGGCCTGGTAGGTCTGCACGTACCTGACCAGGTACTGGGCGTACATCGGGTAGTACTCCCACTTGAGCCAGCCCATCTGGTCCATCCGGCCGTTGTCCTTCATCCAGCCGGGGGCGCTCCACGGCACCCCCTTCACCCGCAGCTCCGGGTTGAGCGACCGGGCCTGGGCGGTGAGCAGCCGCACGTTGGTGTCGTAGCCGTTGCTGTAGAAGTCGTTGAGGTCGCAGCAGGTGTCGTCGAGGGAGACGTTGCCCGGGCGGGAGAGGTCCGAGGCGCCGATGGGGTTGCGGACGAAGGAGAGCCCGATGCCGTCGGTCGGGGAGAAGAGCTTGCGCATCACGGCGTCGCGGGTGGCCGCGCTGATCGGCCCGCCCCGGAACAGGTACGCGGTGGTGTCCGTGATCGACGCACCACCGCCCTCGAACTGCTGGTAGCGGGTGTTCTCGTTGACGGTGACGGTGTGCGTCGCGCCGCCGCTGGAGGAGGCGAAGGCGAGCGGGGCCTGCTGCTGGAGGCCCCGGCTCACCTGGCGGCCACCCGGGTCGGTCGTGGTGGTCAGCCAGACGTTCACCGGCTCGTTGGCGGCGGACGCCGGCGCCGGCAGCGTGACCGTGGCGGCGGCCATGGCGGTGACGAGCGCGAGCAGGCCGGCGCCTGCGGACGCGACTCGGCGCCGGGCTCGCCGGCGGTGACCCGCCGTGGCGGGTACGGGAGTGGTGGACATCGGGTGTCTTCCTCTCGCGCGGCGGTGATGGCGATGTGCGAACGCACGAACCGGCCGGTAACGGGCGCGTTTATGTCACGGATTGCCCGGACCTGTCCGAACCTCCGTGAGACCCAGTTAATATTCCTTCGTAATAGAAGTCAATGAATCTGCCCGACTGTCTGTCCGGCGCGCTGCACGCGTGCGGCAGCAGGGATCCACCCGGTCCCGCGCCGACCTTCGTCCCCGGCGCGCTGGCTATCCTTGGCACCCGTGCCAGAGGGACACACCATCCACCGCCTGGCGGCGCGGCACGCCGAGCTGTTCGGCGGGGACAAGCTGCACGCCGCCAGCCCGCAGGGCCGCTTCGCCGAGGGCGCGGCCCGACTCTCCGGCACCGCCCTGGAGAGCACCGAGGCGTACGGCAAGCACCTGCTGCACCACCACGCCGAGGAGCTGACCCTGCACGTGCACCTCGGGCTCTACGGCAGGTTCGCCGACGGCGCCGGGGAGCCGCCGGAGCCCGTCGGCCAGGTGCGGCTGCGGCTGACCAGCGACCGGCACTGGCTCGACCTGCGCGGCCCCACCGCCTGCGAGCTGCTCACCCCGCCCGAGGTCGCGGCGCTGCGGGCCCGGCTCGGCCCCGACCCGCTGCGCGCCGACGCCGACCCCGAGCGGGCGTACGCCCGGATCTCCCGCAGCCCCACGCCGCTGGCCGCGCTGCTGCTCGACCAGTCGGTGGTGGCCGGCACCGGGCTGATCTTCGTCACCGAGGCGCTGTTCCGGGCCGGGCTGCCGCCGACGCTGCCCGGCCGGCGGCTGACCCGCGCCGGCTGGGACGCGCTCTGGGCCGACCTGGTGGCGCTGATGCGGCTCGCCGTCACGCGCGGCCGCATCGACACCGTCCGCGATACGCACCTGCCCGAGGCGATGGGCCGCCCCGCCCGCGTCGACCGGCACGGCGGCGAGGTGTACGTCTACCGCCGCCCCGGCGACCCCTGCCACGTCTGCGCCACGCCGGTCAGCCGGGGCGAACTGGCCGGCCGCAACCTCTACTGGTGCCCCACCTGCCAACCGGCCTGACCGCCGCCCACGCCGACGTCGGTCTCACCGGGGAGGCGCGGCGAGCAGCCAGCGGACCACCTCGACCTGGTTGGGGAAGACCTGTCCCTCGCCGAAGCTCCAGGCCAGCGTCTGTCCGATCGTCCAGCCCCACACCCGCTCCCGGTCCAGGCCCAGCTCCGCGCTGAGCCGGTCCAGCCGGTGCCGGACGGCGTCCGGCGAGTGCCCCAGCTCCGCGCCTCGCACCAGCGGCACCACCCCGAACTCGCGCTCGCCGGTCAGCGGCTTCGGGTCGATGACCAGCCACGGCTCCCGGGTCGCCCGCAGCACGTTGCCGGCGTGCAGGTCCTGGTTGACGAGCACCTGCTCGCCCTGGCTGTCGACGAGGTCGGCCAGCAGCCCGAGCGCCGTGTCGATCAGCCGCCGCTCGTACGGCCGGCCGGCCCGCTCCCAGTTGGCCGGCAACCGTTCCGCCCAGCCGGCTGCCTCCTCGGCGAGTGGGGTGAACGGCGCACCGGCCGGGCGCCAGACCCGGGGCAGCAACTCCACCGCCGCGTCCAGCGCCGCATCGGCGGGCAACTCGTGCAGCGGCGTGCCGGGCACGCACCGCTCGACCAGCAGCGCCCGCCGCTGCGGGTCGTGGGCGAGCAACCGGGCCGCCCCCACCCCGGCCCAGCGCTCCAGCGCCGTCGCCTCGTGGACGCTGTCGGGGTCCGGGTACTGGAGCTTCAGCACCGCCGGGGTGCCGTCGGGCAGCTCCGCCGGCAGGGCCAGCGAGGCGAAGGCGTACGGGAAGGGCGGCCCGAGCCGCAGCGACCAGCGCGCCGTGCAGGCGGCCAGCCTGTCCGGCAGCGCCGCCAGCCACTCCCGCCCGGCCGGCGTGCCCCGCACCCAGCCCAGCCCGTCGGGGAGCAGGAGTTCGGAATCCACCCGGCCATCCTTCACCAGCGCCCGCCCACCCCGCACCACCGATTCCCCGCCCACCGCCGGTGGTGGTGATCAAGAGGTTCGGGTCCGCAACGGAGATCGAACCGGACGCAAACCTCTTGATCACCGCGTCGGGGAAGGGGCGGGCGGCGGAGGGGAGGGGGCGGGGGAGGGAGCGCGGTCAGCGCAACCGGCGGATGTCGCCGTGGGCGCGGTAGAAGCCGCCCCGGCCGGACTCGCGGACCTGGGTGACCAGGTAGCGCGCGCCCGGCTCGCGGATGCCCTTCGGGAACTGCACGGACCAGTCCCGGTGGAAACCGGGGGAGACCACGTGCACCCGCAGCCGTCCCCGGTCCTCGACGCACTGCACGACCACGCCGCCGTCGACGTCGCTGGTCACCTCGACCGTCGTCCAGGCCGCCGGCTCCGGCATCCGGGGCGGGGCCTTGACGTCGACCACCTCCGGCACGCTGCCGGCCTCCGCCGCCCGGATCGCCGGCTCGCTGGCGTCGATGCAGGCCAGGTGGCCGCTGGTGGTGACGACGTAGAGCCGATCCTCGTGGTACTGCATCGAGTAGGCCGAGCCGCAGCCGGTGCCGAGCTTCCACAGCCGGTTGCCGGCCGCGTCGAAGCAGTAGATCGAGGACTGGCTGTCGCCGGCGAAGACGAACCGGCCGCCCTCGGCCGTGGCGCAGGAGAAGACCGGGGCGTCACAGCGGTAGGTGCGCTCGGCGCGGCCGTCCTTCGCCAGCCGCACCACCTCCCGGGTGCCGGTGCCCGCGAAGACCGCGTCGCGCTCCTGCCAACCGAAGAGCACCGATCCGGTACGGGTGTGCCACCGCTCCTGGCCCGTCCGCCAGTCGTAGCTGGTCACCCCCTGGGAGTGGCCGTGGTAGAGCGCGTCGGCATCGCAGCGCACCATCCACGCCGACCGGCCGCGACCCTGCCGGCGCCAGAGGAACTCGTCCTCGTGGTCGACGGCGACGATGCCGCCGCCCGCGTCGGAGACGCCCAGCACCCCGTCGTGGATGTCCAACCAGTAGATGTCGATCTCCGGCGCGATCTCGTAGGCCACCCGGGGCACCTTGCCGGACAGGTCGTAGACGTTGCCGTCGTCGCAGCCCGCGTAGATCCAGGCGTCGTCGGCGACGATGCACTTCACCCCGTCGGGGAGGCGGACCTGGTCGAGCACCCGGGCGTCGTGGCCGAGCGTGGTGATGACCCCGCGCTCGTTGCCGACCATGCAGCTCTGCCCGTCGACGAAGATGCCGAAGGCGGGGGCGCCGGAGTCGTAGCGCCACAGCACCGGGGCGGTACGGGCGGTGGAGCGGGTGCTGACGATCTGCCGCCGGGAGACGGCGCGCTTCTGCCGCACGCCGCGCACGGCCGGGGCGTACCCCTTGCGGACCTTCTCGCCGATCTTCTTCGCCGCCGCCGCGCGGGCCTTGGCGTTGTCGGCGTAGGCCGTGGTCTTGACCTGGCCCTGGTCGCCGATCCGGCCGTAGCGGACGGTCAACGCGGCGTCGTCGACGACGACCTCGTAGAACTTGTGCGCACCATCCGCTTCGGACAGTTCGAGGTAGGTCGTCTCCTGCGGCATGGGGGCCTCCGAGGGGGGTCAGCGACCGGCCTGGCGTGACCGGTGGGGCGCGAGCGGGCACACGCTAACCCCCACCCCCGACAGCCGCACGCAAGGAAGGGGCCCTTCCTGTCGCCTGCGCGACAGGAAGGGCCCCTTCCGCACACCTGACGCTCAGCGGCCGACGGCAGCCAGGGCGTCGACGGCCTTGCGGGCGGCGATCAGCACCGGGTCCCAGACCGGGGCGTACGGCGGGGCGTAGCCCAGGTCGAGCGCGGTCATGTCGTCCACCGTCATGCCGTTCCACAGCGCCACCGCGAGGGTGTCGATTCGCTTGGCCGCCTCGGACCAGCCCACGATCTGCGCCCCGAGCAGCCGCCCGCTGGGCTTCTCCGCGATCAGCTTCACCGTCATCGGCCGGGCGCCCGGGTAGTAGCCGGCGCGGTTGGTCGACTCGGCGATCACCGAGACGAACTCGAACCCCGCCGCCGCGGCGTCCTTCTCGCGCAACCCGGTGCGCCCGACCTCCAGGTCGCAGACCTTCGTGACGGCGGTGCCGATCACCCCGGCGAAGGTGGCGTACCCGCCGCCGATGTTGATGCCGGCGACCCGGCCCTGCTTGTTGGCGTGGGTGCCCAGTGGCACGTGCACCGGCAGCCCGGTCACCCGGTGCACGGTCTCCACGCAGTCACCGGCCGCCCAGACGTCCGGCACCCCCTGCACCCGCATCCGGCGGTCGACCCGGATCCCGCCGGTGACGCCCAGCGGCAGGCCGGCGGCCTCCGCGAGCGCCGTGTTGGGGCGTACGCCCAGACCGAGGACGACCACGTCGGTGGGGATGGGCCCCTCGGCGGTGACCACCGCGGACACCCGGCCGTCGGTCTCCTCCAGGCCGGTCACGCCGAGGCCGGTGCGGATGGTGACGCCGATGCCCCGCATCGCGTCCGTGACCAGCTCGGCCATGTCCGGGTCCACGGTGGCCATCGGCTGCTCGGCCTGCTCGACCAGGGTGACGGCGAGCCCGCGCTGGATCAGCGCCTCGGCCATCTCCACGCCGATGTAGCCGCCGCCGATCACCACCGCCCGGCGCGGCCGGGGCTCGGCGTCCAGCCAGTCGCGCAGCGCGGCGCCGTCGTCGAGGGTCTGCATCCCGAAGACCCCGCCGGCGTCGGTGTCCGCCCAGTCGGGCTTCTTGGGCACGGCCCCGGTGGCGTACATCAGGGTGTCGAAACGCTCCCGGACCTCGCCGCCGCCGTCGAGGTCCCGGGCGGTGACCTCGCGCCGGTCGAGGTCGATGGCGGTCACCTCGTGCCGGAGCCGGACGTCGATGTCGAACTTCTCCCGGAACGTCTCGGGGGCGCGGGCGATCAACTGGTCCCGTTCGGGCACCAGCCCGCTGATCCAGTACGGGATGCCGCACGCCGAGTACGACGTGAAGTGCCCCCGCTCGAAGGCGACGATCTCCAGGTCGCCGCAGTCCCGCCGGCGTCGAGCCTGCGACGCCGCCGCCATTCCCGCGGCGTCCCCACCGATGACGATCAGCCGTTGCGCCACGTTCACCATCCTGTCACGAGCGGCCCGCGCCACGGGTCTGCCGCGCGACGTCCTCCACCACGTCCACGAGCCTGCCGGTACGCGCGAAGACGGCCCGCTGCCGGGCCGCCCCGCTGCCGTGGCGGCGCAGCCCGGCGACGAGCCCGGTCACCTCGTCGAGGTCGCCGTGCCGTTCCAGCGCCGGGCTCAGCCGCTCGATCAGCTGGTCGAACAGCTCCCAGGCCGGCCGCAGCTCGCCGTCGGTCAGGTCGACGCCGTCCCCCTCCAACCCGTCGTGGGCCGCCCGCCAGTGCGCGGCGACCAGCAGGTGGTGGTCGGTGCGCAGGGCCGGCCGCCCGGCGGCGATGTCGTCCATCGCGGTCGCCACCATGGCCCGGACCAGCGCGGCGACGAGCACCGCGTCGTCCACCGACGGGCAGACGTCACCGATGCGGATCTCCACCGTCGGGTACTTGGCCGACAGGCGGGCGTACCAGTAGAGCATCCCCTCGTCGAGCATCACGCCGCTGGCGATCAACTGCCGGATCAGCCGTTCGTAGTGCTCGTGGGACTCCAGGTACGGGGTGGGCGCCACCGACGGCCAGCGCTCCCACTCCACCGACCGCCAGCTCGCGTACCCGGTGTCCTCGCCCCTGGCGAAGGGGGAGTTGGTGGTGACCGCGTGCAGCACCGGCAGCCAGGGCCGGACGTGGTTGAGCACCTGCACGCCGGTCTCCGGGTCGGGCACCCCGACGTGCACGTGCATGCCGTTGTTGCCGGGGCCGGGAACCAACAGGCGGAACCGCTCGATCATCCGGTCGAAGCGGGGCTTGTCGACCACCGGGGGCACCGGACCGTCGACCGGCCCGGTGCCGATGGCGAGCAGCCGTACGCCGGCCCGCTCGGCCGCGTCGGCGAGCGCGGCCCGCAGCACGCCGAGGGAGTGCCGGATCGAGGAGAGTTCCAGGCCGGGCGGGCTGCCGATCTCGATCTGGCTGGTCTGGAACTCCAGCTCCACCTGACCGCGCAGCTCGGGCGGCACCTGCTCCATGACGAGGTCGACAGCGGGCACCGCGGCCCCGGTGTGCGGGTCGACGAGCAGGAACTCCTCCTCGACACCCACCGTGAGCAGGTCGGTCCCCTCGGCCGTACCGCTCGGAGCCTCCGCCACCTGGCCGGTCATCGTCACCACCGTCCGTTCGCGCCCGGCAGCGGTCCGTCCGCGCGGGGTCGGTCAGTGGTTACCCACCGTGCGGAGGCGGAGAAACGCGGCCCCGGCGTGTCGCCCGCCGCGCGCCCGCAGAGGGGATTACGCCGTGCGCGACCCGCAGGTCACCGTGGCCAGCGGTCCTCGCCGTCGCGCACCAGGGCGCGGACGCGGCGCAGCGTGGCGTCCGGGGCCAGGATGGCCTCCCGCCACCGGTCCAGGGTCTGGCGCAGGTCCCAGACCGTCGCCCGCAGCTGCCGTTCCTGCTCGCGGGCCGAGTCGAGCTGCGCCCGGGTGAGCAGCGCGGCCTCCTCCAACTCGGCGACCCGGGTGCGCAGCGGCTGCACCAGCGTGAGGGCGGCGTCGGTGAGGGTGTCGGCGGCGTCCGCCTTGAACTTGCCCCGCTGCACGATGACGGTGGCGATGACGGCGAGGCCGCCGGTCCCCCCGAGCACGCCGAGGACGGAGAGCAGGACCTGCACCCAGTGCGGGGCGGCCGGCGCCGTGGCGTTCACGTCCCACCCCTGGCGGAGAAGGTGCCACCGACGGCCACCCCGGCGAACTGGGTGGCCTGGCCGGCCAGGGCCAGCCGGCGCAGGTCGAGCGCGATCTGGACGGCGCGCCACCCGGAGCCGACGGCCACCGCGACGACGAACGACATCGCCGCGACCCCCTGCGCGCCGGCGACCACCGCCAGGGCGACGGCGTACATGCCGGTGATCGTGCCCAGCGCGAGCACCGACGCGAGTTCGATCCCGAGGCCGGTGGAGAGCCGGCCCGGCCAGAGCACGCCCAGCAGCCCGGCGACGCCGGCCACGATGAGGCCCGACTCCCACCCCGCCTGGATGGGCCCCGGCATGGCCATCTCCACCGACTGCGGCCGGACGTCGAGGACGATCAGGAGGACGCCGCACACGGGGGCGGTCGCCATGATGGCGATCTCGAAGGGCTGGTGCCTCGATCGGATTCGGTTGTGGGGCACGGCAGCTCCTCAGAATGGCCCGCCACCTCGTCGAGGTGGCCCGTCGGCCGGGCGGGCGCCCGGTGCCGACGGTGTACCGGGAGGACCCGCTCCCACCGCCCGGGTCGGCGCGGGCATCCCGACGACGCGGAAGCACACCGGCGACCGAGAAGGACGACACACCGACGTCGGCTGTCGACGCACCCAAGTCGTACCACTTCCGCCGCGCCTCCGTCCACCCCGGACCTGTCGCATAAGCGCAGGTCAGAGCGGGTGCGGGAGGCCGGTTGCGGGAACTGGGCCGGGTGACGTGACAGCGGGTCCTAGGCTGGTCGGCGTGCCGGGGCTGCTGGGGATCGTGCTGGGGACGTGGGCGTACGCCCTCGCCCACCTGACCCTGCTCGCCGACCGCCCGGCCGGGTTGCTCGCCGGGGCCGCGCTCGCCGCGGTGGCGCTGCTCGCCGTCGCGCTCGCGGCGCACGCGGCCGGCGTCGTCGACACGCCCCGGGCCGGCCGCGCCGCCGCCCTGCGCGCCCGGGCCCGCCGCCGCCGGGTGCCGCGACAGGTCGACCCGGACGCCGCCGGGCGTCCCCGTCCCCGCGCGCCCGGGCCGTTCCCCTCGGCCGCGTAGCACCGCCGCGCGGCCGATTCCGCCGCCATCCGCCCGTCCGGCGACCCGCCTTCCCGCCGGACCGGCACCCGGAATCGGACCGAGGGGTCACCCATGCTCGCCTTCGCACCTCTGCACGACGCCGTCGGCGCCGCCGGCCGCGCGCTCACCTGGTTCACCACCCTGCTGGAACCGCTGGCCGGCGACGCGGCCACGGCCGCCGCCATCGTCGCCCTCACCGTCGTCGTCCGGCTGCTGATCTCGCCGCTGACCCTCATGCAGGTCCGCGGGGAGCGGCGCCGCGCGGCGCTCGCCCCCGACGTCCGCGAGCTTCAGCGGCGGTACGCGGACGACCCCACCCGGTTGCAGGGCGAACTGTTCGCGCTCTACCGGGCCAACGGCGCCAGCCCGGTGTCCGGCTGCCTGCCGCTGCTGCTCCAGGCCCCGTTCCTGCTGGTGATGTACCGGCTCTTCACCACCGCCGAGGGCGGCACCGGGCTGCTGGCCGAGCGCCTGGCCGGTGCCGCTGGGCCACCACCTCGGCGACGGGGCGGTCGGCGGCGCGCTGCCGCTGTTCGGCGCCCTGCTGGCGGCCCTGCTCGTGCTCGCCTGGTGGACGTCGCGGCGGATGCGGCGCGCGGCGGCGGCGACGGGAACGGTGGCCGGTACGCCGACCGAGGGGCCGGGCGCGGCCGTGCTCGGCCGGCTGCTGCCGCTGCTGCCGTACACGACGGTGCTGGTGGCGCTGGTGCTGCCGCTGGCGGCGGTGATCTACCTGGTCACCACCACCGCCTGGTCGGCGGGGGAGCAGGCGGTGCTGCGCCGCCCGCGCCCCGAGCCAGCCCGCATCGATGGGCGTTGACATCTGCGGAGCCGGCACGTAGAACTCCTGAGAGAGCGCTCTCTCGCCCGTTCCCCGCAGAGAGGCACGTCAAATGACACCTGCCCCGGCGGCGCCCGCCGCCCTGCCCCCGCGACGCCGGCTGACCCTGGCGTTGACCCTCCTCACCGCCGCCGCGACCGCACTGGTCGGCACGACCGTGACGGCGAACGCCGCCGTCCCGGCGCCCGCGCCCGGCTGGAGCCTGGTGTGGAGCGACGACTTCACCGGTGCGGCCGGCACCCTGCCGTCCGCCGGCAACTGGATCATCGACACCGGCACCAGCTATCCAGGCGGCCCGCCGAACTGGGGCACCGGGGAGATCCAGACGTACACCAACAGCACCGCCAACGTCAGTCACGACGGCGGCGGCAATCTGCGGATCACCCCGCTGCGCGACGCCTCGGGGCGCTGGACCTCAGCCCGGATCGAGACCGTGCGCAGCAACTTCAAGCCGCCGTCCGGCGGCGTGCTGGCCATCGAGGGCCGCATCCAGATGCCCAACGTCACCGGGGCCCAGGCGTCCGGCTACTGGCCGGCGTTCTGGGCGCTCGGCTCGCCGTACCGGGGCAACTACCAGAACTGGCCGGGCATCGGCGAGTTCGACGTGATGGAGAACGTCAACGGCCTCAACTCGGTCTGGGGCGTACTGCACTGCGGCGTGGCCCCCGGCGGGCCGTGCGACGAGTTCAACGGCATCGGCGCGTCCCGGGCCTGCCCCGGCAGCACCTGCCAGTCGGCCTTCCACACCTACCGGTTCGAGTGGGACGCCTCGGCCAGCCCGCAGCAGCTGCGCTGGTACGTCGACGGCCAGCTCTACCACTCGGTCAGCCAGTCCCGGGTCGGCGAGCCGTACTGGTCGCAGATGACCAGCCACGCCGGCTACTTCCTGCTGCTCAACGTGGCGATGGGCGGGGCCTTCCCGAACGGGGTGGCCGGTGGCGCCACGCCGACCGCCGCCACCGTCCCCGGCCGTCCGATGCTTGTCGACTACGTGGCGGTGTACAGCCGGGGTGGCGGCACCACGCCTCCGCCCACGACCCCGCCGCCGACGACGCCGCCGCCCGGTGGGGTGCGCGACGCGTACGCGACGATCCAGGCGGAGTCGTTCAACGGGCAGAACGGGGTGCTCGTCGAGGCGTGCGCCGAGGGCGGGCAGAACATCGGCGCGCTGCGCAACGGCGACTGGGTGCGGTTCGACAACGTCGAGTTCGGGGCCAGCCCGCCACGCGACTTCGTCGCCCGGGTCGCGTCCGGCGCGGCGGGCGGGGTCAGCGGCCTGGTGGAGGTGCGGCTGGACAGCCCGACCGGCCCGACGATCGGCAGCTTCGCGATCGGGAACACCGGCGGCTGGCAGAGCTGGCGTTCGGTTCCCGGCAACGTCGCCGGCCCGACCGGTCGCCGGACGGTCTACCTGACCTTCAGCAGCGGGCAGCCCGCCGACTTCGTCAACGTCAACTGGTTCACCTTCCGCCGCTGAGCCTGCTCGGCCCGCTGGGGCCGGCTGGGCTTGCTGGAGCTCGCTGATCCCGCTGCTTCCCCGAGCCCGCTGAGCCTGCTCCTGTCCGCTGAGTCCCGTGGAGCCCCCGGCCGTTGCCGGGGGCTCCCGTCGGCCTGCTCTGGACAGAAACAGTTAACACTCCTAATAATAGGCGTCAATGTCGATGCCGGTGGATGGCGTCCGGGCGTGGAGGGTGTCGTGAAAAGATCTAGATCTCTGGTGTTCTCGCTGGTCACAGCGGTGGTGGCGGCGCTTGGCGCGGTGTGGGTGGCGATGCCCGCCTTCGCCGCCGGGGTGACCGCGAGCTTCGTCAAGACGTCCGACTGGGGATCGGGCTGGGAGGGGAAGTACACGATCACGAACGGCGGCGGGTCCACGGTCGACGGCTGGACCGTCGCCTTCGACCTGCCGGCCGGCACCACTCTCGGCAGCTACTGGGACGCGCTGCTGACCTCGTCGGGTCAGCGGCACACCTTCACCAACCGGTCCTGGAACGGTCGCCTCGCCCCGGGCGCCTCGGTCTCGTTCGGCTTCCTGGGCGCCGGGCCGGGCTCGCCCACCAACTGCCAGCTCAACGGCACGGCGTGCGGTGGCGGCACCAGCCCCACCACCGCGCCGCCCACCACCGCACCGCCGACGACGGCACCCCCGACCACCCCGCCGCCGACCACCCCGCCCCCGACGAGCTCGCCGCCGAACACCGGCCTGCCGAAGCACATCCTCACCGGGTACTGGCACAACTTCGACAACCCGGCCGTCGAGCTGCGGCTGCGTGACGTGCCGGCCGAGTACGACGTCGTCGCGGTCGCCTTCGCCGATGCCACCGCCACCCCCGGCGCGGTCGCCTTCGCCATCGACCCCGGCCTGTCCACCGCCCTCGGCGGCTACACCGACGCCGACTTCTCCGCCGACGTGCGGACCCTCCAGTCCCGGGGCAAGAAGGTGATCATCTCCGTCGGCGGCGAGACCGGCCGGGTGGCGGTCAACGACGCCGCCTCCGCCGCCGCGTTCAGCGACAGCGTCCACGCGCTGATCCAGCGGTACGGCTTCGACGGCGTCGACATCGACCTGGAGAACGGGCTCAACCCGACCTACATGGCCCAGGCGCTGCGCTCGCTGCGGGCCAAGGTGGGCGCCGGACTGATCATCGCGATGGCCCCGCAGACCATCGACATGCAGTCCCCGGCCAGCAGCTACTTCAAGCTGGCGCTCGACATCAAGGACATCCTCACCGTCGTGAACACCCAGTTCTACAACTCGGGGGCGATGCTGGGCTGCGACCGCAACGCCGCGTACGCCCAGGGGACGGTGAACTTCATCGTCGCGCTGGCCTGCATCCAACTGGAGGCCGGCCTGCGCCCGGACCAGGTCGGCCTCGGGCTGCCGGCCGGTCCCGGGGCGGCCGGCGGCGGCATCGTCGCGCCCAGCGTGGTCAACGCGGCGCTGGACTGCCTGGCCCGGGGCACCAACTGCGGCAGCTTCCGCCCGCCGCGCACCTACCCGGGCATCCGCGGCGCGATGACCTGGTCGGTCAACTGGGACGTGAGCAACGGCAACACCTTCGCCCGCACGGTGGCCCCCCACCTGGACACCCTCCCCTGACCCCTCCCCGCCCCTCCTGACCCCGCCCCTCCCCGCCCCTCCACCCGCGTGAACCGCCCGACAGGGTCGATCATGCAGTTGTGGTGGTCCGTATAAGCCGCGTATGTGGTCACTTCCGGCACCACAACTGCATGATCGGCGGGGCGCGGCGGAGCGCGGCGGGGCGGGGCGGGGCGAGGTGGGTGGGTGGGAGTCAGGGGGTGGCGTCGGCGTGGGCGCGGCGGCGACGGGTCTTCTTGATCACCCACCAGGCGATCATCACGACGAAGACGGCGATGATGCCGTAGTCGAACCACTTGCTGTACTGCTCGATCTGCTGCCAGCGGGAGCCGAGCGCGTAGCCCAGGCCGACGAAGAGCGCGTTCCAGATGCCGCTGCCCAGCGTGGTGAACACGATGAACTCCGGCAGCGGCATCCGGTTGGCCCCGGCGGGGATGGAGATCAGGCTGCGGACCACCGGCATCATCCGGCCGAAGAGCACCGCCCACCGGCCGTGTCGCTCGAACCAGCGGTCGGCCTTCTCCAGGTCGTCCAGGTCGACCAGGGGCAGCCGGTCGAGCCAGCGCTTGAGCCGGTCCTCGCCGGCAGCCGCGCCCAGCCAGTAGAGGACCAGTGCCCCGCCCAGGGAGCCGGCGGTGGCGGCGAGCCCCACCAGGACGACGTTGAACCGTCCCTCGCTGGCCAGGTAGCCGGCCATCGCCAGCACGATCTCGCTCGGGATCGGCGGGATGATGCTCTCCAGGGCGACCAGCAGGGCCACCCCGACGGCGCCGGCGGCGTCGATCACCCCCGCCACCCACCCGGTCAGGCCGCCGAGTTCGGTCGGGTCGACGTTCTCGGCGAGTGCCATCGCGATCCTTTCGGCCGGGTCCGATCAGAGACATCTACCCTGCGGCCCGGCCGTCACACCTGCCCGTGAGTAGGGCCACCCGGGTTCATTCCTCCGGGTGCAGCGCGGCGTCGGCCAGCCCGCGTCGCCAGCCGGTGAACCGGATCCGCAGGCCCGCCCGGGTGGGGGAGCAGCAGTACGGCCCGGCCGTCGCCACCGCGTCCGGGGCCAGCGGTGCGAGCCGGACCAGCCGCCACGGCTCGTCGTCGGCGCGGGCCCGTACGGTGAGCGCGTCCCCGTCGCGGCTGACCCGGACGGTCACCTCCCGCCCGGCCCACCTCGGCACGCCGGCGACCGACCAGTCGGAGACTTCCCGGGTCACCACGGCACCCACCTGCGGCTCGCCGTCGCTGACCTCCACCCCGGCCTTGATCCAGTTCCGGTCGTCCACCCGCACCAGCACGCCGGCCTGGTCGAACTGCTCGCCGTAGTCGAGCACGAAGGTCACCTCCATCGCCTCGCCGGCGGGCAGCGGCGCGAGCAGCGCCGGGGCGTCATCGTGGACGAAGCCGTACGAGGTGTGCCGCCACAGGTCGCTGCCCTCGGCCGGCTGCACCAGCAACTCGCCCGCCGGCCCGTTCTCGACCCGCACCGGCTCGTTCCACCACTCACCCTCGGCCCAGTCGACCGGTCGCTCCGCGTCACCCATGCCGGCGACCGTACCGCCGTGGCCCACCCGGATGCCGGCACGGGCCCGGTCGCGTCGGGTGGCTGCCGGCCGGGGCGACCGTCCGGGGCCGCGTGGCGGTGCCGTCAGCCGGCGTCACACACGTCCCGGAGGTGCTGGGCGTCGCGGTCCGTCCTGGCCTGCACCACCTCGTAGTCGCTCGCGACCATGCCCGACAGGATGAAGCGCAGCTCGGAGAAGTCCTGCGACAGTGCCACCGTGGCCTGGTGGACGCCGCCCTCGGCCTGGAGGCTCGCGCCCATCATGCCCTGGTACGCGGTCGTGGCGGCGGCCTGCCGGCTCTGCCTGGTCGAACCCGAGGTCCGGTAGAACCGGTCGACGACGGCGAGCGCCTCCTCGCAGCCGGCCGGTTGCAGCGGCGCCAGCGACGGCAGTCGACCCGGGGCGGGCGGCCGCGGCGTCCTGGTGACGGGGTGGTCCTTCGTGGCGTCCGCCGTGGGCGTGGTCGTCTGGTCCGGCGGGGTCCGGTCGGGCCTGGCCCGGTCGGGCGTGGTCGGGTCGGGCCCCGGTGACGGCCCCGCTCCGGCTCCCGAGGCCGGCGGCGGCACGGAGGGCTCCCGTGGCA
Source organism: Micromonospora sp. NBC_01740 (assembly GCF_035920365.1). Taxonomy (NCBI): domain Bacteria; kingdom Bacillati; phylum Actinomycetota; class Actinomycetes; order Micromonosporales; family Micromonosporaceae; genus Micromonospora; species Micromonospora sp. NBC_01740. The sequence goes on along the minus strand of NZ_CP109150.1, from coordinate 311,456 downwards.
GCACGTACGTGAGCAGGGTGAGCACGGTGGCCACCACACCGGCGATCGCGCCCACCGCGGCCCAGTCCGGGCTGCGCGACGCGGAGCCGGCTCCGGACGGGCTGCGCCCAGATCGTTGACTGCTGATGTCTCCAATGTAGCGGCGGGCCGGTCCGGGGGCGGTCCCCGTTCTTCGCCGACGGCTCCCGGCCCCCCCGCCGGTCGGCGCCACCCACCCCTGCCGCGCACCGCACGCGGGGCATCGGCTAGGAACGTGCCATGCCCCGCTACCTGCTCTTTCCCGGCCGCCACCACCTGTTGACCCGCTTCCAGGCCGGGTACCTCCGCCAGCTCGCGGCGCGGGGCGACGACCCCCTCGCCGACGGTGACGGCGCGACCGGGAGCGAGGACGCGGGCGGCACGACCGGAAGCGACGACGCCGGCGGCGCGACCGTGGTGTGGGCGGTCACCTCGGCCAACCACGAGAACACCCGGCGCAACCCGGTCCCGTACCACCGGCGGGAGGCGGCGATCGAACGGTTCAGCGTGCTCGCCGGGCTCCGGTCGGTGGTGGTGCCGGTGTTCGACACCGTACCGACCGACAGGTTCGCCGAGGTGACCCTGAAGACCGTCGCGGCGTCCACCGGGTTGGAGCTGACCCCGGCGGACACGGTGGTCGCCTGCTCGACGCCGGAGGTCGCCGCGATGTACGAACGGCTCGGTTTCCGGATCGCCGGGGTGGAGGCCGACGTCGAGCCGACACCGGTCCGGCCGTGGGACGTCCTGCTGCGCCTGGCCGACGACGACCCGTCGTGGCGGGACCTCACCCATCCGGCCACCGTCGACGTGTACCGCCGCTACCGGCTCGACGACCTGGTCCGCTCCGTGGTGAACGACCCGGTGGTCGGCGACGAGGGCGGACTGACCGCCACCCGCGACTACCGGACGTACGCCGAGGCGTTCAGCGACGCCGCGCAGCGCAAGTGGGACGCGGTGCGCGAGCACGTGCGACCGGGGCGGATCGTCGACGTCGGCTGCGGCGCGGGCGCCGTCCTGGAGCTGGCCGACCGGGAGCCGGCCCTGCGGGAGAGTGACCTGATCGGCGTCGAGGTGGCCCGGCACCTGTTCGAGGAGTGCGTCCACAAGAAGGCGCAGGGCGTCTTCGCCAACCCGAACGTCTTCTTCTACCGGCGCAACGTGCTCGGCGGGGCGGTGTTCGCGCCGCGCTCGGTGGACACCACGATGACCTTCGCGCTGACCCACGAGATCTGGTCGTACGGCGAGCGGATGGCCTCGCTGCGCCGGTTCGTGCAGGCCCTCTACGACCACACCGTGCCGGGCGGGGTGTGGATCAACAGCGACGTGTGCGGGCCGGACGGCCGGGACCGGACGGTGCACCTGCGCCTGACCACGACGGACGGCGTCAACCCGCCCGCGCCGCGTACCGACCTGGCGGCCCTGCCGCCCGGTGAGGTGACGGCGTACGTCGACGCGCTGTCGACCCGGGCCCGGCTGGACCAGTTCGCGGTCGACTACCGGTTCCCGTTCGCGTACCGCCCGGTGGACGGGGCGGACGGCGTGGTCGAGCTGACCCTCGGCGCGGCGATGGACTTCCTCACCCGCAAGGACTACACCGACAACTGGCTGTCGGAGACCCAGGAACAGTTCTGCGGCCTGGAGTACGCCGACTGGAAGTCGTTGCTCACCGACGTCGGGTTCGAGATCGACCCAGCGAGCGCGACGTCCCGCAACGACTGGATCGTCACCAACCGCCTCGCCCCGGTGGCCGCCCTCAGCACCCCGGCCGGCGAACCGCTGGACTGGCCCGTCACCCACGTACGCCTGATCGCCCGCCGTCCGGTCAACACCTGACGGCCCCGGCCCGGGCGTCCTCGCCGTCGCAGCACGGGCGCGGGGAGGACGCCGACGACTGCCTCGTCTATCTTGTCTCCGCAGTTGTATCGATGCCGATGAGATCGCGAGGCATGGCGTGACCAAGGAGACAGCGGGTAGGCGGCTGCGGGCGCTCACGGTGGCCGCGGCGGTCCTGTGCGGACTTGTGCTCGTGCCGGCGCAGCCGGCGGCCGCGCAGACCGGGGCCATGATCCAGCCGGTGGGTGGGCGGGTCACGGGGGTGTTGTCGAACAGGTGCGGCGCCACCGACAGCGACCACTACGGGGTGGACGTCGCGGGGAACGGTGGGACGGCGATCGGGGCCGCCTATCCGGGCACGGTCGCGTTCGCCGGTTGGACCTCCGGCGGGGGCAACATGGTGACGCTCTCGCACGCCAGCGGCTACCAGACCCGCTACCTGCACATGGCGCAGCCGGCCGCGGTCGCGCTCGGGCAGCAGGTCGGGCAGGGGCAGGTGCTCGGGTACGTCGGCAGCACCGGCAACTCGACCGGCCCGCACCTGCACTTCGAGATCCGCCGCAACGGCGCGGTCCACAACATCGCCCCGGCGTACGCCTGCGGCGCCACGGTGACCAAGGGCGCGCCGATCAACCTTCCGTTCCCGGACCTGACGCCGGCCGGGGCCGCTCCCGACCGGTTCGCGTTCGTGAACTCGGCGGGGGTGCTGTTCGCGAAGGATGGCGCGTACTCGTCGTGGCAGGCGGTCAACTCGGGTGGGGCGACGAAGGTGGTGCTCTCCGGCAACTGGATCGGTTGGGTGCAGGGCGGCAACTTCTACGTCAAGGACGGTGTGTACGGGCAGTGGTTGACGCTGGCTGGGGGCGGGCAGGTGCGGGACATCGCGGTCAGTGGTGACCGGTTTGCGTTCGTGAACTCGGCGGGGGTGCTGTACGCGAAGGATGGCGCGTACTCGTCGTGGCAGGCGGTGAACTCGGGTGGGGCGACGAGGGTGGTGCTGTCCGGTAACCGGATCGGTTGGGTGCAGGGCGGCAACTTCTACGTCAAGGAGGGTGTCTACGGGCAGTGGTTGACGCTGGCTGGGGGCGGGCAGGTGCGGGACATCGCGGTCAGTGGTGACCGGTTTGCGTTCGTGAACTCGGCGGGGGTGCTGTACGCGAAGGATGGCGCGTACTCGTCGTGGCAGGCGGTGAACTCGGGTGGGGCGACGAGGGTGGTGCTGTCCGGTAACCGGATCGGTTGGGTGCAGGGCGGCAACTTCTACGCCAAGGACGGCATCCAGGGCGGGTGGCTCACCCTGGCCGAGGGTGGACAGGTCAGCGACGTCGCGGTCGGCGGCGACGACTGGTTCGCGTTCGTCGGCGGCGGGAACTTCTTCGCCAAGCAGGGCATCCACGCCGGGTGGCTGACGATGGCCGGCGGCGGGCAGGTCGGCGACGTCGACATCGCCACCTGACGGGCCGCGCCCGCCGGCCGGGCGCCGCGGGCGAGGTCGTGCCCGCACCGCCCGGCCGGCGCGCCGCCGACCCTCCGGCCGGCCCACCGAGGAACTCGGAGCGCCGGGCCCCGGTGTTTGCGGGCAGCCGGGATCGGAGACATTAGCCCGGCATGGCTGACAGGTGGTACTCGGAGGCGGTCGTCTACTGCCTCGACATCGACACGTACGCGGACTCCGACGGCGACGGGGTCGGTGACATCCGGGGGCTCATCGGCCGGCTGGACTACCTCGCCCGGCTGGGCGTGACCTGCCTCTGGCTGCATCCCATCCACCCGTCGCCCAACCGCGACGACGGGTACGACGCGACCGACTTCTACAACATCGACCCGCGCTTCGGCACCCTCGGCGACTTCGCGGAACTGCTGCACCAGGCGCAGAACCGCGGCATCCGGATCATCATCGACCTGGTGGTCAACCACACGTCGAACGAGCACCCGTGGTTCCAGTCCGCCCGCTCCTCGCCGGACTCGCCGTACCGGGACTGGTACGTCTGGGCCGACCACGAGCCGGCCGACCGGCACCAGGGCATGGTCTTCCCCGGCGAGCAGCACGAGACGTGGAGCTACGACCGGACCGCCAAGGCCTGGTACTACCACCGGTTCTACAAGTTCCAGCCGGACCTGAACTTCACGAACCCCGCGGTCCGCGAGGAGATCAAGAAGATCGTCTCGTTCTGGCTCCAGCTCGGCGTCTCCGGCTTCCGGATGGACGCGGTGCCGTTCATCATCGAGCTGACCGAGCCGGGCAACCCGAACTCGCCGAAGGACTTCGAGTTCCTCACCGAGCTGCGCCAGCACGTGCAGTGGCGCCGGGGCGACGCCGTCCTGCTCGCCGAGGCCAACGTCGAGCCCGACCAGCTGCCGACCTTCTTCGCCGACAGCGGCGGCTCGGGCAACCGCCTGCACATGCTCTTCGACTTCATGCTCAACGGGCGCCTGATGCTGGCCCTGGCGCGGCAGGACCCGGAGCCGATCATCGAGGCGCTGCGGGACACCCCGGCGCTGCCCGAGGGCGGCCAGTGGGCCACCTTCCTGCGTAACCACGACGAGATCGACCTCTCCCGGCTCACCGCCGAGCAGCGCAACCAGGTGTACGCGGAGTTCGGCCCCGACGAGAACATGCGCATCTACGACCGGGGCATCCGCCGCCGGCTCGCCCCGATGCTCGGCAACGACCGCCGCCGCATCGAGCTGGCGTACGCGTTGCAGTTCTCGCTGCGCGGCACGCCGGTGCTGCGCTACGGCGAGGAGATCGGCATGGGGGAGGACCTGTCGCTGCCCGGCCGGGAGGCGATCCGCACCCCGATGCAGTGGTCGTACCAGCCGAACGCCGGCTTCTCCACGGCCGACCCGGAGAAGCTCGTCCGACCGGTGATCGACAAGGGCGAGTACAGCTACGAGAAGGTCAACGTGACCGTCCAGCGCAGCGACCAGAAGTCGCTGCTCGCCTGGTTCGAGCGGATGATCCGTACGCTGCGCGAGGCCCCCGAGGTGGGCTCGGGCTCGACCACCCACATCGACGTGGCGATGCCGCCGGGCGTGCTGGCGCACCGGGCCGACGGGCGCACCGGCACGATGGTCTTCGTGCACAACCTCGGCACCACCGACGCCGAGGTGGACCTGAGCATGCTGGAGCCGGAGGCGGACCTGCCCATCGACGTCCTCGCCGACCGCAACTACGGCGACGTGGGCAAGCTGGACCGGCTCAAGGTGGCCGGCCACGGCTACCGGTGGATCCGCCTCTGCCGGGGTCGCGGCCTCTGACCCGGCCGCCACGTCGACGGCCGTCCGCCGCGCCCCGGCGGACGGCCGGTCACTCCCGCCAGCCGGCCAGCTCGACCCCCTTGGCGATCTCGACCCGGAAACCCATGGCGATCTCGCCGCTCTCGCCCGGCCCGAGCCGGAGCCGCCAGGTCAGCTCGCCCAACTCGGTGCGCTCGGCCGGGGGCGGGACGAGGGTGGACTCCCGCACGACCACCGCCTCGTCCCGGGACACCGGCAGCTGGTCGCGCACCTCGACGCTCGCCGGCCGGGGCGTGTGGTTTGCCACGCTGATCCGGTACTCCACGTCCCGCCGCCGGGTCGAGCCGAGCGTGGCCCGGGTGTCGGCGCGCCGGCCCAGCTTCCGTTCCACCCGGACCCGGTCGTCCACGCCGAGCGCCAGCTCGGTCTCCTCACCGGGCGCCCACACCGGCAGCCGGGTGGCCGCGACGAAGTCGGCGCCGTGGAAGACCGCCGCCGGCCCGGGGAGCAGCGTGTGCGCCGAGGTGTTGCGGATCGTCGCACGCAGGTGCGCCTCGGTCGCGCGGACCGGCACGGTCACGTGGTCCAGCCGGGCCGGCAGCTCCAGCACGGCGATGGTGGCCCGGTGGGCGCTGCCGTCCGCCGGCACCGCGACCGGGCGGGCCGGCCGGTAGGTGGCCGCCGTGACCCCCTGCTCGACGGTGGCCACGCTCTCGCGCATCTCGGGGCGCGGCGCGCCGGACCGGGCCACGGCCCCGGCGGGCGGACCGGCGGGCGCCGCGGGGGCCGGCATCGCGCCGAAGCTGGCCGCCTTCGGCATCGGCGGCGGCACCGGCCGCAGCCGGTCGAGATACCAGGGCGTCAGTTCGGGTACGCGGGTCGCCGCCGCCGGCCGGGCCGTCGAGAGTTCGAGCACGCACTCCGGCCAGTCCTCGCCGGTGTCCTGGCTGACCAGCCCGAACCAGGTGACGGTCATGGTGTCGTCGACCAGCCGCAGGTCGTAGGAGGGCTGCCAGCGGGCCCCGTCGATCAGGTAGCTCAGCTCCAGGTCCAGCTCGTCGTCGTCGGCGTCGACCGACACTGTCACCTCGGCGACCAGCTGGTCCGGTCTCCGCTTGCCGCGCGTGGCGTCCAGTTGCCGCTCGACGGCCGCCAGCTCCTCGGTCAGGTCGGTACGCTGCCGGGCCAGCGCGCGACGGCGGCGCTGGGAATCGGCGAGCTGACCGGCGACCGAGTCGGCGAAGGTGGCCACGTCGGTCGGGGCGGCGTCGCCGGAGGCCAGCGCGCGGGCGTACGTGCCGCCGGCCCGGTCGGCCAGCCGGGTGAGGAACTGCCCCCGCTGCGTCTCGACCTCGCTCGCGTCGTCGACCTCGGCCAGCGCGTCGGCCAGTTCCCGGGTCCGCTGCTCCAGCTCGCGGACCTGCCCGTCGGTGCTGCGCGGCTGCCGCCACGTCGTGACGTCCACGCCGAGCACGG